>JAYEKM010000014.1:0-3958 GCA_034661035.1 Patescibacteria group bacterium | reverse complement strand
GGTGCTGGAACTAGAAAAGATATAGGTAATTTAGAAGCAGAATTAAAAAAAGGAAAATATGGTTCAGTTTTATCTGGTTATGAAATGAAAGAATATCCAAAATGGGGTATTTCTCAAAAATATCAAGAACAGAAAAATAGAAATGCTTTAGCAGCTTTAAAAAATAAGGCTGAAATAGAATTAAGAAACTTAACGGGTGGACAAACAGGTGGATTTTCAGGAGGAGGCTGGTCTTTAACAGGAAGAACACAATGAAGGTAGAAATAAAAAATAACCAAACTGGAGAGACAAAATGGATAGATGCTTCTGAGATTGCTCAATATGCTCCTCAGCTTATGCCTCAAGTTGGTAGTGGTATACCACAATCAACAACTTCATCTACAGCAGGTTATGAAAAGAAAGTTCCTGGACAATATACTGGAGCTGGAGAAACTTTACAAAACTTAATGGCTTCTTCAGGATTACTGCCTATGGCTGGAGGAGTTTTAGGAAAGTATTTAGGTAGGGGAACAGCCAAAGGAACTGGAATAGGAACAGCAGGAGGTCAATATTTAAAAGGTAGATTACAAGCAGCAACAAAAGCTCCAATGGGACAATGGAAGGGAGTAAGTGAACTTATACCTCCTCCTGAAAGACGGGTAGAAGAATTGGGAACTGCTGGAGCAACAGGATTGGCAGCAGGCTTATCAGATTTTGTTTTAAGCAAATTGTTTGGAGTAGGGAAAAAGGCTATTGGAAAAGTAGGAGAAAAAGTTAAAAGTATTTTAGGGTCTGGTAAAACTATTGAAACAACAGCAGAAACTACTGCTGCTGAATATCCAGCTAAGCTAATTTTACAGGAACTAAAAGAAAAAGGAACAACAATCAAATCTCAAAGCGGAAAAGATGCACTTAAACAAATTTATAAAACAATTAAGCAAAATACTACTAAACAGGGTATGGTTGGAGGAAAAGATTTACAGTGGTTAAAAGTAGGTTTTAGAGATGAAGCCTCTGAAACAGCAAAAGCAGGGGCAAAAAGAGCTTTTAATATGGCTCAAAATGTAGTTAAGAATGTAATAGTTGGCCCTGAAGGAATAATGCCAGAATTAAGAGTTCCCTATGGAGAATATGGTTTATTAGGAAAAGCAAAGGGAGTAGGAAGAGGAATTAAACGAACTGCTGAATGGACTATTCCTAAATATTATATGTATAAAATATTAAGAGGATTGGGTTTATGAATGGGCTTATCAAAAAAATATTACAAATTAAAGAACTTTTATTCTCGGCAGTTATTATTATTGCTACTCTGCTTAACTTGTTCATTACTATTAAACTTATTCCTATTACACAGAATATTGCAGTTCTTCAATCTGAAGTGCTGGCTAATGGAGTTAATATCCAAAGGAATACAGATTATTGTAAAACAACCAATAGTAGATTAGATAAAATTTATAATTTACTTCTTGAGTTTAAGTAATTCTCTTCCAAGTAGACATAGCACTCCTAGTATTACAAAAGTTATACCAATAGGTGGATTGCCATCACTACATAAAGTAACTCCAGCTGGAATTAAAATAGAAGCAGATGTAATTAAACTAAACTTTTCTACTGTTTGATATTTTTCAATTTTTCTTGCTAGTTTCATTTTTTACTAACACCTCCCTTTTACCTAAATAATCTTTTACCAATTCTAACCACAATGTTTTACGATCTGCTGTGATTAAAGATTTATTTTTCATTTTAGTTATTTTAGTTTGGAAAGCTCCACGGTCAATTTTACAACTTTCAAGGTTTGTTTGGCTTTGTTTATACAACCCATGCCATTTTTCTTTTAATGCTTCTGCTTGAATAAGTTTATCGCCAGCATCTTCCACTTTATCATCTAAAACCTTATTCTCCTTTTTTAACTTTGTCAGTTCAGTAGCCTGACTGCTAATTACTTTGTCTTTTTCTTTTATCACATTCATCAAGTGATTATACTGTTCCAAACACTTTTGTAAATCATCACTATTTATCATAGAACCTCCTTTTGGCCGTAACCAGCCAATAACATTAGTATAGCTGTGGTCAACCTTATGGCAAACAGAACCAGTAGGCCAATTCTGGTCAAAGGAAGTAAACCAATTTACATCACCGCTTAGAAAAATAGCAATGTGTCCCCAGCGTCCGCCCCAAATTATTAAATCACCTTTTTTAGGAATACCCATTGGGGTGTTTTTAATATAGTCAAAGTGTTTTTTTGCTATTGGATGGTTAGGGAAGTCTTTAGCGTTTGTCCATTTAATAATTGGAAGTTTTAATACATCTTGTATATATAAATTTGCCAAATCTGTGCATTGATACATAGCATTAGCTGAGCCATGCACCTCTACTTTCTTGCTATTATATTTTTTAATAAATTCTGAGAGTGTCATTATTTTATTATAACCTTTTTCCAATATTTCTTTTTGCTTCGAGATCTTGACCATATTTCTTTTATATTTCCTTTTGGTAACCAGCAGTTTTTAACTTGGTCTAAATGCCATTTAGGTACACCTGCACGGCCTTTAATTGAAATCCATCTTAACTTATGTCCACGCTTTTTACAAACTAGATCAAAGGTATTCCAGAAATCTCTATTTTTTGCCCATTTACTAAATCCTCTTTTATAATCTATTGTCCATCCATCTTTTTCTAATTCTTTTTGGGCTTTTATTTCGTATTTACTGACTGCCATCTTACCACCTCACCCTTTCCAACACCCCCATAAAAACATAGGCAATCAATACACTAATAAAAGCAAAGAATAATAGGTCTATTAAAAACTCTGGTACTTCTCTAAAGTTCATTTTAGTATTTGTTCTAATTTCCCTCTAGTTTTTGGGTTTAACTGCATTTTATGATTATTTTCTTTCCACCATTTTCTAGTTTCAAAATACTTATCATTCTTTGGTGAAAAATATCCTTGTGCTTTTCCTGCTCCAATCCAATCGCAAATCATTTCTGTAAAATAAGGCTCTTGAATTTCTAGTATTTTTACTCCGCCCTCATCTTCTGGTAAAATCCACCACTGCCAATGATGTCTATTCCTTTTCTGATGTAACAACCAAGCAAAATCAAATGCTTTATCTCCTGTATCAGTTGGTTTATAATATCCTGTCTTATTTCTACCCTTAGTAATATCACTGCCTTTACCATAAAAATAATTCATATAAGGAATAAATTCTCTTGGTAAAAACTTTGACAAATCGTGTGTTATGCCTCGCCAATACAGACCCTCTTTAAAACATTCAATCATTACAAACCATTTATGCCTTAATACATAAGATAAATATTTAAAGAATTTCATTTCCCCTCACTTTCTTTAATAATCTCATCTAGGATTTTGTTAAGGATATCTACCGCTTGATTAAAACCCTCATTTTCACTGCTTCCCTGAATAATATCTATTTCATCAGAATCCTTCCAAGCCTTGCTTGCTTTTTCATAAGTATCTATTTTCCTTTTCTTCATCCTCATCCTCTCACACACCTCTTTTCTTGTTTTGGCTTGGAGGGTGGAGATAAATTGTTTTTGTTCTTCATAAATTTGCTGACCACTTTCATCACTTTCACTAATTAAAGCTCCTTGTTTTATAAGTAATTTTTTCAGGTTTCTTTCCCACTTTAGCTTTTTCATTTTATTCTCCTCTCTAACTTATCTATAAGTTTCTTTACTTGTTTTCTACTATTCATTCCATTAGTTAAAGGAATATTTGCCCTGATAGAATATAGCTCTGGTAATAATTCCTCAATAAACTCTTTTATTACCTGCTCCCTAGTCAACATCTCTGGATCGTGTTTGATTGGTTTAGTCATTTTCTTTTAAATCTTTTTGTGCAAATGAGCAAAAATGACTATTTCTATAATCCCTACAATATATATATCTAATACAGCTATCTTCTATCCAAAATTTATCTTCTATCCAATTTTCACAATCTTCATCCCAAAACTCTTTT
>JAYEKM010000013.1:0-4069 GCA_034661035.1 Patescibacteria group bacterium | reverse complement strand
CTGATACAGACTACAAAGCTATCGCTTATACTAAATTCATCCCTTATACCATTAAAGCCCTACAAGAACTTAATCTGAAGGTTGAGGGGATAGCTTCGCTTGATCTTGAGGATGAAAATTCAGTGGGTAGTTTGGTTAAAAGATTATTAGGAAGAGAAGGAAATGGCTTAGAAAAAATTTGTATAAATGGTACTTGTGTTGATGAAACTCAATTAACTCAATTAATAGAAATGTTAAATAATCCTACTGTTTGTTCAGGGTCATCAGACAAAGGAGAAGGAGAGTCTAATACAAATGGAGAAGGGTCTGACACAACTGCTCCCGTCATCACAATAGGAGAAGACCCAGTCAATTTATATTTAGGTGATTCTCCTTATACTAAGACTGACGCTATGGTTGGAGTAATAGCAAAAGACGATGTTGATGGTGATATTACAGGGGATATTGTAATTGTTAATCCAGTTGATACCAGTACCTTAGGAACTTACACTGTTACTTACAATGTTTCAGACGAAGCAGGAAATGATGCAGAAGAAGTTACCAGGACAGTTAATGTTATTGAAGAAACAATTAATGATGATATAATAAAGAGTAATGATGATGAATAAAAAAGTAATAAAGTATTTTTTAATATTAGCACCGATTTTCTTTTTCGGTGTTGTTAATGCTTCTGAAACTGTTGGTACAATAGATTCTTCTTATCACACTGCTCAAGTTTGTGAAAATACAGCTTGTACAGTGACTTCAACTTCTGGAATTAATTTTGGATATTTTACAACTAGCACTAGTTCAAATGTTGTCATTATTGATTCTGAATTAACAGGGTATATTTGGGGAGAATCTTTCGGTTGGGCAGTTTTAAATTGTTCTGATACAGTCAGTGGATGTTCTGCTACTAATGGTAGTTTTAAAGTTGCAAATGATGGAGAAGGAAATCTTTCTGGTTATGCCTGGGGAGAAAATGCTGGATGGATAAACTTTGGACCTTTTTATAATAGTTCTACAAGTTCAGTAACTATTAATTCAGATGGTGAATTTAATGGTTATGCTTGGAGTGAAAACTATGGATGGATAAAATTTGATTCCTCTGACAGTGACTATACTGTTAAAACAGACTGGAGACCGATAAGTGCTCGTTCTTCTGGTGGTGGAGGCACAGGAGTAACAACTCCTCCTGCAACTCCCCCAACAACTCCTCCAGCAACCCCTCCAACAACCCCTCCAACAACTCCTCCTGGACCAATAACAGCTCCTCCAACAACTCCTCCAACAACTCCTCCTGGACCAACAACAACTCCTCCAACAACTCCTCCCGGCACAGGTACTGGAACAGGAACAGGAACTGAAACTGGAATAGGCACAGGCACTGGAACAACAACTGGCACAGGTGGTTTTATTGGTCAAGCTGTAGGTTTCTTATCTTCAGCTGGAAAATCAGCTCAGCAAAGTTTTTCTTATTTTAATGATGAATTTAGTAAAACTAAAGATGAAGTTGCAGAAATTATTAATTCACCAACAGGAGATATTGTTACCAAAACTGTTACAACTGCAGGTGTAATTTCTGGGGCAACTATTAGTGTTGCTTCTGCTTTATTCTTAAATCCTCTTTCTTTTTCTGAATTATTTTTAATACCTATTAGATTATGGGGATTATTGATGGCTGCTCTTGGTATTAGAAAGAAAAATAAGCCTTGGGGTACTGTCTATGATAGTGTTACTAAACAACCAATTGATCCTGCATATGTTACCCTTCAAGATCTTGAAGGAAATGAAGTTGCTACTTCTATTACAGATCTAGACGGACGTTTTGGATTTATGGTTCCTGCTGGAACATATCGTTTGGTTGCTAATAAGACTAATTATAAATTCCCGTCAGATAAAATAGCTGGAAAGAATATTGATGAAATATATCAAGATTTATATTTTGGAAACATAGTTGAAATTACTGAAGACGGAGGAGTTATTGCTAAAAATATTCCAATGGATCCTCTTAAATTTGATTGGAATGAATTTGAAAAGAAAGAACAGAAGTTAATGAAATTCTATTCTAAGAGGAATATTGTTATTAATAAATTAGCAGATTTCTTATTTGATCTTGGTTTAGTTTTAACTATTATAGCTGTAATTGCTGCTCCGAAACCTTACAATATTATTACTTTGGTAATTTATGCTGTCTTGTTCGTATTGAAACACACCATTTTGAAACCAAGACCATTTGGTACGATTAAAGAGAAAAATACTGGTAATCCGCTATCTTTTGCTATTGCCTACGTTTATAATGCAGATAGTGATAGGGAGGTGGTTCATAAGGTTACTAATAAGATGGGACATTTCTATTGCTTAGTTCCAAATGGTAGATATTACGTTAAGATTAAGAGGAAAAACAGTGATGAGAGCTATACAGAGATATTTACTTCAAATACCATTGAAGTCAAAAAGGGCTTTATAAATTCTCATTTCAAAGTTTAATTTAAAAGTTGCATTTTTTAGCTATTTATAGTAAAGTATTTTCACAGCTAGTTTTTTGTTACTAGTTATTTATATTATTATGCCAACAATAAATCAGTTAGTTAGAAAGGGTCGCAAGAAGGTGACCAAGAAATCAAAAGCGGTAGCTTTAGCTCGTGGTTTTAATTCTTTGAAGAATAAACCAGTTTTTTACCCTTCTCCTTTTAAGCGTGGTGTATGTACTAAAGTAACAACAACTACTCCTAAGAAACCTAACTCAGCTTTGCGTAAGATTGCTCGTATTCGTTTAACAAATGGTATGGAAGTTACTGGATATATTCCTGGTATGGGTCATACTCTTCAAGAGCACTCAGTTGTTATGATTAGAGGCGGAAGAGTTAAAGACCTTATTGGTGTTAGATATCACGTTGTTCGTGGTCGTCTTGATGCTACCGGAGTTGAAAATAGGAAGAAATCTAGAAGTCGTTACGGAACTAAAAGATCTAAGAAAAGTTAATATATGAGAAGAAAAGTAAAAAATAGAAATATTGCTCAACCTGATATTGTTTATAATTCTCAAAAACTTGGGAAGTTTATTAACAATATTATGTTAGATGGAAAGAAAGAAATTGCTCGAAAGATTGTTTATAAATCTTTTGATATTGTTAAAGAAAAAACAGGAAATCCAAATCCTTTAGAAGTGTTTGATACTGCAATTAAAAATGCAGGACCAACAGTTGAAGTACGCTCTCGTCGTATAGGGGGTGCTAATTATCAAGTACCACGTGAAGTTAGGCCTGAGCGTCGAACTGCTTTGGCAATGCGCTGGATTATAAAGGCGGCTAATTCTAAAAAAGGTTCTCCAATGTACGAAAGATTGGCAGAAGAATTTATTTCAGCTTCTAATAATGAAGGTGTAGCTGTTAAAAAGAAAGAGGATATTCATAAGATGGCTGAGTCTAATAAGGCTTTTGCCCACTTTGCTTGGTAATTTAAAATATTTTATATGCAAAGAGATTATCCATTAGAAAAAGTTAGAAATTTTGGAATTATTGCCCATATTGATGCTGGGAAAACTACAACTTCCGAGCGTATTCTTTTTTATACCGGTCTTTCTCACAAAATAGGGGAGGTTCACGAAGGTGAAGCAATTATGGACTGGATGGAACAAGAACAAGAGCGTGGAATTACTATTACTTCTGCGGCAACTACTTGTTTTTGGTCATCTATGGCTAACAAAGATGACAAACATCGTTTTAATATTATTGATACTCCAGGACACATTGACTTCACTGTTGAAGTTAAAAGATCATTAAGGGTTCTTGATGGAGCAGTTGTTGTTTTTGACGGTGTTGCTGGTGTTGAACCACAATCTGAAACAAACTGGCGTTATGCTGATGAAGCAAATGTTCCTCGTATTTGTTTAGTTAATAAATTAGATCGTACTGGTGCTTCATTTGAACATTCATTTAAAACAATTCTTGATCGTTTGAGTAAAAAAGCTGTAAGAATGCAAATCCCAATTGGTTTGGAAGATAAATTTGAAGGTGTTGTTGATTTAATGACAATGAAAGCTTTATACTTTGAAGGTCAAATGGGTAAAGATGTTGTTGAGAAAGAA
>JAYEKM010000012.1:0-16415 GCA_034661035.1 Patescibacteria group bacterium | reverse complement strand
ATTTAGTTTTTGATGATCGTTTGTTTATAGAAAAATTAAAATAATATTTTCAGTAGTCGGAGTACTGAATTAATAGATTGGTTTTTTAGAGATTTTTTGTTAAAATCATCATTGTTATTGTTAATTGAATTGTGCATGCCGAGGTGCTCAATGAGTCATCACGAGCAAAACGAGTGATTAGTCGAATTAGTCCGCCGTAGCTTTAGCGAAGGCGGAGAAGGGATAAATAAGTACAATTAAATACTGTGTGCATGCCGAGGTGGCGAAATTGGTAGACGCGCTAAGTCGAGCGAATGAAAAACAAACTGCTTTGTTTTTCATCCGTTTTTTACGAAGTAAAAAATCGTCGATGTGGAACGAAGTGGAACAGACGATAGGGATAGTGGAGTTCTCCACTAGTTCCTGATATAGTTAATTAAAATAATATTATATATGCCGAGGTGGCGAAATTGGTAGACGCGCTAGTCTTAGGAACTAGTGGAGCAATCCGTGGGAGTTCAAGTCTCCCCCTCGGCACAAATTAAAAAATCAAGAAGAAGTGGGGATTTTTTTCTAACTTTTGTGATAGAATATCTATGTATCGGTTTATAAATTTAATTTAAAAAAATATGCTTTATCTTACTTTGGGAATTTTAGCTATTATTGTCATTTGGGTGATAATGATATTTAACAGACTTATTACTTTAAAAAATAGGTCAAAAGAAGCTTGGGCGGATATTGATGTTCAATTAAAAAGACGTTATGACCTTATTCCAAATTTAGTGAATACAGTTAAGGGATATGCTTCTCATGAAAGTAAAACTTTTGAGAAGATAACAGAGGCACGTACAAAGGCAATGGGAGCACAAGGAATGAAAGAAAAAGGGGAGTCAGAAAATATGCTCTCAGGGGCTTTGAAGTCATTATTTGCTGTGACTGAGAATTATCCAGATTTAAAGGCTAACCAAAATTTCTTGGAATTGCAAACAGAACTTTCTGATACAGAAAATAAGATACAAGCTGCTCGTCGTTTCTATAATGGAAATGTTAGAGATCTAAATACTAAAATAGAAGTCTTTCCTTCAAATGTCATTGCTAATATGTTTAAGTTTAGTAAAAGAGAATTCTTTGAATTAGAATCAGATTCGAAAGAAAAAGAAAATGTAGCGGTGAATTTCTAATTTTTAAACTAATAAAATATGGCTACGCTTTATACCCATCAAGATGAAAATGTCAGGAAAACATGGTTGTTAATGTTTACCTTCTTAATAATAGTTATTGCTATCGGTTGGGTATTTAGTCAGGTTCTGGCTGATCCGGTAATTTTGTATGTAGCCATTATTTTCAGTATAGGGATGAATTTTTTTAGCTATTGGTATTCGGATAAAATAGCTTTGAAAATGTCTGGGGCTGTTGTAGCGGACAAAAATCAATATAGAGATTTATTAAATATAGTAGAAAATCTTTCTATTACAGCTGGGTTGCCTATGCCAAAGGTTTATGTGATTAATGACTCCTCTCCCAATGCTTTTGCTACTGGACGTAATAAAGAAAAAGCGGCTGTGGCTGTTACCACTGGTTTGCTAAGTTTGCTGGAAAAGAATGAATTGGAAGGTGTTATTGCTCATGAGTTATCTCATATTGGTAATAAAGATATTCTTTTGGCTACTGTTGTGGTGGTGCTAGTTGGTTTTGTGGCCTTACTATCTGATTTATTTATTAGAATGTCTTTGTATGGAGGAATCAAAAGAGATAATGATAATAAGGCTGGGTGGATCATCGTAATTGTTGGTATTGTTTTAGCAATTTTAACACCTATTGTAGCAACCTTAATTCAGTTAGCAGTTTCAAGAAAAAGAGAATTTTTAGCTGATGCATCAGGAGCTTTGTTAACTCGCTATCCGGAAGGTTTGGCTAAAGCGTTAGAAAAAATTTCTCAAAATTCAACTCAGTTGAAAAAGGTTAGTAAGGCAACTGCTCATCTTTACATTTCTGATCCTTATAAAAACAAAAACAACCCTAAACATTCTGTCGGGCAAAGAAAAATAAGTTTTGCTGTTAAGATGTTTATGACTCATCCGCCAGTGGAAGAAAGAGTTAGGGTTTTGCGAGGAGATAGAATTTAGTGTAAAGTATACATTGAAATATGAATTTTAATTTTTATCAAAAAGAATCACGAAAAACTGCAATTTATCCTGACAGGGATAATAATTTTGTTTATCCGACTCTTGGATTGGTGGGGGAAGCTGGAGAAGTGGCCGAAAAAATAAAAAAAATTATAAGAGATAACAAAGGCATTATCACAACGGAAGAAAAAAATTTATTAGGGAAAGAATTAGGTGACGTTTTATGGTATCTGTCTCAGATAGCTTCTGAAATAGATTTAGGCTTAGATGATATTGCTCAAACTAATATAAAAAAACTTAAATCAAGATTAGAAAGAAATAAAATTGGTGGATCAGGCGATGATAGATAAATGTGGCAAAATTGTTTAAGTTAGTTTTTCAATAGACGGAAAAGTGGCTTCAGTCTAAGGCTGACCCGCCTAGGGCGGGGAGTGGTTTAGTTTAGGAATAATTATATATTATATATAAGTAATAAGTTGAAAATTAAATAAAAACGGAGAGGTGACTGAGCGGTTTAAGGTGCTCGCTTGGAAAGCGAGTGTGGAAGCAATTCCACCGCAGGTTCGAATCCTGTCCTCTCCGCACTGATAATTTCAAATACAGTTTGAGATATTTAGAGTTAATAATCTAATTTTTAGATTTTTCTTTACACTTCTTTTTTTCTATTCTCTGTTTATTTATCCACAGTTGTTTTTGTTTTTTAATGTTAAAATAAGAGTGGTTTTAATATAATTTTCTCAAAAAAATGGTAAAAAATGAAAAAAAAGTAGTAAAAAAGACAAAAAAACCTAATTTTGTTAAAAAAATTCAAAAAAGAGACGGCTCAGTCGTCGATTTTGATTTAGATAAAATTATCAACGCTATTTATAAAGCAATGCTAGCTTCAGGAGAAGGTTCTGAGAAAGAAGCTGAGCTTGTAGCTAATAAAGTTTATCTTGATTTGGTTAAAATTTCCAAACAATTTAAAACATTTGTCCCTAATATTGAAGGTATTCAAGATTCTGTTGAAAAGGCTTTGATGGGGAATAATTATATTAAAACATCTAAAAATTATATTATTTATCGAGAAGAAAGGGCCAAACTGAGAGGAAAGGGAATTAAAGTATCAGAGAAAGTTAAAAAACTGACGAAAGAAGGTAAGAAATATTTTAAAAATCCATTGGCTGAGTTCGTTTATTATCGTTCTTACTCAAAGTGGATTGATGATGAAGGAAGAAGAGAAACTTGGATAGAAACAGTTGA
Organism: Patescibacteria group bacterium; assembly: GCA_034661035.1. Lineage (GTDB taxonomy): Bacteria > Patescibacteriota > Minisyncoccia > Phycocordibacterales > UBA12079 > JAGYLJ01. The sequence continues at coordinate 13,068 of JAYEKM010000012.1, read as the reverse complement.
TAGATACCTTGATTTTATGAAAGAAAATTTAGGTAAAAAATTGAAAGATTCAGAATACAAGAAAATTCGTAAATTTATTTTAAATCAACAATCAATGCCATCGATGAGGTTGTTTTGGAGTTCTGGAAATGCAGCTCGCAGATGTAACGCTTGCGCTTATAATTGTTCTTATATTGCCCCTTCTAAATTACAGGATTTTGGAGAAATAATGTATCTGTCTATGTGTGGTTGTGGGGTTGGGTTCAGTGCAGAAAGTTATAATGTTCAAAAACTTCCTCAGATTAAAATTCATAATGGTAAATTAAAGATGAGGAAAACTTTTGTTGTGAAAGATAGTAAAGAGGGCTGGGCAGATGCTTTTGTTTATGGTTTAAAGACTTGGTTTGCTGGTGAAGATGTTGAGTTTGATTATTCAAAGCTTAGGCCAGCTGGGGCCAAATTGAAAACTATGGGAGGTAAGAGTTCAGGACCGGAACCCCTAAGAGATTTGATTGATTTTGCTAGAGAGAGAGTTCTTGTAAAACATGGGAAAAGACTTACTAATTTAGATGTCCATGATATTGTCTGTAAGATTGGTGAGGTGGTTGTTTCTGGAGGAGTTAGAAGAACAGCTTTGATTTCTTTGTCTGAGTTGGATGACAACGATATGAGGTTGGCTAAGAGTGGTCAATTTTATATTAATAATGCTCAGAGAAGTATGGCTAATAACTCGACAGCTTATAACGAAAAGCCAAGTGCTTCTGAATTTATGGATGAATGGGTAGCTTTAATGAAAAGTGGAACAGGGGAAAGGGGTATTTTTAATAGAGGGACTCTAGGAGAGCAAATGCCTGAGAGGAGAAAAAAGATTTATGAAAAGAATATGGAAGATTTTGGTGTAAATCCTTGTGGGGAGATTAATATCAGGTCAAAACAATTTTGTAATTTAAGTGAGTTAGTAGCTAGGCAAGAGGATACTGAGAAAACTTTATTGGAGAAAGCTGAAATAGCAGCTATTTTAGGAACCTATCAGACTACTTTGACTAATTTTGGTTATCTTTCAAAGGAATGGAAGGAAAATTGTGAAGAAGAAAGACTCCTTGGGGTTTCAATTACTGGTCATTGGGATTGTGAAGTTGTGAGAGATCCTAAAGTCTTGCAAAAAATAAAAGAGAAGGTTGTCAGAACTAACCAAAAATATGCCAAAATATTTGGAATTGCAGAATCTACTAGTGCGACTTGTGTAAAACCATCAGGAACAGTTTCTCAGTTGGTTGATTGCGCCTCAGGTATGCACCCAAGACATGCTAGCTATTATATTAGGAGGATTAGAATTTCTTCCACAGATAGCTTGTTTAAAATGTTGAAAGATCAAGGGGTTCCTTATTATCCAGAAAATGGTCAGAATAAAGAAGACGCCAACACTTATGTGTTTGAGTTTCCTGTTAAGGCTCCTGGTAAAATTTTCAAAAACGATTTGACCGCGATGGATCAACTAGAATTTTGGAAAATGGTCAAGCAGAATTATACTGAACATAACCCATCTGTGACAGTTTCTGTTAGTGATGAAGAATGGATTAAAGTAGCTAATTGGGTCTATAGTAACTGGGATATTGTTGGAGGGTTGTCCTTTTTACCAAGAACTGATTTTGTTTATAAGCTAGCTCCTTTTGAGGAAACGGATAAAAAAACTTACGATGAAATGATGAGAAGGTTTAAAAATATTGATTTTTCTAAGATTGTTACCTATGAACACGAGGATGAAACAGAGGGGTCAAAAGAGCTGGCTTGTGTAGCTGGACTTTGTGAAGTTTAAAAGATATGCCTGAAATTAAGTTAGGTAAATACAGACATTTTAAAGGTAAGGAGTATGAGGTTTTAGGTGTGGGAAATCACAGTGAGACTTTAGAGAAATTAGTGATTTATCGAGCTTTATATGATTCTGAGGATTTTGGTCTAAACGCTATTTGGGCAAGACCGTATGAAGATTTCATTGGAATTAAAAGTATAGACGGAAAAAAGGTGAAAAGATTTGAATATATTGGAGAATAAAAAAGTACTTTCTACAGAAAGTGCTTTTTTTGTGCGAATGGTAGGACTCGAACCTACGACCTCGTCATTATCAGTGACGCGCTCTAACCACCTGAGCTACACTCGCATATAAACTATTATCAAAATATAACCCTCGTTATTATTAGATGAACAATGTTCATCGCTCTAACCACCTGAGCTACACTCGCATAGAATATTTTCAAAGAGCATTATATATTATTTACCTCATTTTTTCCAGAATTTTGTTATAATAGCTATTATGGAAAAAAGAGATTTAAAAAAAGAATTAGAAATATTAGAGAAAGAAATTTTAAAAACTGATTTTTGGCAAGATAAAGACAGGGCTAAATCGGTTATCAAGGAAATTGAAGAAGTAAAGAATGAGATAAAAGGAAAAGGTAAGTATGATAAAGGAAGTGCTGTTATAACTATTTTTTCTGGGGCAGGTGGTTTAGATGCAGAAGATTTTTCTAGAATTCTTTTCCATATGTATGAAAAATTTATTGAAAACAAAGGTTGGCAAATATCTCTGTTGCATAAAAACGAAAATGAACATAAAGGTTTCAGAAATATAACTTTTGAGGTTTTGGGGAAAAACGTTTATGGACAACTAAAGAATGAGGCAGGAGTTCATCGTCTTGTTAGATTATCTCCTTTTAATGCTAACTCTAAAAGACACACATCTTTTTCTATGGTTGAAGTTATTCCAAAATTTGAAAAAATTGGTGAGGTTGAGATAGATGAAAAAGATTTAAAAGTTGAGTTTTCAAGATCTAGTGGCCCTGGTGGTCAGAATGTAAATAAAAGAGATACTGCCGTTCGTTTAGTTCATTTACCAACAAATATTGCTGTCCATATTGATTCTGAGAGGTCTCAAGCTCAGAATAAAGAAAAAGCAATGGCTATTTTAGAAGCAAAATTGTTTAAAAAGATGGAAGAAGCTCGTTTAAAAAATGAAGATAGCTCTAAAATAAGCAAAACAACAAATATAGAGTGGGGTAATCAAATTAGATCCTATGTTTTCCACCCTTATCAGGTAATTAAAGATCATCGCACAGGGGTAGAGGTGAGAGATATAGATAAGGTCGTAAAAGATGGAAAATTGGATGAGTTTATCGAAAAAAGTTTTAATTCTTAGGGGTAATTTAAAAAGGTCCAAAATTGTTTAATCTAGGGCTTGAGAGTTGCCACAGCACCATCTTTAACATTCCTATAGTTTTAGTCAATTAGCTTGTTTATATCTTGAATTTAATATTAAAAATAGTGCTGGACTGCAAGAATTCTGGATTAGAATTCTCTTGCAACAAAGCCTATAATTTGCTAAACTCTGCGGTATGGAAAAGAAAAAAGAAACAATTGATATGAAACAAATCGAAAAAATGTTTGAGGTAGGAGCTCACTATGCTTATACGAAAACAAAGAGGCATCCATCAACTAAGTCATTTATTTTTGGTAATAAAAATGGAACAGAATTGTTTGATTTGGAAAAAACAAGCCAATCTTTAGAAGATGCAAAAAATTTCATAAAAGAAACTCTTGCAGGGGCTAATAAACAAGTTCTATTCGTTGGTAGTAAAAGTGAGGTAAAAGATACTGTTAAAGAGACGGCTGATAAACTTGAGATGCCAAGTGTAACTAATCGTTGGGTAGGTGGTACTTTAACTAACTTTGACGAAATAAAGAAAAGAGCTGAAAAATATCAGAAACTAATTGACGAGAGAGAAAAAGGTGATTTATCTAAATATACTAAAAAAGAAAGAGGTAAAATTGACAAAGAAATTTTGAAGCTAGAAAGAAAGTTTTCAGGAATTGTTTCGATGAAGACATTGCCAGCTATTTTGTTTGTCGTTGATTCCAAATATGAAAGTATTGCTGTGGAAGAAGCTAGACAAAAAAATATTCCTGTTGTTGCTTTAGTTAACTCAGATTGTGATATTAAAAAAATTGATTATCCTATTTTAGCAAACGATTCTGTCTGTGAAAGCGTAAAGTTTTTCGTGGAAGAAGTTGCTTCTGTTTTTAAAACGGGAGTTGTTAAAACTGGAACAGAAACAAAAAAATAATTTAAAAGAGGTTGAAATGGATTGTTAATATGACCCATGTTAAATATCATTTGAGTTTGTAAACTCAAATGAATCAAATTTCTACAAAATTTGATTTAACAGGGTAATATTTTTCTAATTCGCTTCGCTCATAAGAAAAATATTATGATTACAACAGAACAAATAAAAGATCTAAGAGATCGAACAGGTATTTCTATTATGCAATGTAAAAAAGCTTTAGAGGAGGCTGGAGGTGATATGGAGAAAGCTATCATTGTTTTAAACAAAAAAAGTAGTCAAATAGCAGAGAAAAAAGCTGATAGGACTCTGGGATCAGGGGTTATCCAAGCTTATATTCACGCAGGTGGGGCAGTTGGTTCTATGGTGGAATTGCTTTGTGAAAGTGATTTTGTAGCTAAAAATGAAGATTTTAAAGCTCTTGCCTATGACTTAGCTATGCACGTTGCAGCAGCCAATCCTTCCTTTCTAAAGAAGGAAGATATTTCAGAAGCAGATATTGAGAAAGCTAAAGAAGCTTTTTCTCAAGAGGTCACAGAACTTAAAGAGGGTCAGCCAGAAGATTTAAAAGATAAGATATTGCAAGGGAAAGTTGATTCGTACTTTAAAGACAAGGTTTTACTTGAACAAGCTTTTATAAAAGACCCAAATCAAAGTATTAAAAACTTGGTTGAGTCAGCAATACAAAAGTTTGGAGAGAAAACAGAAATCGGGCAGTTTGTTCGTTTTTCAATTAAATAATTTTAGATATTTATGACACTTTTAATATTGATTTCATCTATATCCTTTTTGGTTTTAATTACCATGATTTTTTTGAAATTGTTTAATTGCGGTTTTAAAAAAGATTCTGTTTGTTCTAATTATCTTGATGGTGTTAATCTTTTTCTAACAAAGACAGTTTCTTCTGTTAAGGACAAGGTTAAACAATATGGAAACGGATCAATAATTTTTAAATACTTAGGTAGATTTTTTTTCTATATAGGAGTAAAGCTGTCCAGAAAGGTTTTATTCTTAATTAGGAAAGTTAAATCAAAACTAAGTAGATATTTAAAAAAAGTTAGTTTAAAAGAAAAAAATAAGATCGTCTCAGAATATCTTCGAAGTGTTTCTGATTATAAAGAGGAGAAGAGGTAACTTAATTTTTGTTTTTTAGTTTTTTGAAAAAAGTGTATAATAACAAAATATAAAAGCCACCTTCGTGAAGGTGGTGGAGTTGAAAGCGATTAAGCTTTCAAAGTTTTGTAAACCAAATATTTAACGAAAGCCACCTTAGCTCAGTTGGTAGAGCAACGGTTTTGTAAACCGTAGGTCGTCAGTTCGACTCTGACAGGTGGCTCATCTTAGCTCCGTTGGTGGAGTTGAAAGTGATTAGCTTTCAAAGTTTTGTGCGAATAGTAGGTCGTCAGTTCGACTCTGACAGGTGGCTCATCTTAGCTCCGTTGGTGGAGTTGAAAGTGATTAGCTTTCAAAGTTTTGTGCGAATAGTAGGTCGTCAGCCTGCCTGCCGGTAGAGGCAGGTTCGACTCTGACAGGTGGCTCATTAAAAAAGGTTCGGCTTTTGCCGAATTTTTTTAATGAGCCACCTGGAAAAATACGAAGTATTCTTAAGGGGTGAAAGGTGGAGTATGTTGTGAGTATTTCGTAGTGGAGTGAAGGAAACGGAACAACAATGAGCCGGGGTCGAGAACACTTAATAGATTTTGAGCGATAGCGAAAAAATATATTTAGTGATTCGTGACCGACTTTGACAACCTCGACGTCTTAGTTGGGGTTCCGACAGAATCGTCGGAAGTGGCTCATTTAAATAAAAAATAAAAATCCAAAGCAAGGAGCTTTAGATTTATTATTTTTGTGCCGAGGGAGAGAATCGGTCACTCTTGTGGATATTTTCATTCGCTTCGCTCTGAAAATATCTCACTCCCTTGACCTCCACTCAGTCGTATTTCCCTCCACTTCGTTGCGGAAAATATACTCCCTCAGTTCGATTCTCTCCTCAGCTACAAAAAAATAAAAATCCAAAGCAAAAAGCTTTAGATTTATTATTTTTGTGCCGAGGGAGAGAATCGAACTCTCACAGGTTGCCCTACACGATTTTGAGTCGTGCGCGTCTACCAATTCCGCCACCCCGGCATTTTTATTTATTCGTTTCAAAAGACAAAAAAAGTCTAATATTTTTTTCGTTTTGATTTTTCTTCTCTTCCTTCGCAAAGCTACGGCGGACTAATTCGTGTCAATCACTCGCTTTGCCTGTCTGCTGATAGACAGGCTCGTGAACACTTATTGAGCACCCCGGCATTTATCTATGAAGTAATAATAACTAAATTTTTATCAAAAATCAATTTATGGTATTATATAAGAATATTTTATATAATAAACATAATAATCAAATAACTAAATATCAAACTTATGTCTCATTTTAAGAATGACTCTATCTTTTGGATAGAATTAGAAAAAATAAAACCTAACCCCTTTCAACCTCGTCGTGAGTTTAATCACGAGAAATTAAATAGTTTAGCTGAATCAATTCGACAATATGGTATTTTACAACCAATTGTTGTAACTAGACTTGAGAAAGTGAAAGACGATGGTGGGTTATTTGTTGAGTATGAATTAGTCGCTGGAGAGAGGAGATTAAGAGCTTCTAAAATAGCAGGGCTAGTTCAGATACCCGTTATCATACGAAGCGAAGAGGATGACGATGGTCTTAAATTAGAGTTAGCTATCATCGAAAACCTACAAAGAGAAGATTTAAATCCGATTGATCGAGCTAAAGCTTTTGACAGGCTTATAAAAGAATTTAGTCTAAAGCATTCTGATGTCGCAAAAAAAGTTGGGAAAAGCCGTGTTTATGTTACTAACACTTTAAGATTACTTGCATTACCAGAAGAGATGATGCAAGCCGTAGCCAACGGACAAATTATGGAAGGACACACTCGACCAATTTTGATGTTAAGAGATAAGCCTCAGGAGCAGATGACTTTGTATAAAGAAATCATCTACAAAAAATTGTCAGTTAGAGATACTGAAGCTATCGCCAGAAGAATTGCTTACGATAAAGTTCGAAAGAAAGATTTAGCTATTGATCCTGAATTGGTTGATTTTGAAGAAAGACTAGCTGAGTCTCTAGGAACTAGAGTTCAGATAGAAAGAAAAGAAGTTGGGGGAAAGGTTATTATAGATTTTTTTACAAATGAAGATGTTAAAAAGATTATAGAAATTCTTCGTAGTAAAGTTAAAAGAGATCCTAACGAAGCTCTAGAAAATTATGAGAAGAATAACCCTTTAGAAGAGCAAGAAGTTTTCTTACCAAAGGAAGAGATTGCCGACACAAATGACGAGGACGACGAAGAACTGTACTCCCTTAAGGAATTCAGCTTGTAAGAATATGTCTTTAGATTTCAAAGTTGAAAAAGATATCAATAATGAATTAGGCAGAGCTGGTGTTTTAAATACTCCTCATGGAGTAATCAAAACACCGGCTTTTGTTACGGTTGGAACAAAAGCTACTGTCAAGGCTTTGACACCCGAACAAATAAAGGAATTAGGGGCACAAGTTGTTCTGGCTAATACTTATCATTTATACCTTCAACCAGGCGATGAGCTTGTTAAACAAGCAGGAGGACTTCACAAATTTATGAATTGGAATGGTCCAACCATGACAGATTCGGGAGGGTTTCAAGTTTTTTCTTTAGGAGAAGCTTTTGGAGGTTCAGTTACTAAAATTGCTCAAAAAACGGACGATAAGGCTCCAAAAACTAAAAAACCTCCGGTAGATAAATTAATGGATATAGATGAAGAGGGGGTCAATTTTCGGTCTCATATCGATGGTTCAAAGCATCGTTTTACTCCAGAAAAGTCTATTGAAATCCAACACAATATCGGAGCTGATATAATTTTTGCTTTTGATGAATGCACCTCACCTCAGGCTAGTTACGAATATCAAAAAGAGGCTTTAGATAGAACTCATCGATGGGCAGAACGAAGTCTTTCTCAACATAAACAGCTAGGGGCAGAGAAACAATCCTTGTTTGGAATTGTTCAAGGAGGAAGGTTTGAAGACCTCAGAAAAGAAAGTGCTCAAACAATTTCACAGATGGATTTTGATGGTTTCGGAATTGGAGGGTCGTTTGACAAAGAAGATATGTATACCGCGGTTGGCTGGGTTAATCAGATTTTACCAAAAGAAAAGCCAAGACATTTGTTAGGGATAGGGGAGCCGGAAGATTTATTTGGAGGTATCCAAAACGGTGTTGATTTATTTGATTGTGTTTCTCCGACAAGAATTGGCAGAAATGGAGCTCTTCATACTGAAGATGGGCGTATCAATATAAATAATTCTAAATTTCAAAATGACTTTAATCCGATAGATAAAAATTGCCAGTGTTATGTTTGTAAGAATTATTCTAGAGCCTACTTGTCTCATTTATTTAGATCAAAAGAAATGTTGGCTGGGACACTAGCTTCAATTCATAATCTTTATTTTATTACCACTCTTGTTGATAGAATTCGTCAGTCAATTTTCGATAATAAATTCTTTGAATTCAAAGAAGAATTTTTGAAACGATATTATCAGAGTTAAAAAATAATTTTGTACCCTTTTATGACGGTCGTCATAAAAGGGTACAAAATTATTTTTTCTTAAATTAACTCTTGCACAAGTATTTCTTTTATTGTATAATATTTGGTAGTTAACAGTTCTTAAAAAACTAAAGATTTTAGGAAAGCCCTAAACCATACGGTCGGGCAAAGGAGGAAAAAATGGGTATTATCTTAAATTTCTCAAAGAAAAAAGAGGAAAGAGATAGAGGAGATTTAAATGACTTGAACGGTTTGTTAAAAAGAGCTAACCAGTTGATTAAAACCAGTTCAGCTTTATCATCAGAACAACCGATTGTTCGGGTTAAATCAAGAGATCATTTTATCAGGAAGTTGGAGGCGGTTATTTCAACGAAAATAATGAAAAAAAAGATGATCAGCCGAGGGATGTTTCTTTGTGGTATTTATGCCCCGAAAGTTGTTGTTCAGTATCTGTCAACTTCCCCCAAAAGCTGGACTGCTATTGATTATTTACAAGAAAATAACCGAGCCAAGCACAATCTTAATCTAAAACTTGGAGGAGATGTTTGTTTTTTAATCTGCTGTCTTTTTCCTGAGAGAGGGGATTGGCGGTTAATGAACCTCACATACTACAAGAAAATGGGAATGAGTTTTTATTATCGTTTCTTTCAGGGAACTGACAAGGAAATTGGTTATCATATGAGTGATAATTTTGACGAAATAGTAAGTTTAACCAGTCAGTCAGTTCATTCTTTGTAAAGTAAGCCCAAAACCATACGGTCGGGCAAAGGAGGAAAAAATGTCGTCAGGTAATATAGAAGTGGTTAATATTTTTAAGAATAACAGCCCTCCTTATGTTGATTTAACAGCAGGAGGATTCGCCTTTACTTTCTGGTTTGAGGGTAAGAGGCTGAGATACCAGAAAAAGATGGAAAGCGGGATTCAAAATGCTTTTTCAGCATCTCTTCCTAAAGGTCTTTTACCAATAGTTCGCAGGAAGGCGGCCGCTATTTTGAAAAGTTTGTAAGATAAGAAAATCCCTGATGGTTAAAACCATCGGGGATTATTTTATTTATCCTGTATTAATTTAGTGCACTTCCTTTACAGTATTTATTATTTGAGCTGCATTGCCTTCCCCCATATTGTTGAGTGTTTCTGACATATCTGGTATTTCTGGGACAGAAACTTCTCTAGCACCTAAATATAAATAAGTAACTATTGCTAATAAGATGATTGCGATAATTGCTACGATGTGAATTATATATTTTTTCATAAAATAAAATATTAAGTATTAATTAGATATATAAAAGTATAACAGGTTTACACAAAGCTTGGCAAGTTCTTCTTCCCTAAAATTCTTGCAATCTGTACTGATAATTATATACTGAAATTAATATGTTTAAGCAGGATATGAAAAATATTGATTTTTATGTTCAGAACATAGTTTTAGTTGTTTCTGGTACGATGGCGAGTGGTAAAGATACTATCTTGACCCTTCTTCAGAAAAAGGTTGATTTTTATTTTATTAAGTCAGTCACTAGTCGTCCTAAACGAAAAAATGAGAAGGACAATCATCCGTATAAGTTTGTTTCTCAAAGTAATTTCAAAAAGATGATAGAGAGGGAAGAACTTTGGGAATATGAAGAACTATATGGTAATTTTTATGGGATTACTAAAGATGAAGTTTTAAAGGCTCTCATTAGTCGCCATCCGATTGTTTTTCGTGTTGATGAAAGGGGTGTGGCTAAAATAAAAAAAGTTTTTTCTGAAGCTAAAACAATTTTTATTGCACCTCCTTCGTTAAAAACAATCAAAGAAAGGATTATAAATCGAACTGGTACACCTAATTTATTAAAAAATGAGAGGTTAGAATCAGCAAGGCTACAGCTATTATCCTTGACAGGTACGGTAGTTTACGATTACATTATTGTTAACAAGGATTCAGATAAGAGTGCGAGAGAGTTAAAACGGATTTTTAGTTCTTTAACAAAAAAATAAATAGTCAAAATGTATTAATTGTCTTATCATCTATCTGCTAATAAAAAGCAGGAAAGGAGGGACTAGTCATGGAAAAGATTAGAGAAGTTACTGAAAACATCGCTGTTTCCATAATTTGGGATATTAACAAAAGACTGCTACTTATTTTTAAGGAAAGAGAAAACCCAGACGAGAGTGTTTGGATGTTGCCGGGGGGTCATAGTGAACCATCTAATGACAAGAATCTTCAGACCACGGCTGAAAGGGAGAACGTTGAAGAGACCACCCTTTCGGGTATTGCTGGTTACAATTTCCTTTTCCACCTAGAAGATGGTGATTATTTAGACAAGCACAGGGTGTTTTTCGTTTACGAGGGATTTTATTTGGACGTTACCAAGAAAATTAATCTTCCCAAAGAATTATTGAAGAAGGAGGGAATAAAGAAAGCTCAGTGGTTTTACCCTCACGAAGTGAAAGAACTTCCTTTGTCAACTATGGCAATCAAAATTATTGACAAGGTTTTATTGCCAGATAAACAACAAACTTCATTTTTTGCTCGTTCAGTTAATCACTTACAAGCGATTTTGGGTGATGCTAGGAATACCATAATCGACGAGAGGAAAATGGGAGAATTGACTGAAGAAATCAAAACCTTTGCTAGTTTTTTTAATCAATTTTATGCTGAAAAAGATGTGACACCTGTTAAAAAAAATGTCTCACGGAAAAAGAAGGAACTAGTTGTCATTGTAGAAGATGATGACGATGTTAGTGAGACGACTAGGTGTGTCTTGGAAAAGTATTTTCGGGTAATTGTTTTCAATAATCCAACATCAGCTCTGGAATGGCTAGTAAAGACAACTAAGGAAATAAAAGCCATCATAGTCGATTATCATTTTTCCACGGACAAAAAAACAGGAATTGATTTTATTAACGATGTTAATTTGCAAAGCCAGAAAATTAAGACAGTTCTTTTTACTGGTTACAAAAATGAGAGGTTTGACGGAACAGTTCTTTATAAACCGGTAACTCAGGAGGAGTTGATATGTGCTATTCGTTCTTTTTGATTTTGGCTATTGCATAACAGCGCTTTTTTGCTTCGCAAAAAAGCGCTGTTTTTTCATTTCTTTTTCTCCCAAGCCATGTTATATTCATTCTAGTTTTGTTCTTGTTAAAATCAAAAAAAGGAGTCTTTCTTATGTTAACTCTTAAACAGATGATGAAAGTAGAACGTTTTAGGTTTCAATACAAACAGTTTATGGAGGAAAATGAAGTTTTTTCTAACCAAACCAAAGGAGGTATTATTATGACCAAACCTAAGGTGATTGATGAAACGGAAATTTATGACAGGGAAAATGGGCTAACGACAATAAGACCGGGAAGTTCAGTTAATTTACTGCCAGTCAGTTTAAGAGTAGATACCATTATGAACAAAGAATTTCCTCCAGGAAAAGTCTTTAATTTTCTTGAAGGAATTCTTGGTATTGGACCTTATCTTGTCTCTTGGATTGGCCAGTGGCCTTGTGGAAGAATACTTCTTTATTTTAAGGAAGGAGACTTAACTTCTGGCTGTTGTGCATCTCATTTTATGAGAGTCTAAAGAATTAAGTTCTCTCAAAAAAACCCTCTCATTTTGAGAGGGTTTTTATAAGTCTTAGTCCCCAAACTAGTACTGGTTTGGGGACTAAATGACTATTTTTTCTTTTTAACAGCTTTTTTAGCCAACATTTCACGTTTGATAGCTAACCGCTTTTTAGTCTTTTTTGAACGAGAAGTTTTATTTTTTTCTATTCCTGTTTTTCTTTTTGCCATATATTTAGGTACCTGCCTACCGGTAGGCAGGTTTAGGTGTTAATTACTTAGTTATTTAGGGGAGGAAATCGGCTTCGCCGATTTCCTCCTAACACCTAAAACCTAAATAACTAATTACCTAACCCATTATATATTAAATTATTAAATAATCAATCGTTTAAACATCTTTTTGAAAGAAATGCTGAGATTTTTCGTATATATAAGTGATAATTAGACTAAGTCAGTGTATTACAAAATTGATGTTATAATTCACACTGTGAAAGATCAAAATATTGAAAAAAAGACAGATGAGGAACTGGTGGGCTTGGTTTTAAACAACCAAGATTATTTTCTATTTTTAGTGAGGAGATATGAACAAAAACTTTTTCGTTATATTTCAAGGATTTCTAGTTTAAACCAAGATGATATAGAAGACGTTTTACAGGATATTTTTATTAAAGTTTATAAAAATTTGAATAATTTTGATACAGACTTAAAATTTTCTTCTTGGATTTATCGGATTACTCATAATGAGGTCATTAGTAATTATAGAAAATATAAAAATAAAGCAAAAATTATTTCTTTTGATAAAGATGGAGAATTTATCAAGAATATTGGTGATGAGTTGGATATTGAAAGAGATATAAATTTAATT
>JAYEKM010000011.1:0-16991 GCA_034661035.1 Patescibacteria group bacterium | reverse complement strand
TATTGGCTACTACTGTGGAGGAATCGAAGTCATTGTTGTTATTGTTAGCGCCTAGGATGTTTTGGGTGAAGTCTTGGTCTGAGGCTGAGGGTGCTGTGGTGGGTTCTGTGAAGGCTGCTTGTGTTGTATTAATAACCATCATTGTTAACACAATGATGGTTATTAATTTAGTTGTTAGATTGATTTTCATTAGTTATTTATATGTATTGGATATAGTTAAATTGACCTGAATTTTGACAGACTTAACTATATTATTATAGCTAAATTTGAGAGTTTAGATAAGATAGTTTGGGGATAAGAATGATTATTTATCATTATGTTATTATGTATAATAATATAATGGATGTTGAGGTGTGAGAAGATGAAATTAGAAAAACCAACTTGGAGGCTGGTTTTAAAGATTAGATTGTTATTTTATTGTTTATTTATTTCTTATCGCTAAGTAATTCTATTTTCTGCAAACGACGAAGATGTCTTTCATCATTAGAAAATTCAGTCTTTAGCCATAATCTAACAGCTTCTTTAGATTCTTCCAAACTAAGAAATCTAGCTCCTAAAGATAAGACATTAGCATCATTATGCTCACGAGATAACTTTATAATATTTAAGTTAGCTGTGTTATAAACTACCGCTCTAACTCCCTTAAACCGATTAGCAACAATAGCTTCTCCTTGACCTGAACCACCAATGATAATTGCTTTTAGGCGACTATTCTTTGACACCACATCGGCCACAGGAGCAATCAAATCAGGATAATCATCCTCAGAATAATACTGAGAAGGTCCCTTGTCATTGACGTCATAACCTAACTCAATCAAATAAGAAACAATTTCATTTTTTAGTTCAAACCCTGCGTGGTCTGAAGTAATAAGTATTTTCATAGTTTGTTTTATTAATTCTGCCCCATTTCCGGAGGTCGGACCTCCGGAGATTTCTCGTTTGTTTTTAGGACGTGTTTTACAAGCGTTCTTGCATAACCCATTTCATTATCATACCAAATTAAAACTTTAACTAAATTTCCTCCGATAACTTTAGTCAAAGATAAGTCTGCAATAGAGGCATAGGGATTACCGATAATATCTGAAGAAACTACTGGTTCTTCTGTTACAGAAAAAACATTTTTCCAGTTTTCTTTCTGACTTGCTTTTTTCAAGGTTAAATTGACCTCTTCTTTAGTTGTATCTTTTTTGGAAACAAAAGTTAAATCAACAATTGAACCGAGTACTGTCGGGACTCTCATTGCCATACCATCAAACTTTCCTACCAGTTCACTAATAACTAAAGTCGTTGCTATCGCTGCCCCGGTACTAGTCGGTATAATATTCTGTGCTCCTGCCCTCCCCTTTCTGTAATCTTTTTTATTAGGAGAATCAACTAATTTCTGAGTAGAAGTGTAGGAATGAATAGTATTTAAAATTGCTTTTTCCACGCCAATTTGTTGATTAAGAATTTGTAGGACAGGACTAACAGCATTAGTTGTACAAGATCCATTGGCACTAATTTGACAAGTTTTTAATTCATCTTCATTAATCCCCATTAAAACAGTCTTCCCTGAAATACCATAATCAGGTGTTTCTAATGAAGGATCTTTTTCGTTTTTGACTGGAGCAGTCAAGACAACTCTCCCTGCCCCCGCTTCAATATGAGAATTAGCCTTTTCGTATGTATTAAAAACACCAGTTGCCTCAACAACTACTTCTATCCCTAAATCTTTCCACGGCAAATGATGAGGGTCCGGCTCATTAAGAAATTGAACACCTTTTACCCTCTCAGTACAATCAGAAGAGCATCTTTGATAAGGAGTATCATATTTTAGAAGATAATTAAGATTGTTTTTATCAGCCAAATCGTTAATAGCAACAATTTCAATCTCTGGATTATCACAGGCTAATCTAAAAAAAACTCGGCCTATCCGCCCGAAACCATTAATCGCAACTCTAATTTTTTTAGAATCCTCCATATTTCTTATTTATCACAGATTAAAATGGCTGGTGATTTTTGAAGAAATTAAGTGTACCTGAAGCAATTCCTGTAATCCCGTCAGAAATAGTTTGTATAATTCCTTTTGGATTTAAATCAACTTGATCCATCTTCTGATTTATCTGATTACCAGCGACTTCTAAATCTGAACCAATAACTTTTCCATAATCTTTAACAGTTGCAGTCACTCCACCTACTAATTTTCCAGGAACAGCTATTACCTTCTTAAAAACAAAACCAATAAAACTTTCTTTTTTATAAGCAGTCTGTTCTTCTAGTTTGTGTTCGTCAAAAAAAAAATTTGTATTTTCAGTGATTCCTATATTATTATGACTTGAGATATTAGCTACATTACCACCCTGTGGACTTTTACTTATGATAGAAAAACCACTTTGAATAATATCGACAGCTCCATCAATAACACCCTTAAAGAAATAACCGATGTAATTTAAAGAATTACTTGTTCCTTCACTTGCTGTTGAAACACTGGCCTGTAGAGCAGAACGAATATTTCCCAACATTTCTAGTAAGTTAACAGCTTTAATCATAGCTGACAATTCTTCAGCAACAGCTTCAACTCCGTCGGAAATAGCTTCCACTGTTTCACTAACAATTTCTATAACTTTATTCCCTTTCTTGCCTTTCTTTTTATCTACCTTCGTATCTTCAACTACAACTTCTGGAACAACTTCAGGGACGATTTCTTCTTCCTCTTCTTCAACAACAACTTCAGCTGGTGCAGGAATTTCCTCTTCTTCGACAACTTCCTCTTCAACCACAACTTCTGGAACAACTTCAGGGACGATTTCTTCTTCCTCTTCTTCAACAACAACTTCAGCTGGCGCAGGAGTTTCCTCTTCTTCAATAACTTCTTCCTCAACTACAACTTCTGGGACAACTTCAGGGACGATTTCTTCTTCCTCTTCTTCAACAACAACTTCAGCTGGCGCAGGAGTTTCCTCTTCTTCAATAACTTCTTCCTCAACTACAACTTCTGGGACAACTTCAGGGACGATTTCTTCTTCCTCTTCTTCAATTACAGGAGCAGCTCCATAATCATAGACAATCACCTCTCTTGTTGCTGTCGCTACATTACCAGCTTCATCAGTAGCTGTATAGATAACAGAGTAAGAGCCTTTTGTATTAGTATCAACAACCATTCCGCCAACAACAATTCCTAGGTTATTACTAATATTATCCGTTACTTTAGCCCCTAAGTCTGAATAGCCAGAACCTATCTGAATTAATGCTGGATTATTCCCTTGAATTATAATAATAGGCGCTTCATTATCTACCTGACCAGAATCCGTTGTGTTATCTACTACAACAGTACCTTCTTCTTCAGTTTCAGAGGCCTCTGGTAAAGTATCTTCATTAGAGGATTGGAAACTATCTAGATCTAAAACTTTTCCTGACAATTCATTATAAACAATAGCCCCTGTATCGTCTTCCCCTTCCGGATTTAACAATTTCTGTTTTTGGATTTCTTGGGTTTCTTTCAAGAAGGAGATTTCATTATTGACAACCTCTCCCAATTCTTCTAGAAGGAAATTTTCTAGATTTCCATCACCCAAAATTACTTTATCCACAGAAATCTTCTTCTCTCTTTCCACCTCTTCCCAAGAGTTACCTTCAATTGCGAAAGATTTAAATTTATAGACACTATAAAAATAATCATCATCTTCTGTTATCTTAATGATTTGGAGATTGGAATCAAAACTATCAAAATTTGCATTAAGAAGCAAAGAATTATCAATCTCTGTCTCTTCTTCTCTTGGTTCAATAAGATCAGCTAGACGATTGATTAAAGAAGTTTCTTGATTATCACTGACAAGAACTTCACTTTCCCCTTCATCATTAATATCAATTGGTGATACTTCTAAGTCATCTGAACTACTAGTAGGTCTAGAGAAAACAGCTGGTTTTATGTCAACTCTTTCAAAATACTCTGTTTCAGGTCCATATCTATTTACTAAGTTTGAATCACTTTCAGGAACCTCGACTACTTCTTCAACAGAAGAAGAAACTGCATCAGAAATGTTAGCAGTTTGTGTATCTAACACATTATTACCACCTATTCCCAAAGCTCCCACCGTCAATGTAACAATGGCAGTAACACTATTTTGGATAAATTCAACTATATTAGTAAACATAAATGGTTAATTAAAATTTTTATTTATACTTATAATTATAACTTATTTTATGATATAAAATAATAAACCTAGTGGATAACTCAACCACCTAAATAATCTATTATATATTCTAATCTTTCAATCATGCTTCCATCTTCATTAGCCACTACCGCTGATGAATCGAAGTCATTATTGTTATTATTAGCTCCCAAAATATTCAAAGTAAAATCTTGATCCGAAGAAGCAGGACCAACGGCTGGTTCAGTAAAAGCTGCATACACTAAAGCCGCTCCAAAAGTTGTACCTACAAAAACAGCCACCATTAAAACTAATCTTGCAACCTTTTTTTTATAACTATTATTAAAAATCAATTTATTTTTATCTCTTTTTTTCATCTTATTTTAAGATAACATCCCTTTTCAAAATAATTCCTTTCTTGAAAATAATAGGACTAACATTTGGGATGGAAAATCCCCATGTTGTCACAACCCCGTACAAAGAACCTGCATCGTCCATATTTATATATCCAACTTTTTCACTCCAAGCATAGCCTGAAAAAACACCATTGACATCTACGTTAACTGCATAAAACTTGTTCGCACTTTTATCACAAAAACTTATATACCCAATCTTTTCACTCCAAGCATAGCCACATAAATTTCCAGCTGGATCGTTAGTTACTGCATACAAGCTACCTGCATCATCAAAATTTATCCAACCTAACTTTTCACTCCAGGCATAGCCACTTAGACCTGAATCTGTTGCCGTTACGCCATAATCAACTGGGGCACTTGCTCCACTTAAATGTACATATCCATATCCTTCCATCCAAGCATATCCTGTTGTATTACCATTGTCGGCTGCTTCTACTTTATTTACGACAAACATTCCACCAACAGCAACAGTAAATACCGAAACTATAAGGAGAATATTTAATTTCGTTTCCCTTACTTTCATTTTCACAATTTGATTAAACTAATTAGGAAGAACTTGTTCTAGGACACCCATTCTACCCTCCAGCTCTCCGACTCTTTGTTTCAAAGCTTCGTTTTCTTCTTCTAATTTAGTTGTTCTCTCTTCCAACCTTGCACTTCTATATTCAATAGTACTACTCCAACTAAACAATTCTTTGATTGATTCCAGTAGAACAGCTGTAAATTTACCATATTGAATTGATTTGAAGCCTTTTTCATCTGTATTAACTAGAGTTGGATATTCCTCCTCTAATTCTTGAGCGATCATTCCTATTTGTGTTCCTGTACCTAGATTTTCATCAATCCATTCAAAAGTTACGCCTCTTAAATTATTAATTCTTTCTAAGGTAGAATTTTCTAAGATTTGAATATTAGTTTTCAATCTTCTGTCAGAAGCATCAGTAATGCCATGTGCCCTCAAAGTACCATTTACATCTAAAGTATAAGAAGGGGTTGCTGTGTTAATGCCAACATTACCTAGAGCTAGAATATTATTCTCTACAATTAAATTACCTGTCCCTTCTATATCGTCAACTGAACTTGGACAACCATCACCTGAACAAACTTTTAGATTCTCATCAAGAGCTAAAACATCTCCTCCTTGAGTAGAGATCGTTAAATCCCCTGTAGCAGAAACACCTAACTCAGAATACTGATCTGCATCATAAGAAATCCTCATTTGTGGATCTGTCTGTGTATTAAATACATCTAAGGTACGGTTAGGTTCAGCTGTACCAACACCTAAAGCCTCGTTAATATAAGCTGTATTTTCTACAACTAAGTTACCTGTTCCTTCCATAACATCTGCTGAACTTGGACAAACACCATCTGAACAAACAGATAGATTATCATCAGGTAAACTAATTTCTGTACCTGTAGTATTAATACCCAAATTACCTGTAGCATTCACCTGCATCTCTACATAGTTTTCTTCATCATAGCCAATCTTAACTTGAGGCTCACCATCATCATTTTCCACAGTCAAATTATCACGAGTATATGAAATAGTTTCACTTCCAATCTCTACGGCCAACTCCTTGATTGCATTTAACATGGTCCAAAATATTGGATCTGATTCAATAGAAAGATAACCATCTGATCCTTCTCTAACTGCCTCTGGAATCACTTTCTGAACGTCCTGTGCAATCAAACCAACATACTCACGGTTAGATGGAATATTTCTAGCATTTTCTCGTTTATAATTAAAATAACTTGGATATAGGCTAAATAAAGCATCTAAACCTCGAGTAAAGTCACCATTAATATCTTTCAGTCTTTCATCTGAATCAACTGCCCAAGAAGATGTTCCTGGTTTAGCCGCTGAATCTGTTGATAGCTGTAATTGATAAACAGGAACTGTAATACCTACTCCAACATTACCTGCTGAGCTAATTCTTAGAGCTTCATCACCTGAACCAATAGTTGTCGTAGCTGTTGAAATTGAAGGCGCCATTGTCAAACTACTAGCACTATCAACTGTGAAGCTAGCATAATTAGTAGCATCATAACTAAGCCTTAATTGCTCAGTTGTAGAAGAAGCATTTAATTTAGCTCCCGGAGCTGTTATACCAACTCCCACGTTACCTCCTGTAGCTGTAATATCACCACCAGAATCATCAAATAACCATTTATTAGTTGCAGCTCCAACAGTATCTCCATCACTAACAACTAAACCTGCTGTAGTTAATATTCCTGTAGTTGTATCATCGGCATCATTAACAAGGAAAGAATCGTCAACATTAAGAGTATCACCCGAAAGAGTAATATTTGTTCCACCAACCAAATTCGTATAATCTGAAATATCAATTGCTGTACCATTCCATACTCCACTCAAAATCGTTCCCAACCAAGAAGTAGTAGAAGTCAATAAAGTAGTAGAAGCATTGGCTGTCGTTAAAGTTCCACTCACCCCCACATCACCAGTTACATCCAATTTTTTTCCAGGAGCTGCAGATCCTATACCGATATTACCACCATCCTCAATAGAAATTCCGTTGCTGGCATTATCATAAATATTTATCCCACTATCATTAGTAGCAGAAATTGTATTACTCCTGACAAAAGCATTCCCTATGGTTTGTTGAGTTGAACTAGCATTAACAAAAGTTGAGTGTGAACTTGTTGAAGTAGCTACAAAATTTCCAGCAGTTAAAGTTCCACCTACAGAACCCGATTGATCAGACCTAACAAATTGAGTAGAATCTAAACCATCCAATTTACCAGCTTCAAAAGCAGACGGGACAGAGGCAATTTGTTTACGAGGTGACATCTCTCCATCCCAGTCAGGAGTATCAGCAGTACCTCCAACATTCACACCTAAGTAAAGATCTTGATTAAAATCAATTCCACTAATAGACGTAATATTACCCAACAACACAGAGAATAATCCACTCGTTAATGCCGTTCTATTACCTAAAGTTAAAGTTTCTGTCCAGATAGCTGTCCCCCCCGTAGCTACTGTGTAGAGCTTGAATTGCATATTGTAATTACCATTGTCTACTGGATCACCACCAGCATCAGTTAACTTACCTTGATAGTTAATTTCTGGATTAAAAGCAGAATTAACGATAGTTGAAGAGAACCCCAACGTTAGAACCAACGAAACCAAAATTATTCTTTTACTTAGTTTTAAAAACATCTTTAAATTTAAGATATATCTTATTAATGAGATAAAATAAAAATTATTTATAATCAATATACATTATATTATATACTATACTTAATCAGAAAATAATGAAAAAATACAGAAACTGGGGATAAATCAAATCTGAACAAAAATCCTTTCCAAAAAATAAACCCTCATTTTTAGAATCCTCTTAGCCTCTTCCAGACAAAAATCAATAACAAAATTACTATCAAGATAACAACTGGTAGACACCAATACCAACAACCTAAATCAGAAAACACTTTATCATCAACAGGGGGAATAATTTCTGAAATCCCCTCAGGTAAATCTTTCACTTCTTCTACAACATAATTTCCTCCTGGTGTTTGAATATCTCCTGTGGACCCTCCATCACTCTGACTACCATCAATTTCTCCTCCACTTGCAATACGATTGATTGTATACAACGGAGCATCTTTATAATTGTTATCTCCAAACACACCTTCAGAAAAAATCTTAAAGAAAATGTCCTCCTCTAAATTTAAGTCCTCAAGTTGGATTGAGTGATAAGGAGTAAAGAGTTCATCTAAATAACCTCCCTCAACCCCACCTACTCCTTCTTCTAAGACAATATTAGCGTTGGTAGGTTTATTAGTCTCCCAAGAAATTGTCACCACTTCGTCAACAACAAAAATCTTTAAATTAGAAATCTGAATAGGGTCACCTACAATCCCACTTTCTACTTCTTCATCAGGTTCTTCAGGTACCGCAGGAGTTGCTGGTGTTGTAACTGGATTTGATGCAGGTTGATAAAAGCCAGGAATACCATTACTTGATGCTGCTGCAGCCACTTGAAAACATTGCTGATAACCTGCCACCGTTCCAAAATCATCGCTTTCTTGATCTCCACTATCAATCTCCCCTGATGTATCTTCAAGGTAATAACTAGAAGAATTTGAAAGATCCCCTCCTGAGTTCAGAGAATTTATTTCTATACTATAATTTGACGATGAGGTTACTAGGGCTAGGGCGCTAGAACTAGTACAAAACAATATTAATGTAAAAAATACTAACTTAAATTTCATTGTTAAAATTATACAATAAATTATGAAAAATTAATTAAAAAAATACAAAAACTGGGGATAAATGATTAAGTCCCTCAACTCCATTAAAGATTTAAAAACACCGCAAGATTGAACCCTATAGCATTTTTTTGATTAAAACCATCTATAAATTGTATCTTTTTATTTTTTTGCACAAACCTTAAGAAAAGCAGTAAACAAGGGATGAGGATTGAGAGGTCTTGCCAAAAATTCTGGATGAAATTGTGTGGCTAAAAAGAATGGGTGTTTTTTCTTATTTAATTCAACTATTTCCATCAGACGATTATCAGGAGAAGTTCCAGAAAAAATTAAATCTCCAGATTTAGTCAGTTCATCGATAAATTCAGGATTTACTTCAAAACGATGGCGGTGTCTTTCGGAGATGTCAGTACAACCATAAGCAGTTGCCGCATGAGTTCCCTTTTTCAAAACAGCTGGACAAGCCCCCAGACGCATAGTTCCACCATAATCGTTCTTAGCCAATTTTTCTTTTTGTTCTGGCATTATATCTATCACAGGATATTTTGTCCTTGGATTTATTTCCACAGTATTAGCGTCTTTCCAACCCAATACGTTTCTAGCAAATTCAATCACGGCTAATTGCATTCCGTAACACAAACCAAGAAATGGAATATTATTTTCTCTCAGATATTTAATTACTTTAATTTTTCCCTCAATTCCACTAGAACCAAAACCTCCGGGAACAATCACTCCATCAAATTTCTTAAGTGAACCTGGTTTTAATTTACCTGTCCCTCCTCCTCGACTGGCAGGTTCAAAGTCTTTAGAATTTAACCAATGAATTTTAGGTTTAACATCTAGCTTATAGGCAGAAAATTTAATAGCTTCTATAACTGAAATATATGAATCAGATAAAACAAAGTCACCTGAATCAAAATATTTTCCTACAATAGCTATTTGTACTTCTTTGCCACCATTGTGAACCTTCTTCACAAAACTTTTCCACTTAGATAAATCACTTGGTTTAACTCGTTTTTCTAATTTTAATTTTTTGATAATGGTGTCACTAATTTTATCTTTTTCAAAATTAAGTGGGACATCATAAATACTCTCTACATCAGGAGCTGAAATAACATCTTTGTCATCTATATTACAAAACAGAGCTATTTTTTCTTTTCTTCTTTTGTCGAGTGGAACCTCACTACGAGCAATTAAAATATCTGGTTGAATACCAGTTGAATTCAAAGTCCTCACAGCATGCTGAGTCGGCTTAGTTTTCATTTCTCCAATCTTACTTGGAATTGGTAAAAAACTAAGCATCACGTAAAGAACATCATCAGGACATTTAGTTCTTAACATTCTAGCTGCCTCTAAGAAAAGAATATTTTCGTATTCTCCAATGGTCCCCCCAATCTCAATCATAGTTACATCGGCATCAGCCAATTTAGCAGCCTTTTCAATTCGTCGGATTATTTCCTGTGGAATATGAGGAACTACTTGGACACATTTACCTTTATAGCCAAGATTTCTTTCTCTTTCTATGACAGTCCTATAAACCCTGCCGGTAGTCATATAATTGACATTAGGCAAGGTTATATTTAAAAAACGCTCATAATTGAGCATATCTTGATCAGTTTCATAGCCGTCATCTAAAACAGACACTTCACCATGTTCAGTTGGATTCATAGTACCGGCATCGACATTAACGTAAGGGTCAACTTTAATAGCAGTAACTTTTAAACCTCGAGATTGTAAAATCTTTCCAATAGAAGAAGTTGTAATTCCTTTTCCTATTCCAGACATCACACCACCAATAACAAATATATATTTACTTTTTTTCATGTTTTTTCAAAAAAAATTTGGTCGCTCGATAACCAAATTTAAATTAATATAAATAACTTAAAATTATTTTATCTTATTAAAAAAGAAAAAACTAATTTATAAGTCACTAAGAAATTAAATTACCTAATCGTCAACCTTAAAAATTACTTATTTCCCCAACTAGGCATCGGATGCCTAGTTGGGGAAATTTTAAGAAACCAATTCATTTAAAACTTATAATTTCGTCTGTCTCATCTTTGTAAGCGTTATTTACATCCACGTTACTTCTCTTTAAGATACCTTCTAACGAACTTATTGAAAATTTTTTATAATCTTCAATACTATTAAATCTAGCCAGGAGTATTTTTTTACAACAAATGTCATCTGGACTATTTTGAATCTGGTTGTCTCCTTTTTTATTTTTTATAATTTTTGCCTTTAAATATTCATCCCAACTTGACCGAAAAGAAAACTTTTTAGGCATCCGATGCCTATTTTTGTGAACTTTATTATTTAAATTTACGTATGCTCCAACCAAGGTTAAATATTCATCAGAATCGATATGTATAGCTTTAAATTTACCTTGAAAAAGAGACCCCGATCTGCTGTTCTTAATATTAAAAAAATTTGTATATCCCATTCCTAATTTATGCATAAACTTACTAATACCGTTATCTACCAAAGGAGTCAGGATTAGATGAAAATGATTAGAATTAAGACAATAGGCAATAATATCTACCAGCTTTTTTTCTTCCCCAAAAACAGGCATCGGATGCCTATTTTTTTCCTTCCTTCTTTCCTCCAAACTACCAACACAGCTAGCTGTATTAAATTCAACTAAACACTCTTTAAATCGTTTAAAGTCATATCCATCAGAAAAAACAACTCGTTTATCAACTCCACGATTATAAATATGATAGTATTCGCCTTGAACAAATGGGATCTTTCTAATTACCATTTAATTTCTACTACTAATTTAACTAGGCATCGGATGCCTAGTTGGGGAAATTTAGACTTTTAGATATTTCCTAACAGCTAAAATTGAAGAAACAACTCCAAGAGATACACCCACCATAAAAGAAACTCCGAAAAATATCAAAATATTGGAAAAGAAATATGACAATAAATCTATTAAGAATATTTTTTCAATAAACGGATTTAACCAAAATAAAATAGGATAAGATAAAGTCACTGTAATAAGGGACGCAACCACTCCATAAATAATACCTTCAAAAATAAATGGACCTCTAATAAAAGAATTATTCGCACCAACCAACCTCATTACTTTAATTTCCTCACGTGAAATAAAGATAACCAACCGGATTGTATTAAAAGTAATTAAAACAGAAACAACTATTAAAATAATTACTAAAGCAATCCCAAATTTTTGAACAGCATTAATAGTCTTATTTAAACCTTCTATTATAATCTTATTTTGTGCATAATTAACCTTTTCAACAATATTAGGATCCTCGCCAGATAAAACCGTTTTTGATTCTAAAAACTTTGCTATTCCACTATATTGACTAATTTCTTTAGCTTTAATATTAAGAACTGCACCAAAAGGATTTTCTTCTAACTCCTCCAGAGCTTGAATAATTTGTTCGTCGTTACGATGTTTTTCTCTAAAGTTTGACAAAACTTGTTCTCGAGAAATATATTCGATAATATCCACTTCAGGCAAAAATTCCAAATCCTGTTTAAGTTCCAAGACTTCCTCAGGAGTAGCTCCAGTGGTAGCATAAACGTTAATATCTATCTCATTCTTTACCCTCTCTAGTGTCAATGAAAAAAGATTACTACTCAATAATAAAAAAATCACCACTGAAAGAGTCACTGTCATCATTAAAATTGATGAGATAGAAACAATTCCATTCCTCCAAAAATTAGTAAAGCCTGTTTTTATTATTCTTTTGATAGTTGTTGCAATCATTGTCTTTTAATTTTGTGAAATCAAAAAAATTATAAATTTTAGATTATAAATTATAAATTTTTATAACTTAAAAACTTTAATTTAAAATTTTCAATTTTCAATTTATAATTCTTTAGTTTTTGTTAAAAACTAAAGAACATACCCACCATTTCCATCACGAACAACTTCCCCACCTTCCATTGTAATCACCCTTTTTCTCCCCAGTAAATTAATAACATCTTTATCATGGGTAGTTAAAATTACAGTTGTTCCTAATTCATTAACTTTTTTTAATATCTTTATTATATCTTCAGTATTATCTGGATCCAAATTACCAGTTGGCTCATCGGCGATTAAAACATCAGGTTGATTAACAATAGCTCTAGCGATAGCTACTCTTTGTTGCTCACCACCTGATAACTCCTGAGGAAAACTGCCATGCTTTTCTCCTAAATCTACTAAATTTAAAACATGAGGGACGTCTGAAATAATTTCTTCATCTGTTCGACCAGCTGCCTCCATAGCAAAAGCTACATTTTCATAAGCAGTCCTATTAGGTAGAAGTCTAAAATCTTGGAAAACTATTCCAATTCTACGACGATACTTATTCATCTGTGTTTTTCTGATTTTATTTATATTGGTTGATTCAAAAAAAACAACACCACTGGTGGGAGCCTCTTCCCCTAAAAGCATCCTTAATAAAGTTGTTTTTCCTGCTCCTGAATGCCCAACAATAGAAACAAATTCTTCTGGGTCAATGGTTAGACTAACATCCTTAACTACTTTTACTCCATCTAGATATTTCTTAGTGACCTTATCAAAATAAATCATACATTGTTTTTATACTACCTAATTCTACCAAAAAAAAATTAAATACAACAGAGGGAAAACATACCTATAAACAAAGGCCTAACGGACTTAATCCTCAAAAGCAGTTTTTAATGAATCAAAAATAGGATCCAAATCCCCTGCTAAAATTTTTTCTAAATTATGCCAAGACTTTTTTATTCGATGATCAGTAATCCTATCTTGAAGATAATTATAGGTTCTAATTTTCTCTGACCGATCAGCCGTTCCAATTTGAGATTTTCTATCCGATGAATATTTTTCAGCATCTTCTTCATCCTTCTTTTGTTGAAGTTTAGCTATCAAAATTTCCATAGCTTTTTCCCTATTTTTTAATTGACTCCTTTCTGCAGTACAACGAACATCAATTCCTGTCGGTTTATGAACAAGACGAACAGCAGTTTCAACCTTATTAACATTTTGTCCACCAGCTCCACCCGAACGAGAAAACTCCATTTCTAAATCATCAGGGCTAATTACAATTTGTGAATGTTTTTTAATTGGCATGATTGCTACAGAAGCTGTTGAAGTGTGAACTCTCCCTATCTTTTCCGTGACTGGTACTCTTTGCACTCGGTGAACTCCAGTTTCAAATCTTAATTTTTCATAGGCACCTCTTCCTTTCACTTCAAAACTAACTTCTTTATAACCCCCTGTTGAATTTAAAGATTCTCCTAATTTTCTAAAACTCCAACCTTGATTACTAACAGCGTACTTTTCATACATTTCAGCTAAATTGAAAGCAAATAAAGAGGCTTCATCTCCCCCAGCCCCTGCACGAATTTCTAAAATAACTTCATTAGGAAATTCATCCTCTTCTTTTTCTGAAGCCAAAATATCTCTTATCTGTTCAACAACTCCTTTCTTTTTAGTTTGCAAGCCAACTAATTCTTCTTTTACCAAATCTTCCATAGAAGCATCTGAATCTAACATCTGTTTAGCTTGATTCTCTTGATGAAGTAATTGTTCATACTCTTTTGCTAAATAAGAAGTCTTCGGGTTTTTACGACTTTCCTCCAAATCAAAAACAACCTCATCTTGATTATCTGAATTCCCTAAACTATTTTGATTTATATTTTCTGTAGTCATCAAAGTAAAGAATAACCTAAAAAGTAAACAAAGTAAAAATAAAAAAGCAGACATTATTTGTCTGCTTTTTTACTTTTAAATTATTTTTTAGTTTTTAGTTGTTTTGCACGAGTCATTCTAGTCTTGAATCTTTCTACCCTACCAGCAGTATCAACAATTTTTTCATTTCCCGTATAGAAGGGGTGGCAAGCACTACAAATTTCCATCTCAATCTTTTCAAGAGTTGAACCCACTTCAAACTTAGCTCCACAAGCACATTTCGCCTCTGCTTTTGAATTATATTTTGGATGAATTTCTTTTTTCATGTGTGTATTTATAGCATAAAAAAAGTCTCTGTGCAAACACCTTTTTATCTTATTTTTTAATTTTTTAAAGATTTTATCTCTATTTGTAGCCCTTTAACCATATCTCGTAATTCTTTAATTTCTTCACTCTGTTTAAAAACAATTTCACTAAGCTCTTGAGTAGATTTAACCAAATACAAAGGTAAATCAGACAAATTAGTATCAAGATAAGTTTCTCCGTTAAGTTCTATCTCTCCTACCATCTGTGGAAAGACTTCTTGTAGTTCTTGTGCGATAAAACCTGAGATTCTTCTGTTTCTTGTTTCTTCATCATAACCTGTTAGGTTATTGTAGTTAAAGGTGACTGGTCTTAATTGAGTTAGTTTGTCTAAGATACTAATGTTTTCATCTGTGATTAGATTTGTGATGTTTTCTTTTAGTCTTCTATCTGAATAGTTTGTCCAGGCTGTGTAACCGTTGGCGGCTGGTTCTCCGTTTACCATTAGTCTATAGGTGGGAGCAGTGGTACCTACTCCAACATAGCCAGAAACAACTGTTAATTCAGTAGAACCACCTGCTGCATCTATATAAACCTTATCAGTTCCACTTCCTCCCCCTACTGATAGGATATTATTACTAGCTAAGCTAATAGCATTTTGATTAACACCTGAAGAACTTTCTATCTGAATACCATATGTATTATCAAGTTCAATTAAACCCCCACTAACATGTAGCTTTTGGTCTGGATTGGTTGTGCCTATGCCGACGTTGCCGCCAGAAGTAAAGTTAACTAATTCACCCGGTGTCCCCCAACCATATATTTGGAATAAACCACTATCCAAAGCTCTAATTTGCCATTGTAATTCTCCATCATCTAAAAAACGAATGTTACCTTGATAACTCCCATTTGAATCAATTTCTATACCACCATGGTTATTAGTGTTTGGCTTAATAAGTATATTAACTAAATCACTGGAAGATGAACCCTTAACTTCTAAATTAGCACCCGGTACAGTTGTACCAATCCCCACATTCCCATTAGTAGTCATCGACATAACTGGAGTATCACTGGCAAGTACCCCATATCCACCCTGCGTTATGTGAAATTTGTGATTATCAGATTGATCAATCATCATTGCCCAAATTTTTCCACCATCATGTAATCTAAAATAAGGGTCATGGTTTTCTGTGTGAATTTGAAGTTTAGTGTCTTGGGTATCGTCCCTAATATCAAACTTTACAGGAGGATTCGTTGTCCCAATCCCGACGTTTCCATTTGACGAAATGGTAAATCTCTCTCCCCCACCAGTATAGAAACGAATTTTGCCCGTTTCATAATTTATATAATAATTATCAGTACCATACTGAAAAATATTAGTACCATCAGACGCTGCAGATCCTGAAGTACTATCTGTCATATGTATCCCCGCTCCAAGACCAGTCGCTCCATGAACATGAAGGGCTCTATCATATGAAGCGTTAAAGGTTGGTGAAGCAATTCCTATACCAACGTTACCGTTAGATCTTAAAGAAAAAACACTACTACCTGTATCTGCTGTTGCTCCAGGATCTCTATAAGACCACTGGGCATAATCATTTGCTTTTGTTGCAGAAGCATACATTTGACTCCACCAACTACCAAATTCTTCCTTATAATACTGCCAACCTGAACCGTTATAGTAGAGATTACTTTGCAAATTTAAATTACTGTAACCCGAATTTGAATATGACTGAATAATACCCCCTCCATAGGTAGTATCCCCCAAAACAACTCGAGAAGATGCCCCCGTAGTACCACTTATTTGTAAATTACCATCTTTTATCTCTAACTTTTGACTTGGCCCCGTCGTTCCAATCCCAACATTGCCGGTATTTATTACCGTAACAAATTCTTCAGCTCCATTTGTTCCTGCCAACAATCCCAACGCACCTTCAGTATCAGCACCATCACGATATCCCCTTACCTGTCCAAACACTCTATTAGTTGCATCGTCATCTTCCCCAGACAAAGCTAAAGAAGAACCAAAACCATCTGCCATAGTAGCAGTAGTGTCATGGACTATATCTAGCACCCCTCTATCTATATTCGTATCAGTGCTTGTTCGCACCAGCCTTGAAACAGGGTAACCTGAACTTTCAACATGTAGTATTCCTTCTGGCCCCGTCGTCCCCACCCCCACATTACCATCAGCAGTGATAGTTACTTTAGATGTACCATTAGTGATAAGACGAAGGTCTGTATTAGTGTAGGTACCTATTAGTCCTTGGGTAGTGCCTGACCAGA
>JAYEKM010000010.1:0-46508 GCA_034661035.1 Patescibacteria group bacterium | reverse complement strand
TTTAGAGTCCAGTTTAGTGATGTTAATTTTTATGAATGGTGTTTGAGTATAGGGTTAATGCCCAATAAGTCAAAAAACATAAAAAATTTAAAGATAATAGATAAGTTTTGATTTTTTAAGAGGTTGTTTTGATGGAGATGGAACAATTTACTCATTTTGGGATAAACGTTGGAAGAGCAGTTTTATGTTTTATATCTCGTTTGCCTCTGCCAGTAAAGATTTTTTAGTTTGGTTACAAGATACAACAAAAAGGTTATTACATTTTGAAGGTTATATAAGCAAAGGAGGAAGGGGAACTTGGCAATTAAGATTTGCCAAAAAAGAATCTTATTTACTTTTTGATAAAATGTTTTATCATAAAAGCATATCATTTTTAGATAGAAAATTTATTAAAGCTAAAACGATATTTCGTACAGATAAACAAAATAAAAGCGTGAGTGACGAAACTGGTAAACGTGCTGGCTTGAGGGGCTAGTGGGAGCAATCCCTTGGAGGTTCAAATCCTCTCTCACGCACTATTTTATTGAATAATAAAGGATAATAGAGTATAAATGTGTAGAAGAATATGGTGCCTATAGCTTAGTGGTAAAGCTCTGCCCTGTGGAGGCAGCGACGAGAGTTCAATTCTCTCTAGGCACCCAAAAATAAGGAAACAAATGCGGAGCATTTGGTGACTGTATTTTTGGAGTGATTAGAGAGAATTGAAAGACGGAGGCCACGAAGTCAACTTCGTAGCGTAGCGGAGAAGTTGTAAGCCGAGTCCGGGGAGAGAGTTCTTAATATTTTAGAGTGCAAAGCCTGCCTTGCCGGCAGGCAGGCACGAATAAAATATTTAGAAACTTGACCCCAATTCTCTTTAGGCACCCAAAATAAAAAACTCCATTTACAATGGGTATAACCACTATCTATCTCTAACAATAGATGTTATTGTTTTAGTAATTATAAGTTTAATTTTATCAAATTATTAACCATTAAAAACAATAAGATGAAAAATAAAAAAACAAAAGGGATAATAGTATCAATTCTATTTTTGGGAATGTTGATTGCTCCTAATACATCTTTTGTTTTTGGTGTTTCTGATGATGGATTTGAAGAATTCAGACGGGCTTTGTTGGAATCTCAGTTGCATAATATGGAGACACAGGTGGAAGGTTTACGGGAACAGGTGACTCAACAGGAAGGAGGTATCCCTACATTATTTCCCGACTTAGTCATTACTGATTTAAAAATGATTAATTTTGAAGAGGGGCCGTATAGCGGGTATGGACCAGTGCCCGATCAATATATTACAATAGCTTTTACTATTACAAATAGAGGAGACACAGTGGCTTATCCTCTTGAGTATTCTTATACCAAAACAGCTGACGGTTTTTTCATTCTACATTCTGATAATACTTGTGAGAGTTCTCTTTGGCCAGGTGAGAGTTGTAAATCTGTTCGGAAAATTAAATTTCCAACCTCTGGTGATAAAGACCTTGAAGTGACGATTGATTATAATAGCAAAGTTGTGGAATCTAATGAAAATAATAATGTGGCTGACTTGTCACTTTATATTCTTTCTTCTCTTTCTCCAACCACGATTATTTTGCCTGATGGAGGTGAAGAATGGGAAATTGGTCAATCATATGAAATTAAATGGGATTGTCCTGATGAAAGTAAAAGCGAGGCGGATGTAATTGATATTTTTATTAAGAATAAAGAGGGAGATGTTGAATTAATAGGTAATTTAGTTGAATGTTCTCTACAAAAATATATTTGGAAAATAGAAAATATATTACCGGGAGAAAATTCTTTCAAGATTCAATTAAGAATGCCGGCAGGTTTCCAACGGGTTATTGATGAAAGTAATGACTATTTTAGTATTATAGATGGGGTAAATACTAATATTAAAAATATACAAACTGAACAAAAGATTAGTTTTATACAAAAAGTATTAAATTGGATAAAAAATATTTTCTAGTCTTTATGATTTATACAAAAAAAGGAGATGGAGGGCAGACCTCTAAGTTTGACAATACTTCTGTTGATAAAGATAGTTTGTTGATAGAGGTTTTAGGGTCGTTGGATGAAGTGGGCTCCTTTTTAGGTATTTGTAAAAATAAAGCTAGTAGTTTTAATGAAAAAATTTTAGGTTTATCTTTAATAGATATTTTAGACAATATTCAAAATAATCTTTTTAAGATTCAATCAAATATTACTGGGAAAGAGATTCAAGATTTGAAACTAAATACAAAAGAAATTGAACTTATTATTGATTTGTTAGAGAAAGAATTGAAACCAATTAATCAATTTTTAAAAGCAGACGGTAATGAGTTGTCTTTGTCTTTAAATTACGCTCGGACTCTGGTTCGTAAATTAGAGAGGAAGGTTGTTGCTTTAACTAAAAAAGAAACTTTGGTTAACAAGAAAGAAATTTTTACTTATCTAAATAGATTATCGGATTTATTCTTTATGTTATTCCGTTTTGTAAATAGTAATTCTGATTATGAAGAAAAATTTTTTAATAAATAATTTATGAAAAAGCGCAAAAGGAAATTTTTTAGAGATTTTTTATTTACAGTTTTAAGTATTAGCTTGGCCACTTTTCTACTTAAGTCGGGTCTTATTCATGAATTTATTTTTTCTTTAAATGGCCTGTTGTGGCTAGGGATAGTTTTTGCTGGTCTATTTTTTACTTCTATCTTTACGACAGCTCCTGCTATCGCTTTGCTTGGTAGTTTTGCACAAACTACTCCACTTTTGGTCATAGCAATTTTAGGTGGTTTAGGCGCAGTACTAGGAGATCTGATTATTTTTACTTTTATTAGAGGAAAAGTATCTAAAAGTTTTGATCACTTACTGGTTTCTCCGCAAGGGCGTAGATTTTCTGTTATCGTTAAAAACGAGATATTTAAGTTTTTCTTACCTTTGTTTGGAGCCATTATTATAGCTTCACCTCTTCCTGATGAAATAGGTGTTTCTATGCTTGGGATATCAAAAATGAGCAAAAAACGCTTCTTAGCCCTATCTTTTATCCTTAACAGTGTGGGTATTTTTATTGTCTGTTGGTTGGCTAAAGCTATCATTGGTTAATTAACAACTCGTGGAAATATATTTAGTGGCGTGTATAATATAGCCACAAGTATTCCTATCGTATTAGGTTAAGCTTAAATTAACCCTGTTAAATAGTTTTATTTTTTCAAAATAAAATTAAGATTTGACTTAAGTAAACGGGTATAAATTAGATATTTTAAAAATTAATATTAAAAATTAACAAATCCTTGCTAAATATAATGTCAAATCTTATTTAACGGGGTAAATAAAAATATGGAACAAGAAAATATGACAAATGTTTGTGGTTTGTGTCAACAAAGATCAGTTTCAAAGTTGTTAGTAATTTTTCTAGGGATTTTATGTCTTTTCTTTTTGGTAAAAACTTACGGTTCTTTAAAAGAGAATAGTTTTATTGGTCAGGATATTTATCCTCAAACTACCATTAGTGTAATAGGGGACGGTGAGGTATCAGCAGTGCCTGATATTGCGACTTTTAGTTTTTCCGTTACAAAAGAAGCTAAGACAGTAGAAGATGCTCAGGTTGCGGCTGGTAAAATTATGAGTGAGGCACTAACTTTCTTGAAAGAATCTGAAGTAGAGGAAAAAAATATAAAGACTTCTGGTTACAATATTTATCCTCAATATGAGTGGATATCAAAAGAAATCGCTTGTTATGGCTATAATTGTCCGACACCTGATAGGGAAAGAAAGTTAATTGGTTATGAGGTTAGTCAGAATATTTCAGTACGTCTAGATGATATTGATAAGGCTGGAGAAGTTTTGTCAGGTCTAGGCTCAGTTGAGGTTTCTAACCTAAGTGGACTTAATTTTGAAATTGATGACGAAGATGAATTAAGAAGAGAAGCTCGAGAAATGGCTATTACAGAGGCTAAGGAAAAAGCTAAAGCTCTAGCTAAAGATTTAGGGGTTAGTTTAGTAAGAATGACTTCTTACTCTTCTAACGAAGGAAGTAATTATCCTGTCCCTATGTACGCTGAAAAAGCTGTCTATGGTCTAGGAGGAGATTCTGAAGGTAATAGTGTAGAAATTCCTGTTGGAGAAAATGAGATTAATATAAAAGTTTATCTTACCTACGAAATAAAATAACCAAAAAATAAAATAAAACTCAGATAAAATTCATTTTTTATTTTTTGAATTATAGATTATAAATTTTAGATTTTAAATTGTTAAAATATATAATTTTTTCTTGACTTTTCAAGATATAAGATATAGTATTATATCAAACAAAAAAGCCCATTAGGGCTTTTTTAATTAGAGGAAATCAGGTAATATAAAGATATGCAAAAATTTATAAATTACATCAAAGATACAAGAGGAGAGCTAAAGCACGTGTCTTGGCCAACTAAAAAACAGTCTATCTGGTTCACTGTTATTGTTATTATAGTTTCATTGATAACCTCTTTCTTTCTCGGATTTTTTGATTTTATTTTTTCATTAGGTTTAGATAAATTTATCTTTAAATAAAAAAACATGTCAAAACAAGAAGAAAATGCAAAAAGAAATTGGTATGCGGTTCACACTTATGTAGGGTATGAAAATGCAGTCGTTAGAAATTTAAAGCAAAGAATTGGTTCTTTTGGGATGGAAGACAAAATTTTTGATGTGATTGTTCCTATGGAAAAAAAGATTAAAATTAAGAATGGAAAGAGGGTTGAAATTGAAGAAAAGATTTATCCAGGTTATGTTTTGGTAGACATGGTAGTAACAGATGATTCTTGGTATGTGGTTAGAAATACACCTCGGATAACAGGTTTCGTTGGAGCTGGTATTAATCCTGTCCCTGTAGATGAAGAAGAAATGAAAGAATTAAGAAGAAGAATGAGTTCTGATCTAACTAAACATTCAATTGATATCCAATTAGGTGATTTAATTATTGTAAATGACGGACCTTTTAAGGATACCGAAGGAAAAGTAAGTGAGGTTGATGAAGAAAGAGGAAAGATTAAAGTGATGGTGTCCATGTTCGGTCGCGAGACACCAGTTGAACTTGATCCATTACAAGTTAAGAAGGTTTAGAAAAATAAGGAGCGAAAGCGACTATATTTTTCTTAACTCCGTTAAATTGAATTTTGTAAAAATTCAAATCAGATTTTTGAAAATTATTTTCAAAAAGATGGTATTTAACTGGGGTGGTGAATTAAAAATACGAAAAAATGTTTAGATGGCTTCTGGAAAATTATATTTTCTTCTAAACAAGATAATAATTAAAAATATAAGATATTGAGAATCGTGGGTTGGTAAAATCTACCCGAATGAAATATTTTTTAATTTTTTAACAAAAAATTAAAAATTTCATTTTGTAAAACAAAATGAATTTCATCGGGCCATATTTTTCTAAACTCACCTTACTCGTTAAGAAAAATATGAAAGAAGTAACAAAGAAAATTAAATTGCAGATTCAAGGTGGAAAAGCGAGTGCAGCTCCTCCTCTTGGTCCAGCTTTAGGACAAGCGGGTGTTAATATTGGAGAATTTGTTAATCAATTTAATGAAAGAACTAAAGAAATGATGGGGGATATCGTCCCAGTTGTTATTTCTGTTTATGAAGATAGAAGTTTCGACTTTGTAACTAAAACCTCCCCAGCTTCTCGTTTGATTCTAAAAGCGATTGGTCAGAAGAAAGGTTCTGGTAAAAACTTAGTAAAAAGAGCAGGAACTATTACTAAGGATCAAGTTAAACAAATTGCTGAAACTAAAATGGAAGACCTAAATGCTAACGACATAAAGGCTGCTATGAAAATTATTGAGGGTACAGCTAGGAGTATGGGTGTGGAAGTTAAATAATCCTAAATTTAAATAAAAATCTTAAAAAATAAATAAAAAACATCTGCCTGAGGCAGATGTTTTTTATTTGAAATATTCATGCATTTCAGGTATACATAGAGATAGGTTGTATTTTGAAAATAATAAATAATTTAAGATAACCCTAATCCATATAAGATGGACGGGTAAATTCTAATCCGCTTAAAGTGGACTAATAAAGGAGATAATAAAATGGGAAAAAAGGATGAGATTTTTGGAAATGGTGTGGATTTTTCAAGTCGGTTTGTTTCTGATTATGAAAAACTATCAGAGATGGCGGATGATTGGAAAAAGCAAGGGGTAAAAGTTGTCTTAACTTCTGGTTCGTTTGATTTACTCCATATTGGCCATGCTCAATATTTAACTGAAGCAAAAAAAAGAGGCGATATCCTTGTTGTTGGGATTGATGATGATGAAAAAACCAAAGCCCGAAAGGGTTCTAATCGTCCTGTTGTACCTGAGAATGAAAGATTTCGGATGTTGGCCTATCTAAGACCAGTTGATGTTATCGTTCCAAAAGGCTTAGGACAGCCGAGCTTGCATCTTTTAAAGACTGTTCGTCCGGATGTTCTAATTATTTCAGAAACAACAAATCATTCCGATAAGAGGATTAAAAATATGGAGTGGTTCTGTGGTGAAATAAAGATGTTACCACCACAAGCCACAACAAGCACCTCTGCTAAAATCAGAAAGTTATTTACACAAGGTGTTTCGGACTTCGCTGAAAAAGCAACCAAGGCGATTAACGGTCTTTTGCGGGAAATGACTACCTAAAAAGTTGTCTGGTAAGGAGAAAGATAATGAAAAAAATACTGATTGCTTATATTCCAATTTTACACTCAGGTTACTTAAAACTTCTTAATCAAGAAAAGTTTTTTGAAATTCATATAATGCAGGAGGATTTGATTAAAGATATCGGAATTGATTACATCGTTCGTAAGGATTTAATTCGATCCTTATCTCCTGACCTTATTGTTGCTGCTCTTAAATCATGGGAGTTCAAGGATGTTTATTCCCTGAATTTAGCCAATGCAAAGAGTATTTTGTACCAAGAATTTAAGGAGACCTTACTGGTATTACCAGACGAAGATATCTCACGGGATTTCGCTGATAAATATCTGCCAGGTAAAGAGGTTAAGTTTAGTTCAATTTTTCTTCGGTGGCATCGGAATAATGTTGAAGAAGAAAAGTCGGTGCAAGTTGACCAGACTATTTTTTCAGGAGAAGTTGAGCAACTAATGATGAGGTTTGCTTTTGTGGAAGGAAAAAGGAGTGCTGATTGGTGGCGACAGGTTGGTGGAATCCTTAGAAAGGATGATGCTATCATCTTAGCGGCTCATAATACTCATGTTCCTGATCCGCAGATGCCATATGTTTTTGGTGATCCGAGAGCAATTTTCAAGAAAGGAATTCACATTGAACTCTCCACCGCCGATCATGCTGAAGCCATTTTGATTGCTGAAGCGGCACGACGAGGAATCTCTTTAGAAGGAACTGAACTTTTTGTTACAGATTTTCCTTGTCCTCCTTGTGCTAAACTAATAGCTCGTTCAGGGATTAAAAAAGTTTTTTTCCTGAAAGGTTATGCCGTTTTAGATGGAGAAAATATCCTAAAGGATAAAGGTGTTGAACTTATTCAGATTAGCCCTTAATGATAAAACCCCATAGATCGCTCAGTGATCTATGGGGTTTACTTTATTCAGAGTAGCCGAGTTTAACCTTAATAGGGCTAGCTAGGCTACTTTCCTGGGAGTTACCTTGAATCAGTTGAACGTGCAGGTGTTCAACGCTAGATCCTGTTTGTTTGGTTTCTCCAAATCGCATAAAAACACCACCACCTTCAACATCGAAATTTTGCTCAATCCAGGATAATAGTATAACAAGCTCGATGCTAGCCTGTGGTGTTATCTGGCAGATTTTTGAGATATGATGTCTATAGATGAGGAGAAAATGATTTTTTGTGCCTGTGTAAGGAAAGGCATTTTTTGTGATTAACCACCAGCTCCCTTTTTTAATAACGGGCTTGGGATGATATTTTTCAAAATTATCCCAGCAAAACGGACAGACCTTATCCTCTTTAATTTTCTTCATCAGATTAATTTGCTCTTCTGTCCTAGCGTGGTTAAAATTTAACAATTGATTAGTCTCTGTCATGTTTTCCTCCTGTTAGGTTAATTTTTCACGGATGATGAGATCAAAGGTTTTTTCCCTTTGGATTGATGTTATTGGCCATTGCTTCTTACTGTGGCATTCAGGGAAATAAATATCTCCCTCGTAGTTACCGTGAACTTGTGATATATACATTTTAGTGATGAAAGGAAAAGCTAGTGTATATATTTGTGCTCCTCCTATGACAAAACATTCATCAGTATCTATTTTTTGAGTTACTCTCAGGGCTTGGTCGAAGGAACGAACAACTACATATCCTTGGATCTTGTTTATGTTTGACGAAATAACAATGTTAGTTCTCCCTTTAAGAGGGAACCCAATCGAATTTTGGGTTTTCCGACCCATTATGACTGGGTGACCTATCGTTAAACGAGAGAATAGTTTTAATTCCTCAGGTAGATGCCAAGGAAGGTTATTTCCTAGTCCGATAACCCTTCCCTTTGTCATTGCCACTATAATAGATAGTTTCATCATGACCTCCTTAAGTATTTATATTGCCACAGGTATTTCTCTCATTGATTTATGTGGTTTATAGTCGGATAATGAAAAATTATCTTTCCGAAAAGAAAAAATATCAGTTATTCCAAGGTCAACTTTAACCGATGGGAATAGGGTGGGTTTTCTTTCAATTAATTTCTCAACCCAAGGAATTTGGTCAAGATAGATATGAGCGTCTATGATTGTATGAATATACTCATAGGCTTCAAATCCGGTCACTTGAGCCAAAGCTAATGTTAAGGCCGCATATTGAATCATATTAGAAGGAACTCCAATTGGAACATCTCCGGATCTCTGAATCATAGTAAGAAATAATTTATTATTTATTATTCTTACTTGGATAAGACCATGACATGGAACCACTACTACTTTCTGTTGTTTACCTTCTCCTCTAACAAGATATTGCGGGATAAAAGGCGTGATTATATGTGTCCTTAATCCGGGGAATTCTTTTATTTGTTGAACGAGGTGTTCAAATTGATTAAAGGTTCCCCCGTCTACTGTTGGGAAGTCGTGGAAGGCAGCTCCGTAGGAACCTGGTCCTAAGTCACCGGTTTCAAGTCCTCTCTTGGAACACTTTCTTTCTGTTACCCATGACTGCCACCAATGACAACCAAATTCTTTTAATTGTTTTTGAGTTCTGGCGCCGTTAATGAAGCCAAACAGTTCTCCGATGGGTCCACCCCAAAACGAAGAGACATCTCTTTCTGTGATCATCGGGAAACCGTTTGATAATCTGAATTTCATTGGTTTCGAACCAAAGAGAGAGTAGGCTCCCACAGGTTTTTCTTTCTTGTTGACGAGACGGGTTTTTGTTTCAAGAATCCCCTTATTTAAAATATCTCTAAGAAGATTTTGGTACTGGTAATCGCATTGTCTTTCTGACCAAGGTAAATAGTCCATTTTTTCTCCTTTTCTTGTTTTTACGCTTATTATTTAATTTTCAAAAAACTTACTACTCTTTTATATACTCTTTATTGCTATAAAAATCAATTTATATTAGAAAGAATATATATTTTATGCTAATATTTTACTTATGACTGAGGGAAATAAAGATAAAGATGATTTAGCTCAAAAGTCAGAAATAGCTCAAAATGAAGAGAAGGTCTTAGAATTTTGGAATAAATCAAATACATTTAAGAAATCAGAGGAAAAACCTGCTCCTAATGGTAGCCTGCCTGCCGGCAGGCAGGCTTTTGTTTTTTATGATGGACCTCCTTTTGCGACAGGCACTCCACATTTTGGACATATTTTAGCTGGAACGATTAAAGATGCTATTCCTCGTTATCAGACCATGCAAGGGAAAAAGGTTGTTAGGAAATGGGGCTGGGATTGTCACGGCTTGCCTTTAGAGAATATTATTGAGAAAGAATTAGGTTTGGAGAATAAAAAAGATATTGAAGACTTTGGAATTGAGAAATTTAATGAATCAGCTAATTCAAAAGTTTTACGTTTTGCTGATTATTGGGAAAAAGTAATTCCTCGTTTTGGTCGTTGGGTAAATATGGATGACCCCTACAGAACTATGGATACGACCTATACAGAATCAGTTTGGTGGTCATTTAAAGAAATTTT
The DNA here is from genome assembly GCA_034661035.1 of Patescibacteria group bacterium. Taxonomy (GTDB): domain Bacteria; phylum Patescibacteriota; class Minisyncoccia; order Phycocordibacterales; family UBA12079; genus JAGYLJ01. Next base: position 36,411 of record JAYEKM010000010.1, on the reverse strand, counting down.
TGATAAAGGTTTAATTTATGAAGGTTTTAAATCAATGCATTATTGTCCACGTTGTGGAACAACCCTTTCAAATTTTGAAGTCAATCAAGGTTATAAAGATATTAAGGATTTATCTTTAACAGCTAAGTTTGAGCTTGAGGAAGATCCAACAACAGGGGACGGGCCCTCCTCCGCTAAAGTTACAGGAGGACAAGCTAAAACTTACGTTTTAGCTTGGACGACTACGCCATGGACTCTTCCAGGGAATATGGCACTTGCAGTAAATAGCGAAGCTATTTACTGCAAAGTCCAAAGTCCAAAGTCAAAAGTTGAAAAGTTTATTGTTGCGAAAGAGAGACTGGAGGAAGTTTTTAAAGATGAGGAATATGAAATTTTAGAAGAGTTTCAGGGTTCAGAATTAGTTGGGAAAAAATACAAACCCGTTTTTGATTACTATAAAGAAGAACTAAGAGATAACGACAAAGTATGGAAAATTTGGGGAGCAGATTTTGTGACCATGGAGGAAGGTACTGGTATTGTGCATCTTGCTCCAGCTTTTGGTTCAGACGATCTAACTTTGGCTCAAAAAGAAGGTATTCCAGTAGTCCACCATGTTGATTTAGAAGGAAAATTTAAAAAAGAAGTTAAAGATTTTGCTGGAATGTTAGTTAAAGATAAAGAAGACCATCAAAAAACTGATATTGAAATAATAAAATATCTAGCCAAAAAAGATTTACTTTTCTCTAAAGAAAAAATTGAACATTCTTATCCTCATTGTTGGAGATGTGATACTCCTTTATTAAACTACGCAACTTCTTCATGGTTTCTAGAAACTACAAAAATTAAGGATAAAATTGTTGAGGAAAATCAAAAAATAAAATGGGTGCCAGAAAATATTAGAGACGGAAGAATGGGTAAGTGGTTGGATGGAATAAGAGACTGGGCAATTTCTCGCTCTCGTTACTGGGGAGCTCCTTTACCAGTTTGGAAATGTGAAAAATGTAAGAAGGTAAAAGTTATTGGTTCTCTTGATGAAGTTAAACAAGAAATTAAAGAGAGTGGTAGTCAAAATAAATATTTTGTGATTAGACATGGAGAAGCTGATAACAATATTTTAGGTGTTTGCTCTAAAAATCCATTAGATGAACATCATTTAACAGAGAAAGGGAAAGAACAAGTTACAACTTCAGCTCAGAAATTAAAAGGGGAAAAGATTGATTTAATTATAACTTCTCCTTATCTTCGGACAAAAGAAACAGCTGAAATTTTAGCTAAGGAATTAGAGGTAGAGGAAATTATTGAAGAGAAAAGAATTGAAGAAGTTAACGCAGGGGAATTTTCAGGCAAACCAACTTCTGAGTACTATAAGTTTTTTTCTTCTTTAGAAGAGAGATTTACAAAAAAACCAGCAGGAGGTGAAAATTTAACTGAGATTAAGAAAAGAGTGAGTGAGTTCTTGTTTGATATTGATCAAAAGTATTCAAATAAAAAAATTTTAATAGTTAGCCACGAAAATCCTAGTTGGTTGTTGAGGGCAGGAGCAGAAGGAATGAACTCTGAAGAAACGATAAGGCTAAAAGAAGAAACTGGTTTACCTAAAAATGCTCAGTGGTATGAATTTGATTTTACACCAATTCCTCATAATAGAGATTATGAGTTAGACTTACATCGTCCTTACATAGATGATGTAGAATTTAGATGTACTTGTGGTGGAAAAATGAAAATTATAAAAGAAGTCTTTGATTGTTGGTATGAATCAGGTTCAATGCCTTATGCTTCTAAGCATTACCCTTTTGAAAATACTGAAATATTTAACCCTGAGAAAGGAATAGGTTATCCAGCCAATTTTATCGCAGAAGGTTTGGACCAAACTCGTGGATGGTTTTATTCCATGCTGATTTTGTCGGTGGCTTTGTTTGATAAAGTTGCTTATCAGAATGTAATTGTAAATGGGATGGTATTAGCAGAAGATGGGCAAAAAATGTCAAAATCGAAACAAAATTTTTCTGATCCAATGGACGTGGTTAATAAGTTTGGTGCCGATGCGGTGAGATATTACTTATTAGCTTCACCTCTAATGAAGGCTGAAGATTTAAATTTTACAGATAAAGGTGTGGACGAAGTTTTGAAGAAAAATATTTTAAGATTTAAGAATGTTTTGTCTTTTTATAATTTATATAAAGATGAGAAATTAAAAGATTTGAAAGCGAGAGATAGTAAGGATATTTTAGATCAGTGGATCATGGTACGTTTGGATGAACTGTCTGAGACAGTTTCTCAAAACATGGATAGTTATGAGATTGATAAAGCTACTCGCCCGATTACTGATTTTGTAGATGATTTATCTACTTGGTACCTGAGGCGGTCAAGAAATCGTTTTAAGATGTCAGTAAGTTCAGAAAATAAATCCTTCTTCGCTAAAGCCACGGAGGACAGGGATTTTGCTATTGCAACGACTAAATATGTCTTAGAAAATCTAGCAAAAATTTATGCTCCTTTTATGCCCTTTATTGCTGAAGAAATCTGGCAAAAAGTTACGGAAAATAATTTTTCAGATAAAAATCAAAGTGTTCATCTAGAAAGTTTTCCTAAGTCTAAAGAAATTAACAAAGATTTGTTAAAAGAAATGGAAGAAGTTCGGATGTTAGTTTCTTTTGGCCTAGAAGCTCGTTCCAAAGTCGGTGTAAAGGTACGACAACCTTTATCTAAACTGATGGTAAAGAAAGATCTTTTAAAAGGAAAAGATTTATTATTACCCTTAATCATGGACGAATTAAACGTAAAAGAAGTCGAATTTGATTCAAATATTCCTGATGAAGTCGGCTTGGATTTGATAATCACTCCTGAATTAAAAGAAGAAGGTGATTTTAGAGAGCTATTAAGGAATTTACAGGGGTTAAGAAAGGAAGCTGGGCTTGATCCATCCGATACTATTGAGATGTTTATTGAGACTAGTAAAGAGGGACAAATTTTTGTTGAAAAATTTTCTACTGAAATCAAAAGGATTGCTGGTGTGAATAAAATAGAATTTACAGAAGTCCAACCAGCTGTAGATATTCCTGTCGGGGATTATCTCTTTAAAGTTAAAATAAATAAGACTAGATGAAAAAATTAATATTTTTAGATACAGAAACAACAGGGAATGATCTAAAAAAAGACCGACTTTGTCAGGTAGCCTATTCTATTGATGGGAAGATGACTGTCAAAAATTTTAAGCCAACTGTGCCTATTTCCATTAAAGCGATGTCTGTCACTAATATCACTAATAAAATGGTTGAGAACGAGGAAGCTTTTCAAGGAAGTAAGTTTGCTAAAGAATTACAGGAATTGTTGAATGAAAATATTTTAGTGGCTCATAATGCGCAATTTGACATAGCTATGTTAGAAAATGAAGGGTTGGAAGTTCCTAATTATATTTGTACTTTAAGATTGTCACGGTATTTGGATGAAAAAGCGGAAATTCCAGAACATAATTTACAGTTTCTTAGATATTATTATGATATAAATTTAGACGTAATTGCTCATAGTGCTGATGGCGATGTTTTGGTTTTAGAGGCTGTCTATAAACATATTTTTAATTTAGCCAAAGAAAAATCAAAGATTGCTGATGAAAGAGAAATAGTCAAAAGAATGATAAGTATATCTAAAAATCCATCTTTAATTAGAAGATTTAGTTTTGGAAAACATATAGATAAGTTAGTTGAAGATGTTGCTAGAGAAGACAGAGGATATCTAGAATGGTTTCTAAAAACTAAAGAAGAGGAGGGAACAGATGAAGATTGGATTTACACTTTGAAATATTTTTTAAGGAAATAGAAATATGTATCAAACTTATCAGATTGAAGGGATTATACTAAAAAGTGCTAATTTTGGAGAATCAAATAAATATCTCTTTGTTATTACTGAAGAATTTGGTCTGATTAAAATTACGGCTCAAGGATTGAGGAATTTAAGATCTAAACTTAGGTATGGATTGCAAGAATTTTCTGTGGTTCAACTGTCGATTGTTCGGGGGAGAGGTGCTTGGAGACTAATTAATGCCATTTATGATAAGAATCTTTATTTTTCTCTAGCTAAAAATAGAGGTAAATTAATTATTGCTAATAGTGTTTTGAATTTGTTGACGCAACTATTACCAGGAGAAGAAAGGAATGAGGATTTATATAAAGTGATCAGAGAAGCTTTATCTTTTTTAGAAGAAAATGATTTTTCCAGCGAAGATATTAAAAGTTTCGAAAATATTATTGTAGTGAGAATTCTGTATTGTTTAGGTTATTTTGATAAAAAGAAAGCAGTTAATAAAGATATAGAGTATTCATCTTTTCTTAATTTAACAGAGTGGAACCAAGATCTTTTAGAAAAAATGCGAAAAGGTGAGGTTAATCGACAAGTGATTTTTGATATAAATAATTCATTACAATCTTCTCAATTATGTTAATTTTGTTTTGATTTTTACTTAATGGTACAATATAAAATATGGATGAATTAGACCAAAAAGCAGAACAAGCAAGAATCGATCGTTTAAAAAGAGGTCTTTATAAGAAAGATAAAGAGTTTAAGCATGAGTATGACACAAAACTTAAACCACAGAAATTTAATGTTAATGAAGATTGGGAAGAAGATGAGGTTATTGAAGAAAAACATAAAAAACCAGTAGTGAAAAAAACAAAAGTAAAGAAGAATATGTTTTTTAGAGGCTTATTAGTCTTTTCTGTAATGTTTTTCCTGATGTCTTTTGGGGTGGCTTTTTATGTATTTTATGGAGGTATAAATATAGTTTCTACTGAGAATGTTGACTTATCCATTGTTGGACCTGCTGTTGTGGGTGGTGGTGAAGAACTATCTTTTCAAATAACTGTTCAAAATAACAACTCTGTCGATTTAGTTTTAGCTGATTTAATTGTTGAATTTCCTAAAGGGACATTATCATCGGATCAAAATTTTAAAGAATTAACTCAGACAAGAAAAGAATTAGGTGTTGTTCCAGCAGGAGGGAGTGTTACGAAGAGCTTTAAAGGTATTTTGTTTGGGAGCGAAGGTGATAAAAAAGATTTAATAGTAACAATTGAATATAGGGCTGAGGATTCTAATGCTATCTTTTTTAAGGATAGGAAATATGAGTTGATGATTGATTCATCTCCGATTGGCTTTGTTCTTAATTTACCTAATGATGTTATGACAGGGCAAGAGTTTGAATTTTCTGTTGATATAATTTCAAATTCTACTGAAGTTATTGAAGATTTACTTTTTACTGTTGATTATCCTTTTGGATTTGAATTTAAAGATTCTAATATTGAGCCAGTTTATAAAAATAATGTTTGGAACTTTGGAGATATTAAACCAGATTCAGAAATGACTTTAAAGGTTAGAGGTATTTTAATAGGCCAAGATGGTGAGGAGAGAGTCTTTAATTTTTATGGGGGAATTCAATCTGAAGATGATGAAAATGAAATAAAAGCAGCTTTAGTTTCTTCGTCAGAATCTATTTTCCTAAAGAAGACCTTATTTGGTTTAGATTTGGTTCTTGATGGGGATTATAGTCCTGAATATTTTTCTCAAACAGGAGAAACTATTAGAGGAGATATTTTATGGTCCAATAATTTACTTACAAGACTGTCAGATGTAAGGGTGGTTGTAAGTTTAAACGGGGTTGTTTTAGATAAAGCTTCTATTTCTTCTGTTCGTGGTTATTATAAATCAAGTGACAATACAATTACATGGGACAAGGAAAATAGCACTCAGTTAGAATTACTTAGTCCAACGACAACTGGTAGTCTGAGCTTTAGTTTCGCTCCTTATTCTTTAGCTGTAGTATCTAATATGGGAATTAAAGATCCTGAAATTAATATAGATATAACAGCCACGGGCAATAAATTATCAGATGAAACAGTCGAAAAAATAAGCACAACGATTTCTAAAAAAGTTAAGGTTAAAACTGACTTACTTTTGACTGCTAGGTCTCTTTATTCTGTCGGTAGTTTTAAAAATACAGGACCGATTCCTCCTCAGGTAGATAAAGAGACAACCTATACTATTGTTTTAACTGCAACTAATACATCGAATAATGTTGAAAATGCTAAAGTAAGAGCCTTCCTCCCTTCTTATGTTCGTTGGTTGGGAGTTAGTAGTCCTTACTCGGAAAAAATTTCCTTTAATCAGGTAGGGGGAGAGGTGGTTTGGGATATAGGGACAATTGAAGCTGGAAAGGGTATATCTTCTTCTTCCAAAGAAGTAAGCTTTCAGGTGGTTCTTTTGCCGAGTTTAAGTCAACTCCACCTAGAACCAGTTCTGTTAAAAAATATTTCTATAGAAGGACTAGATGATTTTACAGATACTCCTATCAAGTATTCAGTTAGAGATCTAAATACTCGCATAAGCACAGATCCTATTTATCACATTAAAGATGGAGAGGTGTCTAAATAATTTATTATTGTAGCTAATTTAATACTATGACAGAAAAAAATCAAGATAATATCCTAAAACCTGACAAATCAGGTTCGGACAAGATGGAAAAAATTGTTTCACTTTGCAAGAGAAGAGGTTTAATTTTTAGAGGATCTGAGATATATGGTGGTATGGGTGGGACTTATACTTATGGCCCTTTAGGAGTTGAGTTAAAAAATAATATCAAACAATTATGGTGGAAGAAGTTTGTTCAAGATAGGATGGATGTGGTTGGGATTGACGGTCCTATTTTATTACATCCAAAATTATGGGAAGCTTCCGGTCATGCTGAGGGTTTTGGTGATGCGATGGTTGATTGTAAAGAATGTAAAAAAAGATTTAGAGCAGATCATTTAGTAGAAGATGCAACAGGGCAGGATTTAGAAGGGAAGAATGAAGAGATGACTAAAGTTATTAAAGAAACTGAAATTAAATGTCCTCATTGTGGTAAATTTAATTGGACTGATGTTAGAGATTTTAACATGATGTTTAAGACTCAAATGAACGGGGTTGAAGGAGAGATTTTTTTACGTCCAGAAACAGCAGGAGCAATTTTTATTGAGTTTAAAAATGTTTTAGATGCTACTCGTCAAAGATTGCCTTTTGGGGTGGCTCAGATAGGGAAGGCTTTTAGAAATGAAATTGTGGCTGGTAATTTTATCTTTAGATTAAGAGAATTTGAACAGATGGAAATTGAGTATTTTATCAGACCTCAAGAAAAATGGGAACCGATTTTTGAAGATTGGTTAAAACAACAGGAAGACTTTGCTATGGAATTAGGTGCTGTTAAAGATGATTTGAGAAGGCTAGAACATCCTCAAGAAAAACTCTCACACTATTCTAAAAAAACTATCGATATTGAGTATAATTTCCCGTTTGGTTTTAAAGAACTGTTCGGATTAGCTCATCGTGGCGATTTTGATTTGACTCAACATACAGAATTTGGAAATGAAAAATTAGAATACTTTGATCAAGAGACCGGAGAAAGATTTATTCCACATATCCTAGAGCCTACCTTTGGAGTAGAAAGATCCCTTTTAGTGTCTTTGGTAGCTGCTTATACTGAAGAAAGTGTCGGAGAAGAAACTAGAGTGGTAATGAAATTCCCTAAAAAGTTAGCTCCAGTTAAAGTGGCTTTCTTACCTTTGTCTAAAAAAGAAGAATTGGCTGGACCGACTAAAGAATTATTTAACCAAATGAAAGATAAATTTATTTGTCATTATGATGAAACTCAGTCAATTGGAAAGAGATACCGCCGGCAGGATGAAATTGGGACACCCTATTGTGTAACCTTTGACTTCGATTCTTTGGAAGATAAGGCTGTAACGGTGAGGGATAGAGACACTATGGAACAAGAAAGAATTAAGATTGATGATTTGGAGAATTATCTAAGCGAGAAATTAAAATAGAAAATTTGAAAACTAACGTTAAGGTTGCATAAATCTAATGTTGGTTTTTTTAATTGATTTATATTAGACTATGCCTATAAAATTAATAATATGAAGGAGTGTTTTGATAGAATAACCCCAGTGAAATAATTTTATTTTCTAAAAGAAAATAAAATCTCATTTTGTATAACAAAATGAATTTTACGGGGTAATATTTTACTAATTCGCTTTGCTCATAAGAAAAATATTATGAAATTTAAGAAAAAAGTTTTGAAAAATGGTTTGAGGATAATCACAGCTCCGGTTCAAGGAAATTCTACAATAACAGTTCTCGTCTTAGTTAAGGCTGGGACTGATTATGAAGATAAGAAGAACAATGGAATTTCTCACTTTCTTGAACATATGTGTTTTAAGGGAACTAAACTTCGTCCTAATACAGGAGATATTGCTTTGGATTTAGATAAATTAGGTTCTCGCTACAATGCTTTTACGGGTTATCAATATACAGGTTATTGGGCAAAAGCTCATCATAAACAAGGAGAAAAATTACTGGAGATTGTATCTGATATGTATTTAAACCCTATTTTTGATGAAGGAGAGATTGAAAAAGAAAGGGGAGTTATCTTAGAGGAGTTAAATATGTATTTGGATTTGCCTATGAGGCAAGTTGAAGAAGATTTTTTACAATTACTTTACAAGAATCAACCAGCAGGGATGTTGTTGGTGGGTCCTAAAAATAATATTAAAAAATTCAAACAAAAAGATTTTATAAAGTATAGGGATAAAAGATATACAGCAAAGAATACTACCATCATTGTATCTGGGAAATTTGATGATAAAAAAATCTTAAAAGATATTCAAAATAGATTTGAAAATATTAATTCTAGAGGTAGTTTTAGGAAAATTAAAACAAAGGAAACACAAATTAAACCTCAAGTGTTTGTTAGAAATAAAAAGGTTGACCAGACCCATTTATTTTTAGGAGTTAGGGCTTTTAATTTATTTCATAAAGATACTGTTGTTGCTTCTTTAATAGCCAGTATTTTAGGTTCAGGAATGAGCTCTCGTTTATTTAATAAACTAAGGAATGAAATGGGTGTTTGTTATTATGTTAGAGCTGATAATGACTCAGCAACTGACCGTGGTTTTTTAGCACTTTCTGCTGGGGTGGATACTAAGAGAACAGAAGAAGTCGTGAAAGTCTTCTTGTCTGAACTAAAAAAACTAAAAGAAGAGTTGGTTGGAGAAGATGAACTAAAAAAAGTAAAAGATTATATTACGGGAAATATGTATTTAGGCTTGGAATCCTCTGATTCTATAGCTCAATATCTCAGTTTTCAGGAACTACTTAAAAATGAAATTTTAACCCCAGAAGAGAAAATTAAAAAGATTAAAGCAGTTACTTCTAAAGATATAAAGAGAGTAGCCAATAAGATCTTTGTCGACAAGGGACTGAATCTCGCTGTGATAGGGCCGATTAAAGATGAAAAATCTTTGCTTAAGATCCTTAAATTTTAAGATTGTTAATTTGCTTTCTCAAGAGTAAATGATATTATCTAAATATGGCAAAGGATATCTCAATAAATATTAATTCAGGGACGATTATTAGGACAATCTTATTTTTACTATTATTAGTATTTTTGTACTACTTTCGTGATTTGGTTCTTATTATTCTGACAGCTATTGTGATAGCTTCTTCTGTTGAACCGCTTGCTAAGTGGTTTATTAAAAGAAAAATTCCTAGAGTGTTGGCTGTTATTTTAGTATATCTAGGTGCTGCCGGTATTTTTGTTGGAATTTTTGTAACTTTCTTACCTTTAATTATTGAAGAAACCTCAAATTTATCTGAAGCAATTCCTCAGTATGTTGAGGCTGTTAATTTTTGGCCATCTATAAATGACAGTGGCTTTTTATCTGGGCAAACTGTTCAGAATATAACTTCAGGTTTTTCTGTTAATGAGATTTTAAGTGGTTTGAAATCTACAGTTAATCATACTTTCAATGGTTTTTGGCAGACAGTTAGTTCTATCTTTGGCGGCTTACTAAGTTTTATTTTAATTATCGTTTTTTCTTTCTATTTTGCTGTTCAGGAATATGGGATTGCTAATTTCTTAAAGATAGTTACTCCTTTGAAACACGAAAAGTATGTTATTGATTTATGGAAAAGGTCTCAGTTAAAAATTGGACGTTGGATGCAGGGTCAACTTCTTTTAGCTCTCTTTATAGGTATCTTGGTTTATCTAGGTTTAATGATCTTAGGTGTTAAATATGCTTTATTATTAGCCATTTTGGCCGCTTTAGCAGAACTAATCCCATTATTTGGTCCAATTCTAGCAGCTATTCCAGCGATTTTGATTGGTTTTATGGATGGAGGAACCTCTCTAGGTTTTATGGTAGTTGGACTCTATGTAATTATTCAACAATTTGAAAATCATTTAATTTATCCGCTGGTGGTAAAGAAAGTAGTAGGGGTTCCTCCTCTAATGGTTATTATTGCTTTGTTGGTGGGAGCTAAATTAGCTGGTTTCTTAGGAATAATCATCGCTGTTCCAATTGCAGCTGTTCTTATGGAATTTGCTAATGATATGGAAAAACAAAAAAGAAACCCTCTCTCTTCAGGTTCAGGAAGTAAGTAATTATATGAAAACCAATAAAAGTTTCTATTTAACAACGACTCTTCCTTATGTAAATGCTGATTTACATATTGGACATGCTGCTGAAATGATTCGAGCTGATATTTTAGCGCGTTATAAAAAGAAGCAAGGTTTTGAAGTTCTACTAAATACAGGGACTGATGAACATGGTCAAAAAATATTAGGTTCAGCAAAGTCAAAAGATTTAGAACCTCAAGAGTTTGTTGATAAAGCTTTTGATAAATTTAAAAATCAAATTGAAAAAATAGGTCTTGATAAAGAAGTTTTAAAAATAATTAGAACTACGGACGCAGATCATCAAAAGGCTGCTCAGGAATTTTGGAAAAGGTGCGAGGTTAATGGTGATATTTATAAAAAAAATTATAAAGTTAAATATTGTGTAGGTTGTGAATTGGAGAAAACAGACTCAGAGTTGGTGGAGGGGGAATGCCCATTACATCCAGGGAAGGAAGTAGAGATTATCGAGGAGGAAAATTATTTTTTTAGATTTTCTAAATATCAAAAAGCTCTTATAGAACTTTATAATGAAAATCCAGAATTTGTTGTCCCTAATTTTCGTTTGAATGAAATTAGCAAATTTGTTGATAGAGGTCTTGAGGATTTTAGTATTTCTCGTTTAAAAGAAAAAATGCCTTGGGGAGTGCCTGTGCCAGGAGATGAAGATCACATTATGTATGTTTGGTTTGATGCTTTGGTTAATTATATCTCTACTTTAGATTGGCCTAATGATCAAGCTAATTTTGAAAAATGGTGGCCAGTTATCCAAGTTTGTGGAAAGGATAATCTTCGTCAACAAACAGCTATGTGGCAGGCGATGTTAATGTCAGCTGGTTTGCCTCGGTCAAAACGAATTTATGTGTTTGGCTTCATTAATAGCGGTGGTCAAAAAATGAGTAAAAGTATAGGAAATGTCATTAACCCGCTTGAGATTGTCGATGAATACGGGACAGACGCTCTTAGGTATTATGTAGCAAGACATCTTAATATGTATGAGGATTCAGATCTGACTCTAGGTAAATTTAAAGAAATTTATAATGCTAATTTAGCTAATGGTTTGGGTAATTTGGTTAGTCGGGTAATGAAGATGGCTGAAAATTATCTTGATGAACCTGTCTCTGTTAAAGAATTTAAATTTTCAGAAAATACAGAAAAGTTGATGGATGATTTTGAGCTTAATCACTTTATGGACTATGTTTGGACTAATATTTCTCATACAGATGGATTAATTCAAAAAGAAGAACCTTTTAAGTTAGTAAAAACAGATCCTGAAGCGGCTAAAAAAATGATAATTGGTTTGGTAGAGAGACTTTATGACATATCTTGCTTGTTGGAGTTTGTCTTACCAGAAACTGCTCAAAAAATTAAAGAACTAATAAAAACCAATAAGTCCCCAGAGAAACCTCTTTTTCTAAGAAAATAATATGTATAAGTATTTTGATACGCACGCTCATCTCTATATGGATGATTATGATGAAGACAGGGAAGAGCTGATTGAGAAGTTAAAACAAGAAAAAATTTGTGTAGTGGTGATAGGTGTAGACAAAAAAACTTCTTTTGAAGCGGTTGCTTTGGCTGATAAATATGAAAATGTTTTTGCTACTATTGGACATCACCCTAAAGATTCTAAGGAAGGTTTTGAAGAAGCTCAGTTTGAAGAATTAATTAAACACTCTAAGGTTGTGGCAGTCGGGGAATGTGGTTTAGAATTTTTTAGATTAGGATTAGATGGTAAAAAGGAAAAAGAAAAACAAATTAATTTATTTAAACAACAAATTGATTTTGCTATTAAATATGAGAAGCCAGTTGTAGTTCATTGTCGGGAAGCGCATTCGGAAGTTTTAGAGATTCTTAAGGAGAAGAAAGCTGTAGTGGGGGGCAAGTTAAAAGGTGTTATTCATTTTTTCTCAGGGGACCTGGATATTGCTAAGCAGTATCTTGAGCTAGATTTTTATTTTTCTTTTGGTGGAGTGTTGACTTTTACTCAAGACTACGATGAGGTTGTTAAGTTCTTGCCTTTAGAGAAAATTCTATCAGAAACAGATGCCCCTTTTGTTGCTCCCGTGCCTTATAGAGGAAAAAGGAATAATCCTTTGTATATAAAGGAAATTGTTGAGAAAATCGCTAAGATTAAGCAAATAGACTTAAATGATGTAGAAGAAACTCTTCTTAATAACACTTATTCTTTTTTCTCTATAAATCTTTGATTTTAGTAAATAAAGTTAAAAAACTGTTGCTCTAAGGGATATTTTGTGGTAACCTAATTCTTATGAATCCCGTTAGAGATCTTATTTTTTACGGGAAAATTATAAACTTAATTTAGATACTGTGTTAAAAGTATCTCTAACGGGATGAAAACAGAAAAACAGGAGGAAAATAAGAATATCGTCTATGAAGCAGGTTGTCTTTTCTTGCCAATTGTTTCTGATAAAGATGTTCTTGCAGAAGTTTCTAATATAAAAAAATCATTGGAAAAATTAGGTTTTGAATTTCTCTCTGGAGATGGACCTAATATGAGAGATCTGGCTTATCCTATGGAAAAAATGGTTGATGGTAAGAAAAATCTATTTGAAAAAGCTTACTTTGTTTGGTTAAAATTCAAAGCTGACCCTGAAAAATTAGCTGATTTGAAAGTTGACTTAGATGAGAATAAGAATCTTTTAAGATATCTTCTTATAAAAACAATAGAGAAGGATATTCTAGTTTCAGACCAAAAGAAAATTTTAGCTAAAATCTCTGAAGAAAAACAACAAAAAGCTATTAAACCAGCTAAGGTTACTAGAGTAGAGAAACCAGAAACTGTTGAAACGAAAGATGGTAAGGAACCCTCTTCCGCTGAAGCTACAGATGGCAGGGAGAAGAAAGATTTAGATGACACTATAGATAAATTAGTTATTAAATAAAGGAATGAGTTAAAAGTTCATAAAGCCTATAAAGTCGAAAGTAGAAAATTTACAGAGTAAATTTTTTCACTGATTATAAACAGTAAAGACTTTTGACTTTAAAGACTTTTTAATTTAGACTAAATTATATGTATTTAAACAAAGTCACTATCATAGGTAATTTAACAAGAGACCCTGAATTAAAAGCAATTCCTTCAGGTTTTCAGGTTGTCAATTTAGGTGTTGCTACTAACAGAGTCTGGAAAGATAAAGAAGGAAATAAACAAGAAGCCGTTGAATATCACAATATTGTCGCTTTTGGTAAACAAGCTGAAAACATTGCGCAATATTTAAAGAAGGGAAGTAGTATTTTAGTGGAAGGTCGTTTACAAACAAGAAGTTGGGAAGCAGACGGTATTAAAAAATATAGAACTGAGATTGTCGCTGAAAAGGTTCAGTTTGGTCCTAAAAGAAATGGTGGTAATAACTTTAATCAAAGTGAGCCAAAAAGTAGTAGCCCTAAACAAGAAGTTAAAGATGATCAAATTGAATATCCAACTGAAGAAATAAATCCAGAAGATATTCCGTTTTAATTTTAAAAATAATTTAAGTAAGAAATAGTTACATGACTCAATGTTTTTTCTCACAAAATAATATAAGCCAAATAGACTATAAGGATATAGAAGCTATTAAGAGATTTATTAATCCTCATGGAAGGATTTTATCCAGAAAGAAAACAGGTCTTTGCGCTAAGCATCAAAGACAACTTTCTCAAGCTGTTAAGAGAGCTAGGTTTTTAGGTTTCTTGCCTTTTACTTCAAGATAAATTAAACAAATATAAAAAACAGCCGATATGAAGTATCGGCTGTTTTTTATAAATAATTTATTTTTACTTAACTTTCTTTTTTCATTTCTTGTCTTATCTTCTTTAGAAGTTCGTTAGATAATTTTTTATCTCCTTTTAAGAAACGGCGGGTAGCATCATAACCTCTCCCTAATTTCATTTCTCCGTAACTATAAGATGATCCTGCTTTGGAAATTATTTGATATTTTTCTCCTAAAGCAATAATTTCACCTTCTCTAGAAATACCTTCGTTGTAGATCAAATCAAACTCAGTCATTTTGAACGGGGGAGCAACCTTATTCTTTACCACCTTAACCCTAACTCTTCCTCCTACTATTTCGTCTCCTTTCTTAATTTGAGCAATTCTTCGGATATCTAACCTGACAGAAGTATAAAATTTTAAAGCTCTTCCTCCAGGAGTTGTTTCTGGACTACCGAACATCACTCCAATTTTCATTCTGATTTGATTGATGAAAATCACTGTAGTTTTGCTTTTTGCAACAATTGCTGTTAGTTTTCTCAAGGCCTGAGACATCAGACGGGCTTGTCTCCCAACATGGTGAGCCCCCATATCTCCTTCAATTTCATCTTTAGGTGTTAGTGCTGCTACTGAGTCTATCACAATAACGTCTATTTTCCCTGAACGAACTAAGCTCTCTGTAATTTCTAGGGCTTGTTCTCCTGTGTCAGGTTGGGAAACGAGTAATTCTTTTATATTAACCCCTAATTTACTAGCATAATCTGGGTCTAAGGCGTGTTCAGCATCAACAAAAGCACAAATACCGTCTTTCTTTTGAGCTTGAGCAACCACATGGAGAGCTAGAGTGGTCTTTCCTGATGATTCTGGTCCATAAATCTCAACTACTCTTCCTCTAGGTAGACCTCCTATTCCCAAAGCATCATCTAATCCAATTGAACCTGTTGAGATAGCTTCTATTCCAACTCTAGGGGCGTCACCTAATCTGATGATGGCTCCTTCCCCAAACTTTGTTTTTATTTGTGAGATTGTCTCTTCAACATCTACAGCTTTCTCAGATGTTTTCTTTTTTGTTATTTTTCTTACTTCAACTTTTTTCTTCTCAACTTTTTTTATTTTTTTCACCATGCCTTTATTTTATTTTTTTAATAATTATTCTAAGCTCACCCTGTTAAATGTGATTTGACTCTATAATAATATGTAATTGATTTTTTATAAATTTGTAATATTTTCTATATTTCTTGTTATTTCGGTTTTTTGTCAAATCTTAAATTTAAATTTATTTAACAAGGTAAACTAAGTTTAATATTTTTTCGTTTTCTCTTTCAAATTTATCTTTTGCAAAGATATCGATTATATTGATTCCCTTGGAAAGAATCACTTCTTCACTGAATCTTCCTGACTGGTCTGTAAAGATTTGTCTACCATTCATACTTATGAAAGAAATGTTTTTGGCATGACCTTCTATGGCGACACTGTTTTGGTGATGAGTTGAATTATTTTTAGGGCTATCTAATTCAAGAATAGGTCCTTTCAAATAATCTTTTGTTTGGTAATAAGTGTAGGATAACACTGAGATAACAATCAGACTTGCTAGTATTATTTTAATCAGTTTTATTGGATTTTGCATATTTTCCTGGAGTTCGGTTATAGGTAATTAATTTTTTTCTCGTTCATCCTCCTCTTCCTCATCTTCCTTTTCTCCATATTCTTCATCATCGTCACTTTCGAGATATTCATTGTTTGTTATTTCTTCTTCATATTCCTCATCTTCCTCTACTTGTTCAGCGATAACTTCACGCGGTTTAGAACCTTCGCCTGGTCCAATAATTCCGTCTTCCTCTAGCATATCAATTATTCTAGCTGCTCTAGCGTAGCCAATTCTTAATTTCCTTTGTAGATATGATGTTGAAGCCTTACCGGCTGCTATAATTGTTTCTTTAGCATCTTCATAGAGTGGCTCATCAGCTTGACCGTCTTCTCGATCCGATGATAATGAATCAAAGAGGGGATTTTTGTCTTGCTCAGCTGAACTAATATCTATTTCTTCAGGTATTTCGTCTTGGTAAGTATCTGTTAGGAATTTTACAGTTTTCTTTAGTTCTATTTCTGAGATAAAGGCCGATTGGATTCTGGTTGGTTTTGCCATATCTCCTGAAAGATAAAGCATATCACCAGCTCCGAGTAATTTTTCTGCTCCAGCCATATCTAAAATAGTCCGTGAATCAACTTGAGAAGCTACTTGTAAAGCAATTCTAGTTGGAACGTTAGCTTTAATTAATCCAGTAATAACATTTACAGAAGGTCTTTGGGTAGAAAGAATCAAGTGAATTCCAACAGCTCGGCTCATTTGAGCTAATCTAACAATAACAGCTTCTAATTCTCTTGGAAAAGTTTGCATAATATCAGCCAATTCATCAATCACAATCACAATGTAAGGCATTGTTTCTGGCAAGTTATCAGCGTCAACATTCTTATTTTTGGTAGCTTTTTCATAAGCCGGTTTAACGATGTTTTTATGATAAGACTGGATATCTCTAACTGATTTTGATTCTAATATGTCATACCGTCTATCCATCTCTTTGACAGCCCATTTCAGTGCTAAAATAGCTTTCTTAGCGTCCGTTACAACTGGGGTGAGTAGGTGAGGGATGTTTTTGTATTGCGTTAGCTCAACTCTTTTTGGGTCTATCATTATGAATTTTAGATCATTGGGAGTGGCTCTAAATAAGAAGGAAGTTATTAGAGTATGAATAGTGACTGATTTTCCTGCTCCCGTAGCTCCAGCAATTAAAATATGAGGAGCTTTTGCCAAGTTAACAAAATGAGCTTTGCCGGTGATGTCTTTTCCTAAAGCCATGGTCAATAAGTTCTCGCTGTTTTGGTATGTCTTGGAAGAGAAAAGGGTAGCTAATCCTACTATGGTTCTAGAACTATTTGGTATTTCAATACCAACCAAAGATTTTCCTGGAATAGGAGCTTCAATTCTGAGTGGGTGAGCAGCTAAAGCTAAAGACAAGTCATTTTGTAAAGCAACAATTTTTGATAATTTAACTCCCTCAGCTGGTTTTAAAGCATAACGGGTAACAGATGGTCCAATTGAGATTTCATCCATTTCAACATTAATCCCAAAATTTTTAAGTGTCCTTTTTATAATATTTGAGTTTGCTTTGATGTCTCCCACCCCAGGTCTTCCTTTATCTTTCTCTAGAAGAGAGAGGGGAGGTAAAACTGCTTTTTTACCAAAATAAGCTAAGGCTTTTCTGGAAAGAAATCCACTTTGCATATTGATGTCTTTTTCAAAATCATCTTTAGCTAAAATTCCTTTTTTCTTTTTCTTTACGACCTCTTCCTCTTCACTTTCATCCTCATCTTCTTCATATTCCTCATATTCTTCATCTTCATACTCTTCATCGTATTCATCATCTTCTTCGTCAGGCTCGTTGTACTCTTTTCTCCAGAATAACAGACTGCTTAGTTTAATTTGCATATCAAAAATGACTAGAAGGGAAATCAATAAGAGGGCTACTAAGAAGATGATACTAATGTACAAGTCGAAAAATTTTAGTAATGGAGTTGAAACGATTCCCCCAACGACACCACCTCTTCCGGTAAAAATTGAATCAATAATTCCTAGTCCTGATAAGAATAGAACTAGTGAACTGACTACTTTGATCATTACAAAATTTTGCTTGAATTCTTTTAGGCTAGAGTACCCAAAAATAAATAAAGTTACTGGTAAGAGATAATAGCCTATTCCAAACAATTTATTTCCTAAGACATTATAAATTTTATCACCAGCTACTCCTCCGTAGCCAAAGGCTGATAATAAAAGGAAGACTGCAAAAACAAAAAGAATTATTGCAATGATTCCTTGGAGTGTTTCTTCTTTTAGTTTTTTGACCTTGTCTTTCTTCTGAGTCTTCTTTTTTTTCATTATTTAGTTTGTAATTTTAAAATTAATTTTTATTAAAGTCTCTTTAATAATAACATAGAAATTAGCAAAGATAAAAAATGGAACAACTAAGTATTAAGTTTAAAAAGACAAGTAATGACTTAATTTGGAGACTTGCAGGTTAAGGATTAAATGGCGAGTTTTTATATAAAAAGGAATACATAAATTTCAATTAAAAAACTTGTATTTTTTAAGGACAAAGATATAATGGACATATCAAAGTTTAAGGAAATATTTTTTCTTTAAAGACATAAAATAATCAAAAGGACATTCCGTTGGGTGTAATAAAAGTCAAATGAATCCTGTAAGAAACATCAAGAAGAGAGGAGAATATGATTTATATTTAACTTTTTTTTCTAATAAAGTCGAAAAGGTAGTTTCAGCTATCTATTTAGTGACGGAGTATTTTCCTAAAGAAGAGTCCTTGAAATGGCAACTGAGGAAAAATGGATTAAGACTTTTATCAAAGACAATGTCTTTAAACGAATTAACTCTACCTGAGAGGGATAAGACCTTGTCTGATATAAGGATAACTATTCAAGAGGTAGTTTCTTTCTTGGAGGTTTCTCTAACGGCTAAAATAGTAACAGAAATGAACGTAGAGGTTTTGAAGAGGGAGTTAAAACTTCTTCTTAAAATTATAAATGATAGTTCTAATCAAATAGGTCAAGTTGGGGATCTCTCTCTAAGAGGGGATTTCTTCAAGGTTAAGGGAGGTGATTTAAAGTTAGAAGAAGCTATAAATAAAAAGGGGATCTCGGTTAAAGGACAAAGTAAAGGACATTCTGAGATGTCCTTTAAAAATCAAATAACTATAAAAAATAAGGGTAGTATTAGGAACTCTGAAAAGAAAAAGACTAGGAAAAAGCAAATACTAAAACTATTTAATAAAGGACAAAAACTGACTATAAAAGACATATCCGGAGTGGTTGATGATTGTGGTGAAAAGACCATCCAGAGAGAGCTTCAGTCTATGATGAAGGAAGGACTAATTAGTAAAAAGGGGGAGAGAAGATGGAGCCAGTATTACCTCAACTAAAGGGGTTATTTATGAAATGTGATTAATGTTTATTAACCACAGATCAAGTTGCATTTTGGGGTCCATTGTTATACTATAATAGTGTTATATTTCGTGTCTTTTAGCAGAGTTATCCACAAAATTTCTTTGCAAGGAAATGAATGCGGGATATAATTTATCCGACAATTTTCCGATTATGAATGGGACGGAAATTTTGTTGATATCTGGTCTTTGAAAATTAAATATTCTGGATGACGGAAAATAAAAAAACTTAACTTAAAAAGATTAAAAAATATTCGAATACATTGTTACTAGGTTTGGTCGTAAATTTAGGCGATGTAAAGCAAAAAAAATTACAAACGAAATTATTAATTTGTTTATTAATTATTAGTTAGATATAAAATTATTGTTTTATATCATCATTGATTTCTTAAACATTAATAGAAATTTTATTAGTTAATTAATTTAAGAAATCTTGAATAAAAAAATTATGAGTATATTTCAACTTAAGAAATCTGCATCAGCAAAAGCTGCTTCAGTTTTCGTAGGTGGTGCTATGGCTCTTACACTTGTGTTTGGTGGTGCAGTTGCTCCAGCTCAAGCTCAAACAGTGGAAGAATTAACAGCACAAATCAGTAGTTTGCTTGCAATGATTTCAACATTACAAGCTCAATTATCAGGCATGGGTGGAGACACAACAACAGGTGTTTCTTATAACTTCACAAAAAATCTTTCACAAGGTGACAGTGGAGTAGATGTTTTGAATCTTCAAAAAGTTCTTAACATGAGTACTGACACACAAGTTGCAGCTTCAGGAGTTGGTTCAGCTGGAAACGAAACAGAATACTTTGGTTCATTAACTAAAGTAGCTGTGATCAAATTCCAAGACAAATACGCTTCTGAAATTTTGACACCAGTTGGTTTAACAGCTGGAACAGGGTATGTCGGTGCTTCAACAAGAGCTAAATTGAATACAATGACAGCTCCTACAACACCTACAACACCAGGAACTACACTTCCAGAAGGATGTACTTCCACAGTAGGTTTCAGCCCAACAACAGGACAAGCCTGTGACGGTGAAGCAGGAACACCTACTACTCCAGTTTCAACAGGAACAGGAATTACAGCTATGGCTGGGGTTCAACCAGCAGCAACATTAGCACCACAAGGTGCAGCCAGAGTTCCTTTCACAAAAGTTGTTTTGACAGCTAGCGCTGACGGAGATATTGTAGTTAATTCTTTGTTAGTAGAAAGAGATGCTTTGTCACAAGATGCTGCTTTTGCAGGAATTGTTCTATTGGATGAAGATGGAACACAACTTGGAGTTGCTAAAACATTAAATTCTTTGCACCAAGCAACAGTTGGTGAAGCGTTTACAGTTAAGGCTGGAACATCAAAGGTAGTTACAATAGCTGCTAACATGAATGCATCCTTGTTTTCATATACAGGACAAGTTGGATCATTGGATGTTATTGGAGTAAATACTTCAGCTGTTGTTAATGCTACTTTCCCAATTCTAGGAGCACAACACACATTGAATAGTTCTCTTACAATCGGAAGTGCTACAACTGCTAGAGGAATTGATGATCCTAACACTTCAGCAACAAAAGAAGTTGGTGTAACTGACTATACTTTTGCTGCAATTAAGATAACAGCTGGTTCCGCTGAAAAAATTAGAGTTCATTCTCTACGTTGGAATCAATCAGGTTCAGTTTCAACAGGTGACTTAGAAAATCTAAAAGCTTACATCGATGGTGTTGCTTACGATTTGACAGTTTCAGCTGATGGAAAATATTACACAGTAAGTCTAGGAAGTGGAATTGTAATTGATAAAGGTCTTTCCAAAGAAATTAAAGTCATGGGTGATATTGAATCAGGTTCAGGAAGAACTATTATCTTCGATATCTACAAAGACACAGATCTTTACATTACAGGTGAAACTTACGGATATGGAATTACACCTACTGAAACAGGAGCTGCAACAGCTTCAGATTCATCATCACAATTTACAACAGGCACACCTTGGTATGACAACGCTGTTGTAACAGTTTCAAACGGTTCTTTGTCAGCTTCAAAAGCAACAAGCGTTGAAGCCCAAAATATTTCAGAGAACGTAGCAAATCAACCTTTGGGAGGATTTGACATTGAAGCTAAGGGTGAAGCAGTTTCAGTTGCTTCAATGGTATTTTATGTAACAACTTCAGGTACAGGAGCAGTAGAAGACATTACAAATGTTTCTCTTGTTGACTCAAACGGATCAGTTGTTGCAGGACCAGTTGATGGTGTTGGAACATCAAATACAGGAACATTTACATTCACAGATTCAGTAACTTTCCCAGTTGGAGAAGCTACTTATACACTGCAAGGTCAAATGGGAACAGATTTCCTAAATGACGAAACAGTTATAATTAACACAAATCCTTCTTCAGATTGGACAACTGTAACAGGTGAGACAACAGGTAATTCAATTACCCCATCACCATCAACAGATATTACAGCTAACACAATGACGTTGAAGGCAGGAACAGCAACAATCAGTACATCTGCTAGTCCAGTTGCACAAAATATAGTAGCGGGAGCACAAGAGTTTGTCTTCGCTAACTTCCAATTTGACGCAACAGCTTCAGGTGAAGATGTAAGATTCACATCTTTGGTACTTAATAACACAATGACTGGTACAAATTCAGAGTATCAAACAGGTTGTCAACTATGGGACCGTACAACAGCTTTGAACACAGGTTCAAACGTTAAGGATATTGCTTCTGGTGAAACAGCTGCTCAAACCTTTACATTAGATAGTGGTGGTCTTACAATTACAAAAGGAACTGTTAAGACAGTCGCTTTGAAATGTAATTTATCATCCTCAGCAACTTCTGCTGATGGATTTCTATGGAGTATGACAGCTGCTCAAACTGGAACAGGTTTGAATTCAGGAACAACTATTACAACAGCTACACCTACAGGTTCAGGACAAACAATGACAGCTGCAACAGCAGGAACATTGACAGTTGCTGAGCAAACAGGTGCCTACGTAATTGCTGCTGCCGGAACAACTAATGTAACTCTAGGTTCATTGAAGTTCACAGGAACAAATGAGGCAATCACATTAAGTAAATTAGCTCTTGAATTAACAAATGCTTCAAGTTCACCTGAAGATCTAGTTAGAGTAGTTCTGTATGATGGCTCAACACAAGTTGGTTCAGCTATATTTACAGGAACAAGTAATTATGCTACTTCAACTATAGGAACTTGTGCAGGCTGTTCTGACTTTACAATTCCAAAGGATAGAAATAAGATCTTGACTTTGAAAGGTGACTTAGCTCAAATTGGTACTTCACAAGTAGGTACACAAGGAGCATTGTTGAAAGTTAATTACGATGGAGGTAACTTGAGTGGTACTCAAGGAGTTGGTGATCAATCAGGAACAACTATTAGCTCAACTTCAGCTTCAGATTCAACATTTGATGGAGTAAGAGTATTTAGGGCTTACCCTGAATTTGCTAAAATTGCTCTATCATCAAGTTCACTAACATCTGGTACAACTGATCTTTACAAATTTAGCGTAACAGCTAAAGATAAAGACGGCTTGAGTAACGGAATCGGTGTTCACAAATTCACACTTAACTTAGCAACATCATCAGATAATGCTGTAACAGGTTCAACTACAGTGACAGACGTGAAAGTGTATGCTTACACAGATTCAAGTTTCTCAACAACAGTTGATAGTTCAGCAGATGGTACAGCTTATACAAGTGGACAAGTTGTAGATACAGTTGCTACACTTGCTGGGTCAACCACAGGTGCTGATAATGATTTAGCATTTAACTCACCTCTACAAATTCCAGCAGGAACAACTTACTGGTTCAAAGTAGTAGGAACAGTTGAAATTATTTCTGGAACAGGAACAGATGCTAATAACTGGGTTAAATCTTACATCTCTGGTGATTCTGCTTACGAAGTTGTTGGAGGCACAAACTTGCTAAATACAACTACAGTAATCGATACGGATACAAATGATGACTTCATTTGGTCACCGTATGCTACAACCACATCAGCAGTTAATCATCTAGACTGGACAAACGGTTACAAAGTAACAGGTTTGGCAGAAGGTGGTATGGATTCAGAAACAATCAACCAATAATAACCATCTTGTGATTCGTTTTT
The DNA here is from genome assembly GCA_034661035.1 of Patescibacteria group bacterium. Classification (GTDB taxonomy): domain Bacteria; phylum Patescibacteriota; class Minisyncoccia; order Phycocordibacterales; family UBA12079; genus JAGYLJ01. The sequence continues at coordinate 13,109 of JAYEKM010000010.1, read as the reverse complement.
GACCTCGGTCAAATTTGAAAGGTTACAAAAATCCCCCTCATATAAGGGGGATTTTTTGTTGCCAACTTTACCTTGATTTACTTGGAGGTTGGACCTCCAAGTAAATTGTGGATAACTTTTATTGTTTTAAAAGTTGCTTTTGGTAATAATTTTTATTATTATTCTAGTCATGAATAAGAAAAATATAATCTCTTCGTTTTTTGTAGCTTTATTATTAACAGCTCTTTGGTTCTATATTTATAGTGATTTGAACGAGGGAGAGGTTAATCAAGGTGATATAGCCACAACAACTAACTCTTTGGTTGATAATATCTCGCTTAATACTAACGAAGAAGATGTTCTTGTAGATGTGATTAGCGGAGGTAATTTATCTCAAGATGAACAGCCTGCAACCACAGTAGTAATAAGGCCTATTCCTGACTTAGATAGAAAAATAACCTTTGAAGAAGAATTTCCTGAAGAAGGGCGATTAATTATGGTTGAAAGGATTGGAAAAGTTGTTAAAGAGCTAAAAAGTGATCCGACAAATATTAGTAATTGGTTAGATTTAGGTCTTCAGAGAAAAACAATTAGCGACTATGAAGGGGCAAAATTAGCATGGGAGTATGCAAAGCTTATAGATGAGAGTTACTTTGTTGTGAGGGGTAATTTGGGTGATATATACGCATATTATCTAGGCGATAACGTAAGGGCAGAGGAGAATTATCTTAAAGCTTTAGAATTAGGATCTGAACATGCTTATCTTTACTATAAAACAGCTGAGTTTTATAGGGATTTCTTGCTGGATAACCAAAAAGCTAAAGACATAGTTAATTCTGGATTAGAAAAAATTCCAGATTCTAGTGAATTACAGACTCTTTTGGAGACCTTATAATCTCAGATTGGAATATAATTGAATCTAAAACTGAAAGATAAACTTAAAATTTAAAAAAATACCCATTATTTTGGGTATTTTTTTGTAGATTTATCCGCTTAGAGGTCCAACCCTGCCTACCGGACAGACAGGCTCCAAGTTGAAAACATTGAATATTTTAGACTTATCCCCAGAATCCTTGGAGGTTGGACCTCCAAGTGTGATATATAGTAAATATGAGAAAAGAACCTTTTATTGTAGGTCAGTATTATCATATTTATAATAGAGGTGTAGATAAGAGAGTTGTTTTTAAGGATAATGTTGATTTAAGTAGGTTTTTTCAAAGTATGGAAGAGTTTAATGGACTTGATCCTATTGGTAGTATTTTTGAAAATAGATTCAAGAGACGAAAAGAGGGGAATCTTAATGACAGGGATTCAAAATTAGTTGATTTCGTATGTTATTGTCTAAATCCAAATCACTATCATTTCATATTAACTCCTCTTGTTGATCAGGGGATAGAGAAATTTATGCAGAGATTGGGGACTGGTTTTACCATGTTTTTCAATGAAAAATATAATAGAACAGGGGCTTTATTCCAAGGTAGATTTAAATCTGTCCTTATAGATTCTGATGAATATTTGATGTATTTGAATGTGTATGTAAATCTAAATGACAGAGTTCATTCACTTGGAGGTCCAACCTCCAAGTAAAGGGAGATGGTGTATTATTAGGGTAATAAGGTTTTTAGAGTTGGGTGAGGAAAGTTATGAGTATAATAAATAAAGTTTCCTTAAAGTTTATGTTTGGTTTTATCGGTATATTGGTGCTGTCCATGGTTTCTTTGGTAATAATAAGTTATTTGAATGAAAATCCTGATACTGAGGCAGTATCAGGGATAAGCCTAGTAGGAGATAAACATATTTTAAATTAATTTAAGGTAAAGATATGAAAATAAATTTTAAACAAAGTAAAAAATATTTTATTGGTGTTTTGGTGTTAGTTATTTTGGTTGGAGGAAGTTTGTATGTTCTTAGAAATAAAGAAATTGAAATTAAATTTAATGAAAATGGTAGTTTGGTTGTTCCAGACAAGAAGTGGTATGAGGGACATTTATCGTTCTCCAAAAGAGTTATAGATTTGCAGGATAGATTAGAAGAAATGGAGAAAAATGATGATTTCGGGGGAGCAACTCCTCAAGAAACTTTTGATGGTTTTGTGGAAGCACTGAAAGTGGGAGATATTGACTTGGCTAGTCAGTATTTTGTGTTTAATAAGAGGGAGCAGAAAGTTAAGAGTTTGGCAATAGGGAAACAAAACGGAGTACTTAATTTGCTGATAGGTGATCTTGAAAAGGAAAAAAAAGAATATCAAATATCGGATAAACATTTTAGGTACAGAACTTTTGATGAGGATAATATAGCTGAATTTAGTTTTGATCTGAAATTCAATGAATATACAAAAGTGTGGAAAATAGAAAGTTTGTAAAAATAATTTTAATTTTAATAGGGATGCTTAGCACCCCTATTTTTAATGTTGGTGCCTATGATGATGAGACTACTCATCCAGCCTTAACTCAAGAAATTATAAAATTATTTGAATTCCGATATCTAGATTATAAATTTAGTGATCAAGAAAAAAATAGTTTAGAAAAAGGAAGTATTAAAGAAGATTCCCCTAAATTTCGTTGTATAAATCATTTTTATGATCCTGTTTATGAAGAAGGTTTATATGGAAATTTATCGGCTAAGCAATGGGCGAAGGCTACTAAAATTCAGGCTCTCCTAGATTTAGATTATTCATCCAAATTAGCTAATATATCTCAAGATTTATTTGGTTCAAAAACAGATTTCTCTTTTGATCGGGCTGTTTTTGAATATGTTCATGGAGATAATTTAAGAGGTTTGGAAAGTTTAGGTCATATTCTTCATTTAATAGAAGATATGGCGGTACCTCCTCATACTCGAAGTGATGGTCACCCTACAGGGTCACCATATGAAGAGTACGCGAAGCAATGGGTAAAAGAAAATGTTAATATTGCTGATAATTTAATTTTGGATAATGAAAAAATTTTTATTTATGAAAATTTAGATGATTATTTCTATAATTTAGCTTTATTTACTAATCAAAATTTTTTTAGTAAGGACACTATTTTTGATAAAAAATATGCTGAACCAACTGTTATTTTTAAAGATACAGAGAGTATAGAAGGAGATTATTTAGTTTTTGGTTATAAAGATAAAAGGTTGGGCAAATTACTTGAAATAAATAAAAAAAGGAGCGACAAAACAGGTGAGATAGAAATTTTGTATTCGATTGAAGATGATAATCAGTTAATTTTCACTGACTACTGGAATAGTTTATCTAAACAAGCGGTTTTGTATGGGGCTGGGGTGATAAAGTTATTTTTCGATGCGGTTGAGGAAGAAAAAATAACTTATGAATTATATAAGAAGAACAAGAGTTTTTTTGATGTTGTTGTAATAGGAGCTGTTGATGTAGGTAAAAGAGTATCTAATTTTTTCTCCAGCTTTATTTTTTATTTAAAGAAAGGTTTTGCTAGTGTTGACCCGAATGATTTATTGGCAGATGTTAATAATTCACAAGAAGAAGAGGGTGGCTCATCTGAAGAGGTGGTTGTTTTTGAGTCACCTAAACCTTCTCCAGAAGATCCAGGGAGTCCTGAATTAATGAGATTGGCTTTTATTTTAAAAGAAGCAGAAAGAATGATTGCTTCTTTAGAAAAAGATATAGCCAATCTAAACACACCACAAGAGTTAGGAGGGACGGGAGAAGAGTTAATTATCATCGTTCTAGAAGAGGAAGATCAGAAAGAAGAATTAATCGTGCCAATAAATTACGGAGGGGGTGGTTACACTCCTCCTCAGCAGACATCTTCAAATAATCCTTCTTCTACAACTTCTGTTGTTAATGTTGTTAATCCTCCTACGATAACTTCACCGGTGAATTTTTCTCAATTTGCAACTACCACAGTAACTTTTTCGGGGAGTGCTTCCTCAACTCAAGTAATTTCAAATAATTTTACAACGGCGACCACTACAGTTCTTCAAAATGATACTTGGGAATTGGTTTTAGCTGGTTTCTCACAAGGAACTACTACCATTCAATTTTTTGCCAGTGATGGACAGACTACCTCTAATGCGGCCGAAATTGAAATATCAGTTGACACTACTGTTGTAATTGATCCACCTTCTTTAGAAATCAATCAATGTGGTAATTCAGTATTGTCGTCATCTTGTTTAGTTGCAACAACAACCCTTGATATCATTTGGGCGACTACTACTCCTTGTACTAATTTTTCTCATTTTAATGTTGAGAATAACGGAGTTTTTTCGACTACCTTAACCACAACTACTCAGGTTACAAATTTAGCAGATGATTCTACTTATACATTTTCGGTTGCTGTAGTTGATACAGATGGGAATTTTTCTGCTACGACAACCGAGACAGCAACTATAAAAACAATGCCGATTGTCATTAATGAAATTGCTTGGGCGGGGACAGATGCTTCAGCTTATGATGAATGGATTGAATTGTATAATCGTTCAACTGAAGATATTGATTTAGATGATTGGATTTTATATTCTCAGGATGGTTCACCTCATATAAGCTTTTCAAGCGCCACTGATAAGATTATTGAAGCAGGGAGTTATTATCTGATTGAAAGACAGAGTGGGGGTGAGGTAAATGAGTTAACGGAGTCTTCAGTTGTTGATGTTGTCGCTGATCTATGGACTTCTTTTGGGTTAGGTTTAAATAATTCTGGAGAGTATTTAATTTTGGCTTATAAAAAGTCTAATCAAGCTACGACAACTGTTGATACTGTTTCATTCAGTGGTGGTTGGCCAACAGGAGATGGATCTAGAACTCTTGAAAAATATAATTTAGATCTGTCTGGGTCAGATACAAATAATTGGGCACTTTCAATTGGTCAATATATTTTAAATGGACATGACGTAAATGGAACAGCGATAAAAGGTACACCTAGGGCTAGGAATAGTCTTAATTATAAAATAGCAATAGGAGATACTCTTGATCAGGATAAAACTTTAACCAAAGGTAATTCTCCTTATTTTGTTGGAAATGATGGTCTGACGATAGATGCGGGTGTTACTTTAACAATGGGACCAGAGGTTGTTGTTAAAACAGTAAAGCGTTATGGTAGTGCAAAACTAACAGTAAATGGTTCTATTCAGGCAAATGGGGAAGGGGGTGGTAAACAAGTGATTTTTACTATTTTTTCTGACGATACAGGTGGTGATACTAACAGTGATGGGGTTTGTATTTCTGGTACAGCTACTTCTACTTGTCCTGGAGAGGTTAACAATTTCTGGTCACAAATTATTTTTAATTCGTTGGAAACATCTAATTTTGATAATACAATCTTTCGTTTTGGTGGTTCCCGACTAGTGTCTAGTCAACCTGAGGCTATGGTGGTGTCTAATAATACAAACGTGAATTTTACTAATACAAATTTCGAACAGTCTTATAAAACTGGCTTACATTTAACTTCTGCTACTTCTACAATTAGTAATTGTAATTTTAACAACAATAAGAAAGAAGCGGGGAACTATGGACTTTATGCTTCAAATAGTGGTTTGGATGTCCAAAATTCAGTTTTTGATAATAATCAAGTTGGGTTAGGGGTTTACGATAGTGTTGGGGCTGTAATTGATTCGAATACTTTTGATAATCACTCGGATTTTCCTATTATAATAAGTGGCTCTCCTAATCTGAACATTTTGGATAATACTGGTACCAACAATACAGTAAATGGTATTAATATTTTTGGTTATATAACTAATCAGTCGGCGGCTACAACACTTTCTTATAATGCACTACCTTATGTATTAGATAAACCTTTAGTGGTGTCAGTAGAAACGGCTTTAACAATCGGACCTAAAACGACACTTAAGTTTGATGGCGGTTATTTAAATGCTAGTGGTTATCTAAACATTGATGGTGGAGATAATGAAGCAGATAAAATTTTAATAACGTCTGTTGGTGGTAGTATTATTCCACAAAGTGGAATTAATTTAAGTTCGACAACTCCCTCGGTTAAAAATACGGAGTTTAGATATTTAGATAAGGCTTTAGCCTTTCTTAACTGTAACCCTGTAGACCTTAGTCTAGAAAATGTTAGGTTTCAGGATAATACTTGGTCAATTTATGCAGATAACCAAAACGCTCAGGTAAGTTTTGCTGACAGACTATTTTTTGCTACTACAACACCGATGTCTATGAACGCGGCAGTTCATGATGTCTTACAAGATGCTAAGAATAATGGGGCTGATATTGTCTGGTAGTTGACAATTTGGCTCATTTTTGTCTATTTTATTTATTTCATTGACTTTCTAGGGGTGACCAATATACTGAGAGTATAATAACTTTGAATACGAAATACCTTTTTGTATTTAAAGTGTTTAATGTCGGGGTATTATTAAATTTTAATTCAAAATAAATATGGATTCTTTAAGAGACGGAAAATATATAATAGGTTTTTTGGTCGGAGTTATTTGTTCTTTTGTTATAATGAGTGGAATTAAAAATTATAACGGTGTTGATGATTCAAATTTGTCTGATTCACAAAATCAGAGCGGTGGTGAAGTCACAGATAATGATAGTAATTTAGGCGGAGGTGATTCTTTTACTGATAATCAACAAGGAAGTGATGCTTCCAATACAGGGATACAAACATCAACTAAACCGGAGGACCCTAATAGTCCTGAGTTACAGAGACTCGCTTTAATTTTAAGAGAAACTCAAAGGATGGTAGATAGATTACAGGCAGAATTAAAAGCTACTGAAGAACAACAACAAGTAGCTAACCTTTTAAGCCAAAGCCAGTAATATCTTAATTTATTTAAAGTTTTTACAATGAAAGAGTGCTTATATTGCATATATTTGTTATGTATGCTTTAATAATACCAATAAAGATCAGAGAAAGTAGGCGTCTATCTTGAATTATCAGATATATTAAGCCCTACCGAGGTCGAAACATAAAACAAAGTGTTTTTCTCTGAATCTTATTAGAAATAATAAGATTTTTTTAGTTCTAGGGTTCATTCGATATCCAAAAGACTAAATAAATAAAAAATTAAATATGGCAATTAAAAGAGATAGAAAGGAAGAGATTTGTAAAAAATTAAAAGGTATTGTAGATGATTTTCCTACAGTAGTTTTTGTTAACTTTCATGGCCTAAATGTTATTGATGTAACTCAATTAAAGCATTCTTTAAGGGAAGAGGATTCTTTTTATCTGGTTACAAAAAAGACTTTAATAAAGAAAATTTTACAGGATTCTTCTATTGAGGGAAAAATTCCTGAGTTGGATGGGGAATTAGCCTTGGCCTACAGTAAGGATCAAACTGCTCCAGCTCGTGGTGTTTTTGAGTTTCAAAAGAAACACAAAGAAAACATTGCAATTTTAGGGGGTATCTTTGAAGGTGCTTATGTCGATAAAGACAAGATGTCTTCAATTGCACAAATCCCATCAATACAGACCTTAAGGGCTCAATTTGTGAATTTAATAAATTCACCAATTCAAGGATTGGTTATTGCTTTGAATCAAATAGCCGAAAAACAAGAAGTTTAAGTCACTTAGGGATCCAACCCTGCCTACCAGACAGGCAGGCTCCAAGTTGAAAACATTGAATATTTTAGACTTATCCACAGAATCCTTGGAGGTTGGACCTCCAAGTAAACTGTGGATAACCTGTTGATTATTAAATTTTAGATTAATTAATTAAATAATAGAATTATGAGTGAAGATACAAAAAAAGTAGATGAAAAGGAAGTGGTAGAAGTTACTCCTGAGGTCAAAGAATCCTCTTCCGCTAAAGCTACAGAGGACAAGGAGAAGAAAGAAGAGAAAGTTGAAGAAGTAAAAGAATCCTCTTCCGCTAAAGCTACAGAGGACAAGGAGAAGAAAGAAGAGAAAGTTGAAGAAGTAAAAGAACCCTCTTCCGCTAAAGCTACAGAGGACAAGGAGAAGAAAGAAGAAAAAGTTGAGGAAGGGGAAGAAGTAGAAGTTCCTAAAAAATTTAAAGCTATTGTTGACGAAATTGATACAATGTCAGTTTTAGATTTATACGAATTAGTAAAATTACTTGAAAAGAAATTTGGTGTTTCTGCAGCAGCAGTAGCTGTAGCTGGAGGTGCTGTTAACGGTGGGGGGGACGACTCAGAAGAGAAGAGTGCTTTTGACGTTGAATTAACTGCTGTTGGAGATCAAAAAATTGCTGTTATTAAGGCAGTAAAAGCTGCTCTTGGTTTGGGCTTGAAGGAGGCAAAAGAATTAGTTGATTCCGCGCCAGTTGCTTTGAAGAAGGAAATGAAGAAAGATGAAGCTGAGGCTTTAAAGAAGAGCATCGAAGAAGCAGGAGGAACTGTGGAGCTTAAATAATAGTAAAATTAAGCATTTAAAAAACAGGGTAATTAAAAAACGCCCTGTTTTTTATTTTATTTTTTTTATATACCGTACTCCGACTACGGTATGGTATAGGAGAAAAAATACCGTAGTTGGAGTACGGTATTATTCTGTAATGGTTAGTTAAACAAATATTGAAGTCATAAGAAAAAGTGCTATAATATTTTTATATGGAAACGTTAGCTAAATTATTTGGAAGTGTGGCTAGAGTAAAAATAATGAAATTATTCTTACTTAATCCTGAACAAGCCTTTGATAATATAGAAATTTCTAGTCGTACAAAGATTATAGCAACTACTTCTAGAAAAGAATTGTCTCTATTGAGTAAAATCAAGTTTATAAAGAAAAAAAGCTTTTTTAAAGAGGTTGGAGATAAATCCAAGACAGGAAAGAAAAGAAAAGATGGCTGGATTTTAAATAAGGATTTCTTATTTTTGGCACCCCTCCAGAATCTTTTGATTGAGAGTGGTTCCTTAAAATCAAAGGAAGTTGCAGATCGTTTAAAAAATGTTGGAAATTTAAAGCTTTTGATTGTGGCAGGAGTTTTTATCCAAGATCTAAATAGTAGAGCAGATATTTTGATTGTAGGTGATAATTTAAATGAAGTTTCCCTTGAAAGGTCAATGAGGATTTTGGAATCTGAGGTAGGGAGGGAATTAAGATACGTTGTTTTTGAAACGTCTGATTTTAAATATCGTCTAGGTATTTATGATAAATTATTAAGAGATATCTTGGATTATTCTCATAAAAAAATTATCAATAAAATTGGCATCTAATTTATCCACAGTTTACTTCTTCTTATTTTTATTTAAGTGTTACTATTAGAGTATAAATGAAAAGAAGGTCGTTTAACCACAACAGTTGATGTTATTTTAATTGTTATGGTGACATTTATTAATAATTATTAATTATTGTTTTTTAATCTTAAAATAAAATATATGATATTAGAAACTTGGAGTGAAGTATTAAATAAATCTTTCCAAAATCTTTGGGTTGGTGTAATAGATTTTATACCTAGCTTAATTGTAGCTATAGTAATCTTTATTATAGGCTGGATAATTAGTGCTCTCTTAGGGAGGGTGATATCCCAAATGATTAAATCTCTTGGGGTGGATAAGGTCTTAAGAAGAACAGGAGTAGAAAAAACTTTGAATAAGGCGGGTTTTCAATTAAATTCAGGTAAATTTATTGGCGGTCTGGTCAAGTGGTTTGTAATAATTGTGTTCTTGGTAGCTTCCTTTGAAGTCCTTGGGCTTAGTCAAGTCAATCAATTTTTGCAACAAGTAGTTTTGCTTTACTTACCTAAGGTGATTGCAGCTGTTCTTATTCTTCTAGTGGCTGCTGTTATCGCTGAAGCGGTTGAAAGTTTAGTAAAAGGATCAGCAAAAATGGCTGATGTTAAGGTCTCTAGATTTTTAGGAGTAATTTCTCGTTGGTCTATTTGGGTATTTGCTGTGTTGGTAGCTCTTTACCAAATTGGTGTGGCGGCTACTTTTATCCAGACCATTTTTACAGGTTTGGTTATAGCATTGTCATTAGCAATTGGTTTAGCCTTTGGTTTAGGAGGGAAGAATGCTGCTGCTGAAACAATTGATAATTTCAAGAAAAATATTGGTAAATAGGTTGATTTAACCAGAAAATAAAATCCACCTAATTTCCAACTAGGAAATTAGGTGGATTTTTATTATTTTAATTGACAATGCCGTAAATTTTGTTAATATATAGTTGTTAAATCGGACTCCGACAAGGAGTTATATTTTTTTATTGTATGACAAGATCACTTAAAAAAGGTCCTTATGTGGACGAAAAACTTTTAAAGAAAATAAATGGTAAAAAACCAGCTGATGTTGGTGTGATTAAGACATGGGCAAGAGCTAGTCAAATATCACCAGAAATGGTTGGTTGGACTTTTGGAGTTCACAACGGGAAAGAACATAAAGAAGTATTTGTTTCTGAAGACATGGTAGGTCACCGTTTGGGAGAGTTTTCACCATCTAAGAAATTTATTAAACATGGAGGACGAATGCAGAAAGAACTAGACCAGAAAAAGAAAGAAGCTGAAGTAACAGCAGCTAAGGCAGCTAAAGCTTCTGCTTAATAATATATTGTCATGACATTAGTAAAAGCAAAATTAAGCAATTATAGACAATCACCAAGAAAAGTACGTTTGGTAGCGGATTTGGTTCGTGGGAAAAAAGTTGAAAAGGCTTTGCAAGAACTTAGTTTTGTAAATAAAAAAGCAACCAGAGTTGTAAAGAAACTTTTAGAATCAGCTGTAGCTAATGCTAAGAATAATAAAGGCTTAGATAAGAAAGATTTGATTTTGAAAGAAATTAGAGTTGATAATGCAACAACCTTGAAAAGATTCAGAGCTGGAGCAAGAGGACAGGCTTATCCTTTAAAGAGAAGAGTAAGTCATATTTCAATTGCGGTAGAGGATGTAGCTTCAGACATCAAAAAAGAAGTAAAGTCAGTAAAGTCAGTAGATAAAGATATTAAATTAAAAAAACCAAAATTAAAGAAATAATATGACACACGTAGTACATCCATATGCGCAAAGATTAGGAATATTAAGAGATTGGAAATCTCGTTGGTTTGGTTCACGTGAACAATATAGAGAATATTTAAAAACAGATGTGTTAGTTAGAGAGTTTTTAGAGAAAAAATTAAGGAAACTTTTCATTAGTTCTGTTGAAATGGAAAGAAGCGAGAAACTTTTTAGAATTATCATCAAGACATCTAGAGCAGGAATGCTTATTGGAAGAAGTGGTGAAGGAGCACAGAAAATAAAAGATGATGTGATTTCATTCATGAATAAACACAATTTGCCAAAGACAAAGGAGCTAAAAATTGATATTGAAGAGGTTAGATATCCAGAAACAGATGCTGCTATTGTGGGAATGATGGTTGCTGAAGGTTTGGAAAAGAGGTTGCCTTTTAGAAGAATTTTAAAGACTACTATTGATAAGGTTTCAGCTAATCGGGATGTAAAAGGTGTAAAGATTAGTTTATCTGGACGATTAGGTGGGGCTGAAATGGCTAGAAGAGAGAGTCTTAAAAAAGGTAGAATTCCGTTACAAACATTGAGGGCTGATGTTGATTTTGCTAAAGAAAAAGCTTATTTATCCTATGGAATCGTTGGAATAAAAGTCTGGATTTATAAAGGAGACATTTTTAATAAAAAATAACATGTTATTTCCAAAGAAAGCAAAACATAGAAAATGGCAGACAGGAAGAGAAAATTCTCGTAAAGTTGGCGTAGCTACTCGTGGAAGTAAGGTTTCTTTTGGTTCTTTTGGACTTAAAGCCTTAGCAGGAGCAAGATTGAGATCAAATCAAATTGAGGCGGCTAGAAGAGTTTCAAAAAGATATATTGGTAAAACCGGTAAGATTTGGATAAGAATTTTCCCTGATAGACCTTTTACATCAAAGCCTGCAGAGGTAAAGATGGGAAAAGGGAAAGGAGCTCCTCAAGGTTATTGTGTACCAATCAAACCAGGTAGGATTTTATTTGAGGTTGATGGAGTTGACGAAAAAACGGCTAAGGAGGCTATGAGGAAAGCGGGAACCAAGTTACCTGTTAAAACAAAAGTAGTAGCTAGAACAAATATTTAATCCCGCCTTAAGGTGGACAAGAAAAATATGGATTTGAAAAAGAAAACAACAGAAGATTTGAAAAAAACATTGTTAGAAAAGAGAACTAACTTGAGAGATTTTCGTTTTGGGCTATCAGGTAGTAAAACAAAGAATGTTAAAAAGGGAAGAGAAATAAAAAAAGATGTTGCTCGTGTTTTAACTGAGTTAAACAACCGTAAATAAATTTTTACCCTATTAAATAATTTATATAAAATAAATGAAATTAGGGTTTGACAAAAAAGAAAGAAAAAGTAAAGTAATTAAGAAAATATTTAACAGGGTAAATATGAAAAAAGAAATTAAAAAGGAAAATAATAAAGAAGGGGTTGCAAAAGGCAGAAAGAAGGTCTTAAGTGGCACTATTATCTCTACAAAAATGCAAGACACTGTGGTTGTTTTAGTAAAACGATTTGTAAAACATCCTAAATACGAGAAATATGTGACAATTTCAAAAAAACATAAAGCAGATAGTAAAGGAGGTGAATATCAAGTAGGGGATGAAGTTAAGATTGAAGAATGTAATCCTATTTCAAAAGATAAGAAGTTCCGCGTAATTAAAATCTGAGATTTTAATTACGAATTATAAATTGTAAATTTTAAATTATAAATGAAAGAAAAATCGCAGAGCGATTTTCTCCTAACAACCTAACCACCTAATAACTAATTAACTAAAACAATGATTCAACCACAGACTATAGTAAAAATAACAGATAATTCGGGCGGGAAGATTGGTCGTGTTTTCAAGGTGTTAGGCGGTTCAAAGAAACGATACGCAAGAATCGGCGATATGGTGGTTTTGTCTGTTCAAGTTGCTGAACCCAGAAAACAAGTTAAAAAGAAAGATGTTTTGAGAGGTGTAGTAGTAAGACAGAAGAAACAATTTAGGAGAAAGGATGGTTCTTATATCAGTTTTGATGACAATGCTGTCGTAATTATTGATAAAGAAAAGAAAGAACCAAGAGCAGGAAGAATCTTTGGTCCTATTCCGAGAGAAATTGCCGATTTTGGATACCAAAAGATTATTTCTTTAGCCCCTGAGGTTATTTAATATTTTGCCCACAGATTTGAATTTAGTTTACTGAATTCAAATCTGTGGTTGCAAAATATTATCCTGTTAAATCTTTTGCGAAGCAAAAGAACAAAATCAAAGATTTTGTATTTAATAGGATA
>JAYEKM010000009.1:0-46618 GCA_034661035.1 Patescibacteria group bacterium | reverse complement strand
ATTATTTTTAAATTCTATACCTTTATTTACAATTGAATCTCCTATTTCTCCCCAATCAAAATATTTTTTATAATCTTTTGGATTGATTTTTAAAATTTTATCAACGTTACCGTCTGGATCCGATATAAATTCTCCTATTTTTTCAACTATTGCAAAATATCTTAATTGATAAAAAGAATCTTGAATTCCTCTAGTATCAATAACTTTTTGATAACCAATTGGTTTAAACTTAATAACTTGCATATTAGATTCTTCTTGAACTTCTCTAGCCAAAGTATCATGAGGATGTTCATTTTTTTCAATAGAGCCACCTACCAATCCCCAAGTATCTTTTTTTCCATTATGAACTATTACTATTTTTTCATTGTGAAAGGCTACAGCATAACATTGTCTCAGCTTATCTTTTGGCAAATGATCAAAAGAATCACATTCATAATATTCAAAAATATATTTGACATCTGCATTACCAGTATATTCTTCTGAAATAATTAATTTTTCCATAACTAAATTATAACAAAAAAATACCGCTTTTGTTTGTTTTTTTTGAACAAACAAAAGCGGTATGTGAAAATATTAAACTCGATGAGTCTCCCTCCAGGTTTTAAAAGATTTAATTCCATAAGGGTCCTCCCCGAGAATATTCTCGTTAAAAATAAAAGAACGTGCCTGACACTCCCTCAATCCGTTTTTCCGAAATCTTTGAAAAACTTCATGATTTCTCCATTTTTCAAGGAAATCAGAATCGAAAAAAGGAAGTCCTTCCTGTCCGTAGTATCCCGCAGCCACCAAAGATGGGCAAGTTATCATCCGTCCATTGACGTCAATAACCAACCCAGATCTTGTTGCTCTGCATTCATCACGAGAAGGCATTCCAAGCAATTCGGCAACAATGGCAGAGTTTGATAAACCAATCTTATATCCCTCGTCTCTTCTCAACCGAAACAAATCCAAAACAATTTCAAAAAACTGGTTAGGATTCAAGACGAGACCTGAATGTTTAGGAGAAAACGGTTTAAACAAATTGAAATTGCACGGAATATCCAAATCCTTGCAATAATCTAAAACTTCTTTGTACTTGAGAGCGTTGTAAGAATTCAATGTACAAAGAGTTTCCACAGAAACTCTTTTTTTAACAAGTTTTCTTAAAACACTGTCAACCTTGGAAAAAACATCATGTCCTCTGATATAATCATGTGTTGATTGAATACCATCAAGACTAACAAGAAGCATCAACCGGCTAACCGAGGACAATTTCTCAATGGCTGAATCGTTAATCAGGGTAGCATTAGTCACCAAATTAACAGCGAAATCTTTCTTCTGGCAGTAATCCAATATGTCAAAGATCCCGCTATGTCGAAATGGTTCTCCTCCCATCAAACTAATTTCACAAACACCATTTTCTGACAAGATGTCAGCAATTTCAACGAACTTTTTGTAGTCCATGAAAATTTCATTGTGTTGTCCATCTTGAACACAATGACGACATCTTAGATTACAAGAAGTCGTGATTTCAAGTTCAATCCCTAAAGGAGAATCCATCTGTTCTTGATCTATGACATTAAAGCCACTGGGTAGAATTTCCTTTTTTAACTGAAGCAAGAAATCTTTAACATCTTTTTCGATTTGTAAAGCAGAAATCCCGTAGGATTCACTTAGTTTAAGGACAATGTCATCAACCGATTTTTCTTGGTTAAACAACATTTCCAAAATTTCGGCTCCAATACTACTAACTCCAACCAAACGACGAGAATCAATGAAATAAGCTAAGTAATTCTCTTTTTCTTTCCTAATTTTAACTTTCATATTTACACCTCTAAATTAGTTAGAAGCGTTGCTGTTCAAGACAGCAACGCTTCATGTCAGATTTATTTCCCGATGTCAGAAAGGGCTGATTCCACCACATCGACGACGTCAGCATCACCTTTTTTAACATTCGGATTGTTCTGGGTAATTCCCGGTGATCCGCCACAGCTGGTCAAACAACAGCCTGATTCGACAGGTTCAGGAGAGGTCCCAACACCTTTAACTTCCGGTTTCCGATAAGACTTTTCTTGTTTTTCCATTGCAAACCTCCATTTCTTTGATTAACAGTTTATATTACAAAACATATTTCAAACGATTAGCTTTCTTTTTTACCTCCTGTAAATATTGGTTAAAGTTAGGCAAGACTTTTAAATCTCCATCTTGCATTAAATAAAAATAATCTGCTTCAAACTTTTTGATGAAATAACGATCATGAGAAACAAGAATAATCATTCCTGAATAATCCAAAAGAACATTTTCAAGAGCAGACAAAGCCTCCAAATCCAAATGATTAGTTGGCTCGTCCAAAAGAAGTGCATTCACTGAAAGTTCTGAAAATAAAGCCAAAAGTATCCTCGAACGACCTCCTGGAGAAAAGTTACCAATCTTCTTTTTAGCATCATCTTCCGTGAAAGCGAACCGACTTAACAAAGCATATCCATCTTGTATAGATAATCCTGTTCTTTCAGTAAGGTAATCATGTAATGTTTTTTCCTTAGGTAGGTTATCATGTTCTTGCATTAAGTTTCCAATGATCAAAGATTTTCCAATTCTTACTTCGCCTTCAATTGGCTTAATTTTTCCATTGATAGTTTTCAGAATCGTCGATTTACCTGTCCCGTTTTCACCTAGAATAGCAATTCTGTTTCCATAGGAAAATTTAAGGTTGATTTTTTTAGTCTTAAACCCTCCAGAATAACCCAACACAGCATCTTCAAAAGTTATTTCACTTTCACCAGTTGGTTTTAATGGTTTGATTGGAAGACGATAAACATCCCTACTTAAGGGTTTTTTAGTTAAGTTTCCCAAAAGTCTTTCAAGCTTCTTCTTCGTTGATTTAACAACCCTTCCTGAAGCACTGGCTCTTTCTCTTTTAAAACCTCTTAGATATTTATCATTATCTGATCCTTTCCATTTAGAACCCTTTGCAAGTGCCTTTTGTTTTTTATCCATAATAACACCTAAACGGTCAGCCTCCTGCTGATCTTCTTCATGTTTTTGCAGTTGTCGTTGAAATTCCTTTTCTTTCTGTTTTAAATAGTCTGAATACTTTCCATTTGTAATTCTTAAAATTCGAGAATCCCACTCTATTTCAAATATTTTGTTGACCATGCGATCTAAAAACAACCTATCATGAGAGATAATAATACAGGTAGAAGAGCTTTTTTGCAGAAACTTTTCTAACCAAATTAAAGAAGATAAATCAAGATTATTCGTTGGCTCATCTAGCAACATCACGTCTGGTTCTAATAAAAGAATCCCTGCCAAAAATACTTTACTTTTTTGGCCTGAACTTAAATTCTCCAAGTTCGTATCTAAGGAAACTTTTTCTAATCCTAAACCAGCGAAAGCTATCTCTATTTTATAACTTTCTAAATCAGGGTTATTAGTCTTCTGCTTTAGAAATTGTAAGATATCTACCTTTGGTAAGTCAGAAACATCTTGAGGCATATAACCAATAATAAGATCTTTTCTTTTATCAAGATCCCCTCCATCGGGTTCAATTTCTCTAACCAAAATTTTTAACAAAGTAGACTTTCCTGTTCCGTTATAGCCAACTAAACCAATTTTATCGCCTTGACTCAGTATGAAAGAAGCGTCTTCTAAAATGACACCTTCTTTGTACGCTTTATGAATTTTTTCTGCTTTTATTTCCATAATGTTCACCTCCTCTCTCCTATATTATATCTCTTCAGTCTTTTATCGCAATAACAAATTAATTTTTACATTATATTCTTTTTTCAAAGGACTAAATAAAAATTCCTTCTTTGTTTACAATACACTTTCAAAACATAAATAGCAACACATTTTGAATATTTATGCAAATTTTAGACTTTGAAATAAACCTTGGGAGTGTCCCATTTGTCCCATTTACAATTTACTCAAAGCGACCTGTTTACATCAGATTTCTTCATTTTAAGCTCCTCAGATGTCTTTGTTTTACTTGGAAGTAAGAGTTTCTGAACCTGTGTGGGGAGCCATTATTAGACTATGTTCGAACCTCTATAATTTTGGTATAATTTTTGTGTATATAAGTTAATTAATATTAATATGAACTATATAGGTTATGAACAAGAAGAAACTCCTACTATCCCAACAAATGACGAACAAAATTTGAGTGAAGTTCCAAAAAAGCAAAAATCATCAAATCCATATAAGATTATATGAAACAAAGGGGTCAGGAGCCTTTTATCGGCCTACCTTTTCTTCTAACTGTTGATTCTAAATTAAATTTTTTAATTATCTTATCTTTCCACCCTATTTCTCCAAAAGGAGATCCTCTTAATATCGATTTTTGAATTACTTTTTCTTCATCTTCTGATTGAGGTTTGTTTAGATAGCTTAAATAATTACTTGGTCTAGAAACCGGCCATTTTGAAAGTAATTTCTTTTGTTTTATTGTTCCTCTTTCCCTTCTCCACACACTTCCCCATTTCCAATTTTCCGCTTTCTTTACTAAATTAGCTTTCTTAGGATTTCTTTCTACATAGCGAACTAGAGTTAGAAAATAGCTATCATCTTGGCAAATAAATGATTTATATCTTCCTTGATAAATATGACCCTGGCCCGTTGTTTTCTTCAGAGCATGCCATCTTTGAGTATGGGTCATAGAAAGCCAACCTGTAAATTTTTGTAAGTCTCCATCATTTTTAGGAGATAAAACCAAATGCCAATGATTTGGCATTATTGAATATGAAAGTATTCTCATATCAAATTTTTCTTTGGCTTCTTCTAAAACAGATTCAAACAATTTATAATCTTTATTATTATCAAAAATCTGCATTCGAGCATTTGCTCGATTTAACACATGATATATTTGATTTCCGACATCAACTCTGTTTACTCTTGGCATAAATAAATTGTATCATAATACAAAATAAAAGGCTCCTGACCCCTTTTAGCTGTAAATCTTTCTCAAGAGAAATTTTCTTCTCTTTAATTAAATTTAATTTATCCTTTTTTATCTCAAATATTGGCATAGTGTTTATTTTTTAATCTTGATTTATAATCTCATCACATTCTTTAATAATAAATTCTGGAACTAAATCAAATTTTAAAGGATTTAACTGATTAATAAATTCATTCTCTATATGATAAGATTCGTTTATAAATTTTTTCATAACATCACTCGCATAATCTCCCTTAAGGATTCGAAACAACTGAAGCTTTTCGTAATTATTTTCACTTGAATTATATATATCTTTTATATTTTGAACATCCTTAATTCTCTCAAGTATTGTTTCGTAATCAAAATTTTCTATTTCTTTTTTTATTTTAGTTATTTCTGATTCTAAATCCTCTTCGTTTATTGAGCAACCTCTCTCTACTCGAAGGTCATCCCCCTCCTGTCTTGTACGCCTATGTAATAAATCAGATAATATTTCATATGCTCCCCCCTTATCGTTTATAATTTCGTAATATCTTCTTAAATAAATCAATTGGATTATTTCATCCACTTCATTAGATTCAACAACTTCTTCACAAATTTGAGAAAAAGTTAGAATATCTTTCTTCTCAATATCCTGCTCAGTCAAAATACCATCTCTTAAACTCAAAAAACTAGAAACGGATAAGTTTTTAAATTGTTTAAGAACTTTTGTAGTATCAATAACAGGCTCAATATCATGAGTCAACATTAAAACAGTTTTGTTTTTAAGACACTCTTTTTGTCTAAACAACATATCCATAATTGCATATTTTTTACTACTATCAAAAGAAGAAATTGGATCATCAAGAATTATCAAATCTGGTTTTTTTGATAGAACTTCATACATAAACAAAACTAAAGCAAAAGCATTCTTTTCTCCAAAACTTAAGTGTTGATCTCCGTTAGAAATAAAGTTACTAAAATCAATATGTTGAAGTCTTAATTTATATTCATCTTTATCAATAACAACCTCATATTTATAACCTGCATTTTTTAAAAATTGATTTATTTTCTTTTGGTATTTCTCAACTAAATTAGTAACTTCTTCTTTTTGTAAATTAATTTCTCCCTGCAAAACACCTGTTCTCTTTAAAAGAGAGTCTAAGGATGTATTTAAATTGCCAACTATGTTCTTAACTTTTTCAGATTCCAAAAGACCATAATAACCAATATCTATTTTAAGAGGATTTAGAACTTCTTGCACTTTTTCAAAATCTTTAAAACAATCTATAGATAAAAACCTTATATCCTCCAGTTTCTTAACCAAATTATCAATTTGATCTTTAATATGACATAAAAAAGTAATTTGATCCTCTTCTAAACCGTCCTTTTGAGTAGTAATTTTTGTAAAATTATCTAAAGTATCTAGCGAGAAATACTCCGATAATCTTTCTACTACTTTAATAATCGAGTTAAGATTTTTTATATTATTTTTATCATATTCCTCCGATATTTTCTTTATCTTTACCATCTCTTTAATAAGAGGTGTTGCACAATAAGGACAATCGCTTGATATATCTAAGAAATCACTTCCTTTATTATGCCAATCTAACCAACCAACACATTTATCGGATTTTAAAAAAGGTGAATATGATTCTAATCCTACAGGGATATTTTCTATTTTATTTCCATCAGCAAAACTTTTATAGCCTTTTGATGTCTTAGATATTCCACTCTTAGTTACCTTAAAATTACTAGAAAGTTCTTTAAGATCTTCAATGACCGAAATTAAACCCTGATCATCTTCAAAAACTTGCTTTGTTTCCAAAATTATAGACTCTATTTTTTTAATTTTTTCTTGATATAGTGGTGTGTTTATAAATACATCAAAACTATTCTGAATAAGTTCATCTTGCATAAAAACAAACTGATTAACATAATCTTCATTAAATATCAAAACGCTCTTAATATCATCAGTTCCTAAAACTTCAGAACAAAGTCCTTCTTTGTTATTCTCAAGTAATTTAAAAGGAGTAAGATCTGATAATTCTTTAGATTCATCAATACTATATTCTATAGCTTTTGCTACCGTACTTTTTCCAGTTCCATTGATACCAAACTTAATATTCAATTTGTTTTCTTTGATTGAAATATTTCCCTCGTCTATATTGTTACAATTTTTTATAGTAATATTCATAATTTTTAGTATACCACTCCTACCTTTATTTTTTAAATACAAACAAATGTTCGTGCATTATTAAAAGAAAATTATGCTCTTTTGATTTATTTACCCAAAAACCAGTCGCTTTGCAATTGTGTTGTTGTTTTATTATATCTTCTTTTAGCTCAAAACCTTGTTTTAAAAATCTATCCATTACTTTGTATGCCATTGGTTGATACATTTTCTTTCTTCTAGTATCTCCAATCAAAATCGCACAATACTTACCTTTTCTCAAAACCCTATAAAGTTCCTTTGCAACTTTTTCCATTTCGTCAGCAAAACTATCAATTGAATGAATGTTTGATAAATCATTCTCAATTTCTCCCTCACTATATTTAATAATATCCGCATACGGTGGATGAGTCAGAATAAAATCAATTTCTTCGTCTTTTATAAAATCTAAATTTCTAGCATCACACAATTTTATTCTCTGCTTTGCTTTCATTTCTGATTCAAAATTTAAAGAATTTTGAGTTCTCTCAATTGCTGTTTCGTTTACATCTGTGCAAGTAATATGACGATTGAGAATTTTAGATTCAATAGCTGTTGTTCCTCCACCGATCATACAGTCAAGTAAATGTTCTCTTTCTTTTGAGTATCTTAAAATCAAATTTCTCACAACTTCAGGTGACCAATTTCCTCGCCAATCAGATTTATGAGTAGCCCAATTACCTCGCCTTGGAAACGACCAAACCGTTGAGCATTCCATCTCAAAATTTTCAGGATGTAGTTTCATTCTTTAAATTATTTATCCCTTTCAGGAACAGGTAAACCTATTTTATGCAGAGGTAAATATTCGAAATAATACTTACAACCAACATCTATTATATATTCCAACGTATCTTTATATTTATCCTTCTTAAACCAATCACTCAAAACATAAATATATTCAACTTCATAATTTAACTCTGAAAATAACTTCTTATATTGTTTCAGTTTAAAATTACATGTTTGCAATTTTTCATCCACAGAACCATCTACTTGCTGATATTTTACCTCGATAATAAACAAGGTGTTTTCTTTAACAACATATATTGCATCATCGGGTAACAATTTCTTTGAAAGATATTTTGTATAATCGATACCTTGTGATTCTAAAAATTTATATAACTGATGTTTCCTGAAAGATTGTGCGACTATTTTATCTTCATAAAAAATTTCATGACCTATCTCTGCTTTTTTCACAGAATACCCTTCCACTTTTTCATCGAGAAAAACCAACAAATCAATTTTGTTTTCAAAATGTATCCCCGTTTGTGTATTAGCTCCACCTATTCCATCCTTTTTCATATTATTTTACTAATAATTAATGACTAAAACTTCTTTTATCTTTCCTCGACCCGACGCTTTTGAGTTTATCATTCTATTTGCCTTAACTTTATGGATTTTTATTTTTTTATCTAATCCTGAATACAATTGTTTTATAAAATCAGTATTTGAATTTGAAAGCATTACAAAACAACCTCTTTTATGTAATTCAAAATAAGTATCCTTTAATTCTTCCTGTTCTTTTTCAAAAAATCCATCAGCGGTATAACCAGTAAAACTTGATGTTCTGTTTAGTGGATAATAAGGAGGATCAAAATAAATGAAATCTCCTTTTTTAGCTTCTTTTAAAACTTCTTTAAAATCCCTGTTAACAATTTTTATATTTCTCAAAGAATCACTAACTTTTAATAAATTTTCCTGATCACAAATTAAAGGGTTCTTCTGACTACCAAAAGGAACATTAAAACCACCCGATTTATTTACACGATACATTCCGTTAAAACAAGTTTTGTTTAAATAAATGAAACGAGAAGCGATCTCTGTCTTAGGGAGTTTTTTTGGATCTTTTGCTCTTAGTTTTAGAAAGTACTCTTTATTGTGTTTATGTTTCTTCAAAGATTCAATCAAACCATCGACATTATCTTTGATTACATTATAAGTAATAACAAGCTCATCGTTCATATCAGATAAAATAGCTTTTTGTGGTAATAAATCAAAAAACACAGCACCACCCCCAACAAAAGGCTCGAAATACTTATTCTTTGTGGGATTAAATTCTTTCGGTGGATATAAATTCATCAATTTAAATTGCTTCAGTAATTGTCTTTTACCACCAACCCATTTAACGAATGGCTTAGGTTTATTTTCTTCAAATAAAGAAACGATAGAACTGATATCGTTGCAGTCTTTTAAATCTGAATCAATTTTTGAGACAAGAGAACTAGCAAGAATATGATTAAAACCATATTCCTTTTGTAGACATTCTGATATTTTAGACCTAATCATATTTATATTTTACATCTTAAAATGACCAATAACAAATGTATAACTCACAGATTTTAATATACCTAGTTCTGAAGTGGTAAATTAGGAAAGTTCTTTAAAATACCGCTATATCTCAAATCGCTTTTGATTTTCCTCCAGTTTGCTGTTCTGAACCTGCCTACCAAGCGGAGCCACCAAAAATATCGCTCAACAGAGCGATATTTTTTGTTACCCCCAACAAGACTTTTTGCTATGTTCGAACCTTTATAATTTTGCTAAATCTACAAAGAAATGGTCTCTGATTATATTAAAAGCAGTATTGTAGAATTCCACTTCCCCATTCTCAACTTTTTTAACTTGGTCATTTAAAATTTTTAGAGCTTCGCCATAAGGGAACCACTGAACCAATAAACCGTTTTTCTTTTCTTCCTCTGTTCTCAAATCTTCATCATTTTCCTTCATTGTTTTTGCAAGGAAACAAGTAGTTATATAGTGTTTAGCATTTCTGTTTCTAAACTCTTCAATTTTTTCAATCTCTTTAGTAACTTTTACAAAATAATTAATTTCTTCCAAGGCTTCCCTCTCAGCTTCTTTTTCTAAATCATTACTTTCTGCTCCTCCCCCAGGCAATAAAAAGAAATTATGAATGGGGTTAGTAATTAAAGCGATTTCTCCCTTTTCGTTTAAGACAATAATCTTAACCGTTTGTCTGTCTTCATAAGAATCAGGCTCCTGGTGTTTTGGTTTTTTAAAAATGTCACTATCCCTTAGTACTTTTAAATATTCCATAATGTTTTTATTATACTCTACAAATGAAAAATCCGCATACCCTAAGATATGCGGATTCTAAAAAGGACGTCTACAAGAAAGAGGTTTGTCTATAATTGCACCGCCAAAATCATTAATTTTGAAACTTGCGATGTAGCAATTTATAGGGTTCCTAATCCAACGAAAATCATCTTCGCTCATATTAAGTAAAAACTTAGCAATAACCCTTAAAGCAAATCCATGGGTTACTACTATGACATTCTCTGGAAAATTTCTTTGACTACCGTTTATTTTCAGTTCATCTACAAATTCTCCAATACTTCTAACGAAAATTGACGAATCATCACCCCCAGGAAACTTATAATACAAAACACCTACTTTGTACCTCTCCTTTTCTATGATTTTTATATTCATAGGAGTCGTGTTTCCCCAATTTAAATTCCTGATTCTATGCTCGATAATGACATCCAAATCTTTCAACCCAAGTAAAGAACCGACAATAGAGGCTGTTTGTATAGCCCTGTTTGACGGAGATGAATAAATCTTCACAGAAGGAAAAGGGTAAAGAATAGTTTGAAGGTTACCAATAATATCATTTGCTTGATTTTCTCCTTCTTCTGTAATTGATATCTGATAATCTTCTAACTCCCCACTTAAATTAGGGTTAATATCCTCTTGGGATTGGGCGTGCCTAATCACAACAACCTTTTTGAGAGTCATACGAAACACCTCCTTTCTAAAGATTTACAAGGAACTAAATTTACTAAAATAACTATACTGTCTATTTTACTTTATGTAAAGGTTTATATATTTATCAACTGAATCCACAAAAGTCTCCTCCAAATCTGATTTACTATCTATTTTTTGCCAACTATCACTTTTTTTAAAATAAAAATCTGACTTTTCTAGGGTAAGTTGACCAAAACTCACAAATTGAAACTCTATTAGATAAAAAGAACTATCTTTTACTGCAATATCCATAGAAATAAAAGGAACCTTAAATTCGTTAAACATCTCTAAAGAATAATCTAACAACCCTTCTGGTAAAGTTTCTGGAAAAGAAAATAAGCCACTTCCACTAGCACGAAAATCCCTTTTTCTGTTTTTTCTTTCAAGGACATAAAATTTATCACCGTAAACAAGGATTTTGTAATCCCCTTTCAAACCAAAGATATAATTCTGTACAATAAATTTATTCCTAAAATTAGATATCTTTTTATATCCTTTTCCGTCAATGATACTTTGAAAAGCTCTCTTTAAATTAACCAGTGTAAAAGTTTTAGAAATCTTCTTGATTTTTTTAATAGCCTCGCCAAGATTATCTACCCTATAAATATTTTTACTACGAGAACCAAGACTAGGCTTTATAACCATGGGGAAAATATGACCTTTTGTATCGGAGACAAATTCATCCAATGTTCCATATTTTTTAGTATAAATATTGGTTTTCTTGTTTAACCCTTTAACATCCCTCAAGACTTCCATAAAAACCTTGTTGTGATGTGCTCTAAATTCATTGAGCCCTGGAATCAAAATCACACCTAAATTTTGTAGTCCCAACAAGACATCTTCAATATAATTCTTATATCTCAAATCAGGGTCCTCTGTGGATTGATACAAAACAATCTTATTTTTGTATGAATCATTAAAATTTATTTCGTAAAAACCCTTTATGGAAACCAAATAACCTAACTTTTCTAGGTTTTTCTTTATTTTTTCAACATTCATGCTAGACCCTCTTTCTCTTATAGAAGAATAAAAAAAGCCTCTGTCATCAACTAATATTATTATATTTTTCATTAAATGAGATTATATACTAACAGTAAAAAACCTCAAGAAAAAATCTTCTTTATCCTCAACTCAACATAATAGAGGTTCGAACATCGTGTACTAGACGGAGCAAACTAGGTCTATCTACTAAATCAAGCACTAGATTAAACTAAAGTTCATCAGCATACTCTTGATGTTTTTTATCATAGATGTCCTTAGTAATACTCAATGAGTAGAGCATATAAAAAAGGTTATAAGCTTTTAACTTATAACCTTTACGTTAGGGTTGAGTGGTTTTTTATAACTACCATTTCCTCTTTCCAAAACGATGATTCACTCGAGGTATACCACCTATAAGATTGCCCGAAGTATCAAACTGATTACGGATGACAAAATCCTTTGTCATCGTTACATCCCCAACATGTTTCAGCCCACCATGTAGATGATTGTGAATTTTCAAATGATTAAATTTGACGTGTTTTAGTTTGGGTACATGACAGTTAATTGCACGTGGATTTCTTTGTTTGTGTGGTGGTCCAAGATAAAAACCCATAACAACCTCCTATCTTTCTAGTTTTTAAAGAACAATTCGTTTTTAACTAATCATTATCCACCTCCTTTTCTTTCTTAAGTTAATTCTTAATATTAACCTTAATAAGAATTTTAGTCAATAAACATAATACAGTACTACTATTGAATTTAAATATCTTCTCTCTTTTATTTTTTATACCCCGAATAGGATTTTTTGCTATGTTCGAATCTCTTTAATTTTGATATAATTATTTATTGTAGTTAAATAAAAAAATAAATATGGATAAAAAATACAAAGTTCATCGCATAGATGTTAAACGTAATAATATACAGGATTATTTGGAACAATTCCTAAACAATCTTGAGGGAGAAGTTGTGTCGATTATTCCAAATGTTAAGCCCACTTTTCAACTTATGGGAGCAACAGCCAAGGTTGACTTTCTATTAATTGTAGAAAAAATAAAGAAATACTAAATTAATACATCACACAGGTTCGAACATCGTGTACTAGACGGAGCAAACTAAAATAACCTTATTCTTAGAGCTATTTTTTCATACCCTCAACAAGACATTTTTCTATTTACTTAAGTTGGTTTGTTTTTTTGTTTAGTTTACTATAGTTTTGATATGGATTACTACCGATATTGTAGATAATAAAAAACCTAATTTTGATAAATAAAATTGACAAAAGCTTTGTTGTAATGTAATATTTTTTTGGTAACTTGTTCTTCGTTAGAATAATATTTTCAAAACTTTTAAAAAAGGAGAGGGATCATGACGAAAAAACTTGTTGTTTTTTTTACCGCGGTAATAGCTATCTTTTTTTTTGCAGGCCTGTGGGGAAGATTATAATTATCAAGAAATCTTCATCGCCAGTGGCCATCCAAATTGGCCCCCAATTATGTCCCAGCAAGAGAATGAAATCATTGGAGCTGGTCCAGAATTGGCTTTTTTAATTCTCGGAGAACTCGGCCTGAAACTGGAAAGTCGGCATGTTGGAACTTGGGATATCGTTCAGGAAAAAGCCAAGAGTGGTGAAATTGATCTGATTGTAGCGGCCTATAAGACTCCCGAAAGAGAAGCTTATATGGATTATTCAATCGCTTACACAATTGACCCAGTTTCTCTTTTCGTAAAGAAAGGAGCTGGCTTCCCTTTTGAAAGTTGGGATGAGTTAATTGACAAAAAAGGAGTTGTCATGCTGGGCGATAGTTATGGGCAAGAATTTGACGAATTTCTCGCTGAAGAGTTAGACGTCGTGGTCGTGGAAACCCCAGAGGAAGCTTTTGCCTTGATAATTTCTGGGGAAGCTGACTACTTCGTCTATGCCTTTTACTCAGGAGAAAAAGCCCTGACTGAAGATGAGGGATTGTCTGCCCAAATAGAAATCCTGCCAAACGACGTTTGTACCGAGGACTTCTACATGACGATCTCAAAAAAATCAATGCTCGTCGCCTATCTGCCTCAGATAAATGAGATCCTTCAAAGACTGATTGACGACGGAACCGTTGACAGGCTAATCGAGGAAAACTAACAAAACTACCCGCCAACAGAAAATTTTCTGTTGGCGGTTTTTTCTTTAGCCAAGTTGATTTGTTTTTTGTTTATATAAAAACTTCTAATTTCCTATTATGATATTATGTATTATATTTTTGTTGTAGGAATTAATCTTAAAAAAGGCTCCTGACCCCTTTTACACCTTTTACAGACCTCTTTTACGTATATACAATCTCAATATCTCTTGTTACAATATATTTAATATGAAAAATTTAAAAAAATATAAATTACTGTTGCTTATAAATATTATTCTTTTGGTATTATTTTCATTTCTGTTTATCTCTAGAAAGAATTTTGAATTTCTGATTTACGTCGGCATAATAATCTTTATTATGGCGGTTATTTGGTTAACTAAAAATAAAGTTAATTATCCCCCTATAGTGTTATGGGGTCTAACAATTTGGGCTTTCTTACATATGACTGGTGGAGGTATTTATATCAGTGGAAAAAAGGTTTATGAATTGATGCTCTTCCCTCTTATTGGAGAACCATACAATATCTTAAAATATGACCAATTCGTTCACTTCTTTGGTTTCGGTATAGCAACTATCCTAATGTTTTATTTAATCAAACCATTTTTAACCAAGGACCGTGTTGGAAAAGTAGCCTTATCTATTGTTATCATTATGGCTGGCTTAGGAGTAGGAGCTTTTAATGAAATTGTAGAATTTATTACAACTGTGATTGTACCTGAATCTGGTGTCGGCGGTTATGAAAATACAGCCTTAGATTTAGTCTTTAATTTACTCGGAGCTATGGTTGCCATGTTCTATATTCTAAAAAAGGAATATCCTAAAAAATTAATTAATTTATGAAAAAGTATCTACTAGCAATAATTTTTTTGGTTTTGGGAATTGGTTGTGCCGTCGCCTATAAATTAATTGGTTCTGAAGTCGCCCCAGACGGAACTTTAAAGGAACCTTTTGCCCTTATACCACTGGGTTGGCTATTTATCATAATAGGAATATCTAAACTTACAATTACTTATATTAAAAAATAACTCGTAATAATTATGAAGAAGAAATTTTATCTAGTTTTAACCACCCTTCTTGGTGTCCTTTCTGGAGGAGTTATTATTACCTTAGCTGAAAGGTGGGTCATCAACAATGCCCTCTCTCAAGGAGCTTGCCCTACATCATATTCCTATATTTATGAACCTGGTTACGTACCACAATTTTTTTCCATAGGGATGATTGTTATTAGTGCTATATTTGGTTTCTTCCTTGGTCGTAAGTGGTGGAGAATTATATACATTGAAAAACGTCATTGGCGAAAAAAAATTAAAAGATAATTATTTAATAAGGTAAAAATATCAAAGAATCCGTAAAAGGGGGCTGACCCCTTTTATCTCATTTATACTTATATTTATGATATAATCTTTTGTATATTAATTAACCTTAAAAACACCATGAAAAATATAATTATTATACTTTTAATTATCATTGCTATTGGTTTAGGTTTATACGCCTTAATTCCAAATTCATCAGATGATGAAGACATTTATGAAAATCAAAATAATATTGTTGATTTAAATAAATCCCAAGACAATGACTTGGACACAAATGAACCTTTAAAAATCTCTGATGACGATCCTGTTATAGGAAAATCCGAAGGAGGTTATGACATTAAAGCTTACACCTACGGTGATGGTGATACAGAAATTTTATTTGTTGGAGGTATTCACGGAGGTTATGAATGGAACACTGTTATTCTTGCTCGAGAAGCAATGGATTATTTTGAAACAAATCCTGATACAATTCCAAACAACGTTAAGGTAACTATTATTCCTGTTTTAAACCCAGATGGTCTAAAAAAAGTTGTCGGTAGCCCTGAAAATTTTTCTTTGTCAGATGTCCCAATGGATTCAGCTGATACTGTCATAGGGAGGTTTAACACTAATGAAGTTGACCTTAATCGCAACTTTGATTGTGAATGGCAAACAACAGGTACATGGCAAAACAAAACTGTCAGTGGAGGAAGTAAGGCTTTTTCAGAATCTGAAAGTCAAGCTATTAGAGATTATATAGAGACTAAACAACCGCAAGCTGTTGTAGTTTGGTACAGTGCTGCTGGAGGTGTTTATTCTTCCAGTTGTCGTAATGGAATTCTTTCAGAGACTAAAGATTTAACAAGTGCATACGCTAAAGCCTCTGGTTATAAAAGTTACGAAGAATTTGACTCCTACGAAATAACTGGGGATATGGTTAACTGGTTAGCTAAAGAGAATATTCCAGCCATCAGCGTCTTATTAGCTACTCACAATAAATCAGAATGGTTAGAAAATAAAGCCGGTATTGAATCCGTACTTAAATATTACAAGAAATAATAGAAACTTTTTTATGAAAAGAATTGTCGCTATACTTATTATCCTAATAATCTTAGGTGGTCTTATCTTCTACATTATAAAAAGTGGAAGTGAGAAAGAAATAATAATAGAACCCGTCGAATCAGACCTTACTCCCAAACATGAAGTCATAGGTTCTTCTGTAGGAGGACGAGAAATTGAAACTTATACCTACGGGAAAGGTGAAGAACGCCTCTTATTTGTTGGAGGAATTCATGGTGGCTATGAATGGAATAGTGTTTTATTAGCTTATAAATTTATAGATTATCTTAAAATAAATCCAGATATTATTCCTGATAATTTATCAATAACCATTATTCCTTCAGCCAACCCTGACGGCATATATAAAGTTACTAACAAAGAGGGTCTTTTTACAATTGCTGATATTCCCGACAGCGACGCCACTGTACCTGGGAGGTTTAACGCTAATGAAGTTGACCTAAATAGAAACTTTGACTGCAAATGGCAACCCAAAAGTACTTGGAGAGGTGAAACTGTTAGTGCAGGTTCTCAAGCCTTTTCAGAACCTGAAGCCAAAGCTATTCGTAATTTCGTTCTAGAAAACAATCCTGAAGCCGTAATTTTTTGGCATAGCCAAGCCAACGCAGT
Source organism: Patescibacteria group bacterium (assembly GCA_034661035.1). Taxonomy (GTDB): domain Bacteria; phylum Patescibacteriota; class Minisyncoccia; order Phycocordibacterales; family UBA12079; genus JAGYLJ01. Next base: position 29,674 of record JAYEKM010000009.1, on the reverse strand, counting down.
TTATGCTTCAGAATGTGAAAACGGAGTTCTCCCAGAGACTCTTAATATAATGAATGTCTATTCTGATGCTTCTGGGTATACCCCCGTTGAAACATTTGACAGTTATGAGGTCACAGGAGATGCCGAGGGATGGCTAGCTTCTATAAATATTCCAGCTATTACAGTGGAACTTAAGAATCACCAAGAAATTGACTGGGAAGAAAATTTAGCAGGAGTAAAAGCCCTTTTTAAATACTACGAACAAGAAAATAATACTCCTATCAATAACTATCCCCTTGACAATGATCAATTATAAAGAAAATAAAAGAATGACTATAGTAGTTTTTATAGGAATGGGAGTTCTCCTACTAGGAATTGGATCAGGTTTTTATTATACCTCCTTACCTGAACACAACCCTGAAAAAAACCAACCAAGTTGTGAAAATAATGTCGAAGAGTTACCAGAAGGTACCTGTTCTCTTTAGTTAGCTCTCGTATTTTAAAGCCTTGATTGGGTTCATTCGAGCTGCTTTTCTAGCTGGAGTAGTCCCAAATAAAATACCAAAAATTATTGAAAAGAGACCTGCAATCACAAAAGACCTCAAAGGAAGAATAAAATTCCAATCAATTCCGTAGGAATTAGCTCCCACTGAAATAAAGAAAGAGATTACCGAACCTAAGATACTTCCTGCTAAACCTCCTGCTAATGTTATTAAAATCGATTCGACAAGAAACTGAATCATAATATCTTTGTAATTTGCTCCGACCGCTTTTCTTAAACCAATCTCAGGAGTTCTCTCGTTTACAATAACAAACATCACATTCATAACACTGATACCTCCAACTATTAACGAAATTGCGACAATAACCAATAACAGGATAGTTAACGTAGACGACATTGTATCAAAAACTTCCAAAATTTCGGTCATCGCCATAACTCTAAAATCATCCTTTCCAGTATCCATCCAACCACTTTGTTCTTCTTTAGGAGGACTAATATCATGGTTTTCTCTCAGAATAATTCTGATGTCTTCAAGGGTGTCTTCTACGAAAGCAATATCTCTTACCTTGAGGATTACATTATGCAAAAAATCTATACCTAAAACTTTCTTATGCATAGTATTAATTGGTGTGTAGACAAACTCATCAAAGTCAAAAGACATCATGGCTCCTCTTTCTTCCATCACTCCAATCACCTCAAACCGAGTATCATGAATTTTAATAGTTTTACCAAGAGGATCGCTTTCTCCAAATAATTTTTCTTTTATTTTAGAACCTAAAATGACCACAGTAGCAAGAGAATTATTTTCCACTTTAGTAAAAAATCTTCCATAATCTAACTCTGTTGAGTCGATATTTATAAAAGAGGCATTAGTTGACCAAATAAAAGAATTGTGAATCTCGTTACGATAAGCAACCCTATCACTGCTCATAAAGACACTGTACCCGTCAACAATGTTTGGTAACTTTTTTATATCTTCCAAGTCATCTAATTTAAGAGTGGTCACCTGAGCCCCTTGTAAAAGAGCGGCAGCACTTTGAGCCTCGCTAGCTACACCTTTCTTACTGCTAGGAACTTTAACTTCAACCTGAATAGTATCAGAACCAAACGATTCAACTTGATTTAAAATAATACCCTTTATCCCCTCACCTGCAGAAAAAACTATAATAATACTAGAAATACCAATTGTTACACCTAGAACGGCCAAAAAAGTTCTCAACTTATGGGCAGTAAATGAAGTTACCGCTAATTTAAAAGATAATTTAATTGTTGAAAAATAATTATTCATATCTTAAAGCTTTGATTGGATTAAGCTTACTAGCTTTATGAGCTGGATAAAAACCAAAGAATAAACCAACTCCAGAAGAAACAAACAGAGCTAAAATAATTGACCCAAATGAAATAATAAAATCCCAATCATAGCCAAGCAGATGAGCCCCAACTGATATAATAAATGAAATAATAACTCCTAAAATTATTCCTATAATTCCTCCAATAACCGTAACGAAAATAGCTTCCACTAAAAACTGCCCTAGGATATGCAAATTATTAGCACCTAAAGCTTTTCTGAGACCAACCTCTCTGGTTCTTTCCGTTACAGAAATAAACATAATATTCATGATCCCAATTCCACCAACAATTAAAGACATTCCTGCCATAATGGCGAGAAAATACCTCAAAGAATTAGTAATCTCAGTAATCATAGCTAAAGCTTCAGCAATATTTTTTACCATAAAATCATCGTTTCCTCCGCTTTGGTCCTTAATATTATGTCTTTCTCTTAAAACCATTTTTATGTCCTCCTCAGTATCAAAAACTCTTTCTTCCGAATCAACCTTTATCCTAATAAAACCAACATAATTAACTCCTGACATTCTCTGGGCAGTTTTTATTGGAATGAAAATCTGATCATCAAAATCTTCCATAACCACAACACCTCTCTCTTCCATTACACCAATAATATCGAAGGTATAATCATTAATTTTAATTTTTTGACCAAGAGCATCTGATTGCCCTAGCAGTTCATCCCTGACGTCACTCCCCAACACAGCAACCCGAGAAAATCTTTTTTCTTCCTCTGCATTAAAAAAACGTCCTTCTTTTAAATCACCTCCCATTACTTCTAAGTGACTAGCTGTAGTCCCTGTTAAGGAAGTACTGTAGGTTTCTGATTTCCATTCAGCTGTTCCAAAACCTTTACTATAGGCTGCGACAGCTACAACATTAGGAACGTCTCTTTTATTTCTTAAAGCAACAGCGTCATCATAGGTTAGAGTAGTAACAGCAAAACCGCCTAAAGACGCAAAGGCATCGTCATCATCCCCATACCCCGGAATAACAGCAATTAAATTAGTCCCTAAATTTTTTATTTCTGAAAGAATTAAACTTTGAGCGCCAGACCCGATGGACATTATTACAACCACAGAAGCGACTCCAATGATAATTCCTAACATGGTTAATAAACTCTGAAGTTTATTACTCAGCAAAGAAGTACTAGCTATTTTAATTGATTGTATGATAGCTCGAAACACAGTTCTCTTTATAGATCAAACTATTTAATAATATCATCCTTATTAACTCTCCTTCTTGAAGTGACCTTTTTATCACTCACCAGTTCACCATCTTTCAAAGACAAAATCCTCTCGGCACATTCAGCTGTGTAAGTCTCATGAGTAACTAAAATAATAGTGTTTCCTTGATCATTTAATTCCTGTAATATCTTCATAATTTGTGCCCCAGATTTTGAATCCAAGTTACCTGTTGGTTCATCAGCAAAAATAACAGATGCTTTATTTACTAAAGCTCGAGCAATAGCGACTCTCTGTTTCTCTCCACCAGAAATCTGATTAGTATAGTGATCAAGTCGATGTTCCAGACCAACACTTTTTAAGACCTCTGTTGCCCTCTTCCTTACATCAATTTTATCCTCAGAATAAATCAAAGGAAGAATAACATTATCTAAAACTGTAGTTCTCTGGAGTAGATTGAAAGACTGAAAAACAAAACCAATTTCCTTATTACGTAAAGTGGCTAGTTCGTTATCATCTAATTTAGAAACATCTTTTCCGTCAAAGATAAACTTACCACCCGAAGCCCTATCAAGCATCCCTAATATGTGCATTAGGGTAGATTTTCCTGAACCAGAGGGACCCATAATAGCTAAAAATTCTCCTTTTTCAATAGTAAAAGAAGTATCTCTCAGAGCATAAGTTTTAACTCCGTCTTCAAAAGTTCTTTTTAAGTTTTTTACTTCAATTAGACTCATGAAGTGATTTATTTATTACTTTTAATAGAAGTAATTACTTTATCACCCTCATTGATACCTTCTGTTATTTCAACTAAGCTACCATTACCAATAATTCCTATTTCAACTTTTACTTCTTTAACTTGAAAAGATTCATCTAAAACTCTAATAAATTTTCCTGAACCATTTTTAAAGATAATGGCTCGATAAGGAACCACTAAAACACCTTTTAATTCTTTCGTGACAATATCAATATCAGCGGTCATCCCAGCTCTGACTCTTTCATCAACTTCTAGAAGTTTCAAAGTAGTTTTATAATTAGCCACTCCTTCTATTAATTGTGCAGATGGATCAATTTTAATTACTTCAGCTGTAAAAATCACATCCTCTCCATAAGCGTCTAAGGAAAGAGTTGCTTTATTCCCTACTTTCAAATAGGCGACATCAGCTTCTACAATGTTTGATTCAATCTCTAAATCATCTTCTGAAATAACAGAAACAATGATTTCTCCTGCAGAAACAATCGTACCTATATCAGCTTCTTGTTTAGTAACAATTCCTTTAATAGGAGAATATAAGTCATATTTTGATAAATTAACTAAAGCCGACTGAACCATCGACTTTTTTAATTCTATTTCAGCTTGTTGAGATGCAACGTTAGCTTCAGCTTGTTTAATTGTGGCTTTTTGGGAATTTATCTTTTCAGGAGTACTATCAGCTTCTTTTAGAGCCAGTTCATTTTCTGCTATCAATAAAGAAGTTTGAGCTGTATTAAATTTCTCTTTTGCTAACGAAAGATTAGTAATAGCTGTGTTTACATTAGTTCGTGCAGTATAAATATTGGTTTTGTAAGTATCGATGGTAGTCTGAGTAAAACCAGAGCTAATTGACAAGCTATTAACAGCTAATGCCATATTACTCAAAAATGATTTTATTTCATCTAGCTTATTCTCAGTTTTCATTATTTCATCTTGCAGCAAATCAGTAGAAAGATTAGTTATAGCAGAACCCCACAAAACTAATTGCTGTTCAATCAATGAACGACCCCATTCTATATCAGCCTCCAGTTGAGAATCATTTATAGTAAAAGTTATTTGTGGATTTGTCCCTCTTGGATTAGTAAACATTGGATCTATCTTATTCCTAATAGCATCATCTGATTTAGTATAGGCGTCCCCAAGATTATCCACGATACTTTGGATAGCGGCATCATAAACAGCCTCTGCATTTCCTACTTTTGATTCATAGATTAAAATCTCTTCATCTCTAGTCCCAGCTTGTAAAATTTCCAATTCATTTTCTTCTTTTTCTAAAATTGCTTCATACTGACTAAGTTTAGCTTCTGCACTAGACACAGAGGCTCTCGCCTGAGCTATTTCAGCGAAAACGTCATCACTATCGAGACTAACTAATACTTGACCTTTGGCGACTTTGCCTCCTACCTCTACAGAAACCATCTCTATTTTTCCACTTTTTTCAAAAGCTAAGTCTAAATCATCAACGGCTTTTATTCTACCAGTTGAACTTATTTCTTGAACTAAATCGAGTCTCTCTGCTAAGCTAAAATTATATTCAACAACTTCCTGTTTAAGAAAATAAAATGCAGAAATAATTGCAATTAAAACAATAACAACGATGCTAAAGATAATTTTTTTCTTTTTAGATTTCTTTTTCATAAAAATAAATAAATTCTTACATATATTATAACAGAATAACTACAAACTACTTATAATTTTTCTAATAACATTTTTGGTTTCCTCAGGACCCTTAACAGAGACTGTTTCAATCCCTGTTTTTAAGACAGGATAGTCGTTACCACCAACGAAAAGTGCATCACCAACAAAAAGCATTTCTTTAATTGAAGTATTAAGGTTTTTCTCAATTTGTTTAATCCCGTATGATTTATCAATTCCTTTTTTATTTATATCAATAGAAGTAGAACCTCCTATTTTAGCGTCAAAATTAGGCAGACGCTTTGCAAACGCGGTTATTACTTTCTCTCTTAGACTACGGTTAGAATCCCATTTTAATTTCTCATCTAGAGGAGCACTCTGCCCTAGCCCGGAAAAAGTTATCTGAGTTTTCCTATCCTCAATAATTTCTCCATAAGTAACTTCTGGCTTTTTATAACCAGCTTCATTAAGTGATTCTTCAAGAGCTGTAATGATGTTAGCTCTTTCTTCTTGATCTAATTCTTCTGTATAAACATTTTTCCAACTACCCTCTATGTGTTTATAAAAACTTGTTGCACTAGTCGGAAAAATAAAAAGATTAGAAAAAAGAAATTCTTCACAATCAAGTTTTGATAATAAAGATTTTTCTATTTGAGAATAAGCCCCTCCAGAAATAATAGCCACCTTTTTAAATTCTAATAAACTACCCAACAGAGTAGTCATTTCGCTATCAACATCACTCTTACTTTTTGCAAGAGTTCCATCTAGATCAAAAACTATTATTTCTTTTTGTCTGTATATGTCCATAAATTATCAAACATAGCGATTAAATCATCAATTTTTACTGTAGCCCCCGCCACGACACTATCAGCTCCTCCATAATAAATATAGACTGTTCCATCTCTTAAGACTGAACCACAAGGAAAAACAACATTTGGGACCTGACCAATTTTTTCATAATCAAATTCTGGTTCTAAAATTGGAGCTGAAGTAGTAGCTACAAGATTGGTTGGATTATCTTTATCAAAGAGAGCTGCCCCTAATCGATAGACGTTATCCTCTCCAACCCCGTGATACAAAAGTATCCACCCTACATCACAAAGAAATGGTGGTGCAGAAATACCCACTTTTTTGCTATCCCACATACCATAACGAGGTAATAACAACTGAATACATTTATCTAATTTCTCTTTAGAAAAATCTAAACTATCGATAAAATCGTAACAGATACTTTGTCCCATCCTATGATAGACCATATAACCATCCTCTGTCTTTTTCGGTAAAATACAAGCATTTTTATCCATCATAACGGACTGTGAAATTAAAGTTGGTTCCTCCCAATTCCATTCACGTTTTATAAAATCATTTTTAGAAATTGATGTAATAGCAACTCTTGGAACGTTCACACCATCATAGGCAGTGTAGCTCATATATAAACGCTCATTAATTTCTACAATTCTTGCATCTTCACACCCCTTTGACTCAAATAATTCCCTAGGAGCATAGATGGGTTCATCCAACCTTTCATCTATATGGATACCGTCCCGACTAATTGCCAAACCAATAGTCGTGACATTCCCTTTCCCCATAGCTCTATATAAAATATAAACCTGACCCTCTAAATCAATCGCTCCTGGGTTAAAAACGTGCTGACTTTCCCAATCATGTTCTGGCTTAGGTAATAAAATAGGATTATCTTCAAATCTTTTTATTTTTTCTGCTACAAGTTCAGGAATCATACTATCAATTAAGTTTTTTAAGTTAACTTTAGCACGACAGGATAAAGTATCAGCTCCCCCATAATAGATTTCAACATTTCCCTTTCTAATCATCGCTCCTGAAGGAAAAATAATATCTGGTAAATGTCCAAATTTTTCATAAGTTGTTTCAGGAACCATAATTGACCCTTTGGTCTTACCAATAATTTTTTTTGGATCATCTAAATCAAGGAGTAAAGCTTCTATACCAAAAACCCTTGGACCCCCTCCAAAGTAATTTTTTATATGAGAATAAATTAATAACCAACCATGTTCAGTTTTTATAGGAGCAGCCCCAACTTCAACATGATCTGTATCACTCCGTCTAGGATCAATAGTATTTTCATCTAGATTTTTATACCAATCTTTCCACTTTTCTTTATTCCAAAGGTCTTCTTCTTTATCAAACTGAGCAATAGCAATTTTAGCTGGCGGATTATCTGTATTAACTCCAAAAATTACTGTAAATTTTCCGTTTACTTTTTCAGGGAACATTGCCATAGCTTTAGCATTAAAAGGAGTAACTAAATGTCTTTCCTCAATTTTTTTCAAATCCTTAGAAATAGCTACTGCTACTTTAATCCCCTCTGCTTTATAAGGATATTCAGAGAGAGCTGTATAAAAAATATAATGTTTATTATCAAGCTTTGTTATTCTAGGATCTTCGCAACCAAATTTTTCCCAATCCTCCTCAGGCTCTACCAAGGGTCTTCTATCTTCAAATTCAATTCCATCTTTACTTTTTGCGTAACCAACAATAGATTTACCTGCTCTAGAACCATCTTCCATAGGTTTTGGTAAAGACATCGCTCTATAAAGACAATGAAGAGTATCTCCGTCTTGAAGTGGAGACCAATTGAAAGTGGCAAAAGCTTCCCAATTATGTTGTCGTACAGGTAGTAAGATTGGGTTGTGCTTAGAACGTTTTAATACAAACATAGTTTATTTCTTTTTTACTTTTTTCTTAACTCTTTTAATCTTAGGTTTTTCCGTTTTAATAAGTGTCTCCACAAAATCATTTAAATTAGTTTCTGCTACGCAAGAAACCGTATCTGCACCACCATAATAAATTAGAAGTTGATCATCCCTCACGACAGCTCCACAACAATAGGATACACCTGCTTTCCAACCATCATTTTCATAAGATTCATCTGGTTCTAAAATAGGCTCTCTACTTCTAGCAATTATTTTCTGTGGGTCATCTAAATCCAAAAGCATTACCCCTATTTTATACCTATTAGGATCACGATAAACATCCATGGCATGATAAATTAATAGCCAGCCCTTATCTGTTTTGATGGGAGGAGGTCCAGCCCCTCTTACCCAGCTATCCCAACGACCTCTACTTTTTAGAGAGCTAAAAAAACCTTGTATATATTTGTCATCTCCTTCAAAATTTAAATCATCTAAATAATCTATTAAAATATCAGGATTAACACTATGCAACACTGCAAATTTTCCGTTAATTTTTTCTGGGAAAAGCACCCAGTTTTTGTGAACTTCTCCTGGTGGAGAAATCATTACCGGTTTCTTCCAATTCCATTCTTGATCCAAAAAGTCTTTTAACGAAATTGACGAAAGAGCCATTCTTAAAGATCCCCAACCATCAAAAGCCGTGTAAGTTAAATAAACAGTATCCTCAATCAGAGTTAATCGTGGATCTTCACAACCACCATTTCCACCCCCACCAGAAATATAGTCAATTGGAGATTTCCCTGTCTTCTCGGTTAAGGAATTCCACTCTCTAAAATAGACCGGTTTTTCTAATCTTTTTTCTACATTAAGACCATCTCTACTAATGGCATAACCCAAAACAGACACATCATTATATCCAATAGCTCTATATAAAAGATGAACTTTTTCTCCCGCATGTAAAGCGGCTGGATTAAAAGTAGCTTTTGATTCCCATTCATTTTCTACTTGAGGTTTGATTATGGGATTATCTTTATGACGATTGACATCAAATTGTTTTTTTATTAAAGTTGATTTCTTACTACTCCCCCCTTCAAGATAAATATAAGGGTGCATAATTCTAGCCTCAATCTTACTGGATAAACCTGTTTTCCAAGTTATAACTAGTTCATCTTCATCTTGAACAGCTTTATCAGGAACAACTTTCTTTTTTGTTTTAACCTCATATTGATAAATAGGAGAATGGTTCCTGCTAATGAGTTTAGTTGGATCCTCTGAATCAAAGAAAGCCATTCCTACCCTAAGCTGAACACTCTCTTTTTTATAAATAGAGCTATCATAAAAAACTATTATTCCAGAAGTCGTCAAAACAGCCCCTAATACAGTTAAAGGTTGGCTGTCGAAATAATCATCATTCGGTTCCAAAACTGTTCCTCCATAATCTGTCCACTCCTTACCTTTCTCTGAAAAAGCAATCCTTATAGAAGGACTACCGTAATACCGAACATATCTATCTTTGTATGAATAATTAGGAACTGTAAACCCCTTATTAAAAGTATTTTTTTTAAATTTACCTTTCATATTTATCCTTTAGACGAATAATGTCATCTTCGTCAAAATCTCCTAAAGAAATTTCAAGGAAAATAACATCTTGGTTATCTCCCGTCATAGTATGTTTTGTCCCCACTGGTATATAAAATTCATCGCCAGCTTTTACTTCTATAATTTCATCGCCAATAGTTATTTTTCCTCTCCCTGACAAAATCCTCCAAAATTCATTTCGTTGTTCGTGATATTGTAAACTTAATTCTTCTCCAGCCTTAACAGTTATTATTTTGACCGTAGATTTCTCATTTTGAGTAAATCTTTCAAATTTACCCCAAGGTCTCTTTTCTCTATATATTTTTATCACTTTATTTTCCATAAATACCAATAAAGATACCTCTTAAATTAGGTAATTATATTTACTTTAATTATACCTCTTTAAAAAAGAAAAAAGAAACCTTAACTGTTGATTTGTCTATAAATAGTAAAGAATGTTATTATATAAGCATATTTAAAAGATTAATAATCAATTAAAATATTATGAAATATGAACACACACAAACAGGTTATGTAATAATATTTTTTTTACTCATTATCACTATACTCTATGGAATCATTCTAATTCAATCTGATTTCGTTAACCCGATTGAGTTTTGGATAATGAATATTATTATTTTTATAATTATCTCTTTTACTTATCTTAAAGTAACTATAGACAGACAATATCTAAGAATAAAATTTGGTTATGGTTTGTTTAGAAAAAAATTTAATCTTGAAGAAATAATCTCAGCTAGAATAGTGAAAAATCATTGGTATTATGGTTGGGGTATAAGACTCTGGATGTTCAGACCTATGTGGATCTTCAGTGTTTCTGGTTTCGATGCTGTAGAAATCGAACTAAAAAATGGGAAAATATATCGTATTGGAACAGACGATCCTAAAGGGTTAGAATCTGTTTTAAAAAGACACTAAAAAACAGCCTCTGCGAAAAACCACAGGGACTGTAATTAATAATATTGTTTTGAAAAGATCTAAAACGGAGAGGTCAGACCTCTCCGTTTTTTGTTAGAATTTTATCTGAAGTTCCAGCCAAATTGAGTCATTAGTCGTGTCTTTTAATTTATCCTCAGCACGATTCCCATACAAACCGACACAAAAGGCTTCTCCCCAACCTTCAAATGGATAAGCTTTTGGACCAAATTGAATTTGAGATTGATCAAAAATATCCCGATTTCCGTCTTCGACCGAAGCCTTTGAATAAACCCCCGATAAAAGCAGTATTTTTTTCCAAACCCAGAGATAAGATTCTAAATAAAAACCTTTGCCCGAAGGTTTTAAGCTCCCATCAGAAGTAGAATTAAAACCGTAAAAGCCTGCTGACACAGACAGTCTTTCCCACCTTACACCAGCAAAACAAGTCCAGTTGTTAAGGCTTAAATCACCGCCGTAGGATGAGTTAAACTCCGTCAAGGAAATCTTGTCCATTCCAATGCTCTTTAGGGTGCCGTCATCCGAACCAATCTTGCCAATATTGGAACTATCAAGTTTAGTCAAGTTATAGGAACCTGCTACTGCCAGAGAAAAAGGGTGATCTGAATTATGACTGACAGCTACCTTTTTATTATACTTATTCCAAAAGGACAGAAAAAGGCTGGAGGCATAGTACTGTCCACCAAAGGATTTATTTATACCATTGGCACTACAAGCACTTACGCCAAACTCTCCTCTTCCATCCCAAAATTTTAGAGTAACACCTACCCCTGGTCGCCGTCCCCGATTAAATTTCTCGTTACCTAAAGGACGACTCCCGATAATAGATTGAGTCCAGACAGAAGATTTCTCTTTGACCGATTGATTAAATTTCTCCTGCCCGATACTAAAAAGCAATTGAGCAAAACCAAAATCAACAGACGATCCCAACTTAAAATCCAGTAAATTTGAATTTTTGACGTCAAACTTGATGTCAAAAGTCAGTTTTTCAAAGACTTGGCTGGGTAATTTAACCCAGCCACTGGTACAGAGCCACGCTCGCTGAATACTAACGCCTGTTTTATTACTATCTTCGTTATCCCAAACCCCTTTAAATTGCGACCGAAAACCAGCTTTAGCAAAAAAGCTTTTGCCTTTAGAGACATTAAAACCTTTTCCCTCTTGATAATCAGGCTGAAAGCCTTCGTCAGCAGAAACATTGACTCCCCAAAGAATCACCACAACAACCAAGCACATCTGTACTATTCTTTTCATCACTTTTTCTCCTTCTCTTGTATTTTGTGTTTTATATTTATTATAAAAAACTAAAAAACACCTCCTTCCAACAATATTTAATTTCTAAAGAGCTTCTTTCCAGCCAAAAATATACCTCAATTTAAGGTTTTTGTAAATAAGTAAAATATCTTTAATAGGATACACTTCTATTTAGAAAAAAATAGTTCTTAAATTAAAAAGCCTTAAACCCTAACGGTCGGATAAGGAGGAGGAGATGAAAGACCCAACAAAAGCAGAAGAGCTTGGAAAGGTTTTGGCTGATGCTGTCATGAAATCAGCCCATATGACATACAATGCTTCACGAGGTAGAAAAATTGTGGAAACTTGTATCAGAGAACTCCAACAAAGAATTGAGGAAATCCAACCCAAAAAAGCCGGTCCTGCTTATAAAAAAGCTCGGTATGGTCCGAAATAAAACCACAACCCTAAAGACCCCAACTTCGGTTGGGGTTTCCTTATTCCCTATTTTTTATTTTTTTTAGGTTTCTTTTTTTCTTTTTTTTGTCTATCTCTGCCTTTTGCCATAACTAAATTATATCATTTTTTGGATGATGGTTTTGAGAGGTGTGGGGATAAATTAGTTTTAAAAAAAGAGGGTTCGTTAAAAACGAACCCAATGTTAAAATTTAAGTTAATTACTTCCCTTTTTAATACTGATTGACATTAGTCTTTGTCTGTATTACACTGGTGTTAATCAAATTGTAGCTGTAAGAGAATCAAAGTCGAGTTTTATCGTACAGTACTATATATTTGAACCGTTACTTTGAAGTTCAAAGTAATTTATTAGTATAGTTTCTCTTATAGAATATGCAAACAGGAAAAATCGCTCGTCTAACCGACCGTGGTTTTGGATTCATTACAGTAGAGGGAGAAGAAAAAGATCTTTTCTTTCACTCAAATGAATTGCAAAATGTTCAATTCAATGAACTACGCGAAGGTGATGAACTTACGTTTGAAGTTGCAGAAGGTCAAAAAGGACCTAACGCTGTAAACATCAACAAAGCTTAACTCTAAAAAACACCCTGCCGTAAGGCAGGGTGTTTTTTTATTGTAGATTAGGATATACTCAAAACAACTATTAAGAATTAAATATCATCTATCATAATGAAACTTGCTAACGCTCTACTCACTATAATAATTTTGACAGGAGTCCTCTTGCTATTAAATTTTTTGGCACCTAACTTACCTGCTAATTTAGCCAACAGTCAAAAAATAACAGATGAACAATTGTTAGAGAAAATAGGTCAAATGCTGTTTATTGGATTTGAAGGAACAGAAATTTCAGAAGACTCTTACATAACCCAAGCAATGCAAGATATAAATATAGGAGGAATAATTTTATTTGATTATAATGTCCCTTCGAAAAATTTGCCTAAAAATATCGTCAGCCAAGACCAAACAAAAAAATTAATATCTGATTTACAAAAATTTTCCCCTACCCCACTATTTATAGCTGTTGATGCCGAAGGAGGTTATGTTAATCGCCTAAAAACTAAATATGGTTTTATGGAAATACCTAGTGCTGAAGAGATGGGCAAAGAAAGTTTTGAAAAGACCCAACAAGTATCTATAGACTTAAGTAGCCAATTTGTAGATTTAGGATTAAATGTTAACTTTGCCCCTGTAGTGGATGTTAACATCAATCCAGACAACCCTGTTATCGGAGGAATTGAACGTTCTTTTTCTACTAATCCAGAAAAAATTACTAGCCACGCTAAAGCCTTTATTGAAGGTCATCACGAAAATAATATTATTACAGCCATAAAACATTTTCCTGGTCATGGCAGTTCTCAAGATGACAGCCATAAAGGAATGGCTGATGTAACGGACACTTATAAAGAAAAAGAATTAATCCCCTACCAAGAGCTTATCAAAGATGGAATTGTTGATATGGTAATGACGGCTCATATAATCAATAGGAATATTGATCCTAATTATCCAGCTACTTTGTCACCTTATTTTATAAAAGACATTTTAAGAGAACAACTAGGATTTGACGGGGTAGTCATCTCAGATGATATGCAAATGGGAGCCATTACAGAATATTATGGGTTTGCAGAATCAATTGTTTTAGCTATTAATGCAGGCTGTGATATGTTAATCATTTCAAACAATAACCAAACTTACAATGAGCAGGCTCCCTATGACGCGCGACAGATTATCTTTGACGCTGTAAAAAATAAAAAGATAACCATAAATAAAATTTTAGAAACCAACGAAAGAATTACTTCTCTCAAAAAAGAGTATGGCATAATTAAATAAATATTTTTTATCCACTTTAATTTTAATTTTTTTAGGAATTTTTTGTTATAATTCCTAACATGGATTCTAACCATAATAAAAAAACAAAATCCGCAGAAGATAGATATCGTCTTCTTTATATGACTTCTCAAGATGCTATCATGACACTGGAACCACCTACTTGGAAATTTACACAAGGTAATCCAGCGGCAATTAAAATGTTTGGAGCAAAATCAGAAAAGGAATTTATTTCTTTAAGCCCTGAAGATGCCTCGCCTAAAAAACAACCTGATGGAAAAACTTCAAAAACAGAAGCTAAAAAAATGATAAAAAAGGCATTGAAAGATGGTTCTGTATCTTTTGGATGGACACATAGAAGATTAAATATGGAAGATTTTCCTGCCTTAGTTCTTTTAACGAGAGTGGATTCGCCGACAGGTCAATTCATACAAGCCACTGTTCGAGATGTCACTAAAGAAGAAGAATATAAAAAAAATTACAAGATAAAATAGCAGAGACAGAGAAAATGAATAAATTGATGGTAGGACGAGAATTAAAAATGATTGAGCTCAAAACTCAAATTAGTCAATTAGAAAAAGAACTTACAAAAAAATGACTGTCTTCTCTTTAAAAAATAAAAAATAATGTTTAAAAATTTTAAAATTGGAACAAAATTGTTAAGTGGAATAATTATTTCAATACTTTTTGCATCGGTAACTTCTTATTTTATCACTGAAAATACCACAGATAATCTTGTCAAAATTGAATCTGATATTATCCTAAAAGAAATAAGTAAAAATTTCACACACATTTTAGATACGAATATTAATATGCTTTCTTCTTCTTTAGATTTATTTTTAGATAATAAATTTTATAAAGATATTTTTATAGAAAAAGATAGAGAAAAATTATATACAGTTGCAAGCCCTATTTTTGAAAAAATCAAAAACGATTTTGGAATCACTCATTTTTATTTTCATACTCCTGAAGGATATACTTTTTTAAGATTACATAATAAAGGTATTTATGGTGATGAAATTACTAGATTCACTTTTGATCAAGCAAAAGAAACCAAAAAAATAGGAGCTGGAATTGAATTAGGAAAAACAGCTTTTGCTCTACGGGTAGTAAAACCTTATTATGAAAATAAAGAACTTATTGGCTATGTAGAATTTGGGGAAGAGATAGATCATTTTTTAGAAATTTTAAAAACAGAAAGTGGTGGAGATTTTTCCATATTTGTACAAAAAAAATATTTAGATAAAGAAAAATGGAAATCAGTTAGAGAAAATAAAAATTTAAATGACAACTGGAATAGTTTTGGTGATGAAATTGTAATTAATTCAAATATCTCAGAAAAAACTTTAAATTCTGACAAGATATTTAAAAAGTGTTTTAATTCTGAAAATTCTAAAATGATTCAAAATCAGAATGAACCAACTTTTATTTCTATTTATGATAGTGAAGAAAAGAAAGGGCACATGTGTGGAGGATTACCTTTATATGACGCCGGAAAAAGATTAGTAGGATCTATATTAATAATAAAAGATTTTTCAGAATTTATTTCAGTTTTTGAAGAATCACAATTTAATTTTATTAAAACATTATTATTATTATTTGTTTTGATTGTTATTATTTATTTTGTCTTTATTTACAAAACAATAGTTAACCCTATAAAAAATTTAATTTTATTGACTCAAGAAATTTCAAAAGGGAATCTTACTCAAAAAATTTCTTCAAATTCAGATGATGAAATAGGTCAATTAACAAAAAGTTTTAATAAAATGACCGATGATCTTTCACAATCAAGAAATAATACAGAACAAAAAATAAAAAAACGGACTGAACAACTTGAAAAAATGAACAAGTCAATGACCGGTCGCGAACTAAAAATGATTGAATTAAAAAAAGAAATTATTAAATTAAAAAAGAAAATTAATAATTAATAAATAGAGAGTAGAGAAAGGTAAATTTTAAATACAACTTTCTACCCTCAACATTCTACCTACCAAAAATTATGTTAATAGAATGGAAAGAAGAATATAGCGTCAACGTTAAAGAGTTAGACGAACAACACAAAAAGTTAATTGAAATGATTAATAGACTTTATATTGTAATAAATAATCAAGATAAAAACTTAAAAGAAAATTTTTCCAAAATTTTGAAGGATTTAAAAAACTTCAAAACCAACCATTTTTCTACAGAAGAAAAATATTTTCACCAATTTAACTATAAAAACACAAAAGAACATATGGCTGAACATAAAAGATTTGGCGAAGAAGTAGAGGAATTTCAAAAAAAATTATCCAACCCTAAAGAAAATTACCCTCAAACTTGTTTTGATTTATTAGACTTTTTAGAAGATTGGTTCTTTTCCCATCTAACCGACGATGATAAAAAATATACAGAAACTTTTAATAAGAATGGACTTTTTTAAAATATGAAAATTAGGACAAAAATAATTTTACCTATTGTTTTAACTGCTGTAATTGTATTATCAGTAGCAACTTTATATTCTTATTTTTTTAATGTTAATAGTCTTAAAACAATCACCAATGCACATTTAGAAACAGCTGTTTCTTCTAGAGCTCACCATATTGATACATTCTTAAATACAGAAAGAGAAAAAGTTGAAATGATAGCATCTTCTTTCATCTTTAAAAAGATTTTTGACAAAAATAGTCTAAATTATGATAACGATATTCAAAATGCTTGTAATAGAATTGATAAAATCGTAAAAACCGACAGTACGATTTACGAATTATTTACATTGAATATTAACGGGGAAATCATTTGTTCTAATAATAAAAAAATATTGGAATAGACGAATCAAATAATGATTATTTTATAAAGGGATCAAAAGAAACTTACATAAAAGATGCCTATTATTTAGAAACAACTCATAAAAATTCTTTAGCTGTTTCGACTCCGATTACATCTGAAACAGGAGAATTGTTAGGTGTTATGGTTGCTAGAATAGAAACAATAATCTTAGATAATATTTTAGCGGACAGAACTGGATTAGGAGAGACAGGAGAGACTTATATTATAAATAAAGATGGCTATGCAATAACCCCCCTCTTATTTGAAGAAAACCCTTTTCTTAAATTCAAAGTTGAATCTGAAAATGCTAAAAATTGCTTAGAAATGCTAGCTAAACATCCAGAAGAAAGCTCAATACACGAAGAACAAAAACATATCGATCATAAAGCTTCAACCGTGTATAAGGACTACAGAGGAATAAACGTTTTAGGCTCCCATCACATCTCTCACGAAATGAGTTGGTGTATTTTAGCTGAAGTTGATGTAACTGAAGCCTTAGCTCCAACTAAAGATTTATTGAAATTTTCTCTTTTGCGAATTTCTATTGTCTTATTTATCTTTTTTATTATTGCTTATCTGACGGCTAGAGGTATTAGTAAACCAATCACTGCTCTTCAATCAGGAATAGCTATCGTCACTAAAGGAAATTTAGATTATAAAGTAGGAACTAATTCCAAAGACGAAATAGGTCAATTATCAAGAGCTTTTGATAAGATGACTAAAGCCATTAAGAAGTCTCATCTAGAAATTAACCAAAGAGTTAAATCTCAAACGAAAGAAATCTCAGAAAAACAAACCAATATCGAAAACCAACAACTCGCCACCTTAAATATTTTAGAGGATGTTCAAGAAGAAAAAGAACTGACTGAAATCGAACAAAAAAAAGTAGCCACCATTCTCCAAAGTATTGGTGATGGGGTTTTTGTTATAGATAAAGACTACAAAATTATGATATTTAATGAAGTCGCGTCTCAAATCTCGGGGTTTTCAGAAGAAGAAGCTGTCGGTAAGAATTATAAAAAAGTCCTAAAATTTATCTTTGAAAAAGACGGGAAAATAAATGACAAGTTCGTTAAAGATGCTATTAAACTAGGAACTATTCAGGAAATGACAAACCATACCTTATTAGTCAGAAAAGATAAGAGGAAAATACCAGTGGCTGACAGTTCTGCCCCAATAAAAGACGCTGAGGGAAAAGTAATTGGTTGTGTTGTTGTCTTTAGAGATGTTTCCAAGGAAAGAGAAATCGACCAGATGAAATCTGATTTCGTATCAATTGCTTCTCATCAGTTAAGAACTCCTCTAACTGGAATAAAATGGGTATCTGAAAGACTTATTAAACACTCAACTAGCCTACCAGAAAAAGAAAGACAATATATTGAAGATATTAATCTTTCGACAAAAAAACTTTCAAGATTGGTGGATGATTTATTAAATGTCTCCCGAATAGAGGGAGGTAAAATAGCTATCAAACCTCAGGAAATAGATTTAAACGAATTTATAGAAAGTTATCTAAGCGAAACAAGTCCTCTCATAACAAAGAAAAAAATTAATTTAACTTTCACTAATAAGTTAAAAGACCAAAAGGTTTTGACAGACCAATCAGCCTTAAGAAATATAGTTCAATCACTTGTATCTAATGCGATTGAATATACCCCCGAAAAAGGGGAAATTGATATCCTTGTAGAATCAGCTAAAAAGAAAAATAATTTCATGCTAAAAATCAAAGATAGTGGGATTGGTATCCCTCCTCAAAACCAAGCTACTATTTTTGAAAAATTCACTAGAGGAGAGAACGCCCAACAAATTAAAACAGATGGAACAGGCTTTGGTCTTTACATAACAAAACAAACTGTTGAAATGCTAAAAGGTGAAATTAGATTTGAATCAGAATTAAATAAAGGAACTACTTTTTTCGTTACTCTCCCAATAAAATCCAAGGCTCAGGAGGGTGGCAAAAGTTTTGTTTAGTTTTGAAAATAAGTTTGGTATAATACATTTAATTATTAATTAGTTAGAAAGTGGAAGGTGAATAAATGGAAGGTGGTGAAATTTTCATAAAATGAAAATTTAAAAACTACGTTCTACGTTCTACATTCCACCCACCAAAATATGAAAGATATCAAAATAGTTCTAGTGGAGGATGATGAAATCCTATCTAAGGTGATAAAAGAAGAATTGGAAGAAGCTAATTTTAAAGTTCATTTAGCCACTGACGGAGAAAAAGGGTTAGATTTAGCAACCTCTAAAAAGCCAAACTTGGTTCTTTTAGACCTGATGCTTCCTAAAATGCATGGCTTTGAAGTATTAGAAAATCTTAAAAAATCACCCGAGACAGCTAAAATTCCTGTAATGATCCTAACTATGTTAGGAAGTGATGATGATATTAAAAAAGGACTACTTCTAGGGGCTAATGACTATATTGTTAAATCACAACACGCTGTCGGAGAAATTGTGGATAAAGTCAAAGAATTTTTTGTGTCAGAAAGCAACCCTGAAGGAAAAGAATCTTCTTCACCTAACAAAGAAAAAGAAGATAAGAAGTCATAATTATTTTAAACAGAATAATTAAATAAATTGTAGATGTCGTTTTTTAAAAAGATTATATTAATATCTGTGTTTATTACAGCGAATGCTTTGTCTGCTGGGACAATTTGGGCTGACACAACTATTTATAATTTCTTAGGAGTGACTACTACTAATCACGGGGCCAACGGTTACCCTATTGCAATAGAACACGATTCTGATGTTTTTCCTTGGACGACTCTCGTAGAACAAAATGACTCTGCCAATCCGACGGATACTGAGTACTCAAATATATCCTCCGATAACTCTTTACAGTGGGCAACTGACGACCCTGGTAACAATGATGAAATGGCAATGACCTATAGATTTTTTATTCAAGAATCTATTTCAGATATTTCTAATATTCAAATCAAGTGGAATGGAAATACTGACGGGAGCTTAGCTTCAAACCATTCTATCTGGTTAAGAAAAAATGGATTAAACGAGTTTGGAGGAACTAATACTTGGATACAGTTGGGAAGTTCTCTTTCTATTCCACAAGATACTAATACAGATTTAATCAGAAATTTAACCACTGATTTTGCAACTTATATAAATGGAACTTCTGGACAACTTGAATTTGTAGTAACAACAGATAATGACTCAGAAGACATGAGAACTAATTATCTTGAGGTAGTGGTAACCTATACTGTCACTCCCCCTCCCGATACCACCCCCCCTTCATCTATCTCAAATCTGTCTGCCTCCAATCCAACACAAACATCGATTGGATTAACTTGGACAGCTGTTGGTGATGATGGTTCTACTGGAACAGCCACTGCTTATGATATCCGTTACTCCACTGCAAACATCACAGAAGCTAACTGGTCATCTGCTACTCAAGTATCTGGAGAACCTACTCCGAGTACTTCAGGCAGTTCCGAATCAATGACCGTGTCTGGATTAACTACCGATACTACATATTACTTCGCTATTAAAACTAGCGATGAGGTTCCTAATATTTCCGATATCTCTAATATTACAAATGCAACTACTAATGCCGTTCCACCTGCTCCGGACACAACTGCTCCTTCAGCTATTTCTGATTTAGCTGCTTCTAGTCCTACTCAAACATCTATTGATTTAAATTGGACAGCTGTTGGTGATGATGGTTCTACTGGAACAGCCACAAGTTATGATGTTAGATATTCCACCGCTATCATTACAGAAGCTAATTGGAGTTCAGCGATACAAGTTAGTGGGGAGCCAATTCCTGCTCTCTCTGGTACCTACGAACTAATGACTGTGTCTAACCTAGACTCTGAGGTGATTTACTATTTTGCAATTAAAACTACAGATGATAATTCAAACACTTCTGATATATCAAACGTAATTAATGCTCAAACAAATCCTGTTCCTAATATTGTAATCCCTGAAGCTGGCGGGGCTGGAGGAGGAGTTGCACCGACAAGTGTAATTTTTTCTGGTCAAGCTTACTCTGGTAGTAAAATAATTGTCCAGATGAAAGATAATCTTAATCCTATTTATAGAAACGTTCCTCTCTCAATTTATGAAATGTCAGACTCAGGAGAATTTTATATAAGTTATACTGCCCTTTTGTCAGGAAAATATTTTCTCACCCTAAGAGCAAGAGACCGAGCTGGACAAGAAACAGGAACTCAGTCTTTTAGTGTCGATTTTACAACCGATAAGAAGCTAGAAGTGCTAGATATTTTTATGCCTCCCACAGTTAGTTTTAATCAGGATTTAATAAGACAAGTTGATCCCCTTACGATAAGTGGTTACTCATCCCCAGATTCAAAAATAAAATTAGAAATTGATGATATAATTGTAGGAGAAACAAAAGTAGATGATTCTGGAAGTTATTTGTTTAACTTTGAACCCGGAAACTTTTCCCTAGGGTTGCATTATGTCAGAACAAAACAAATCTTGGAAGACGGCACCGAAAGTAATTTTTCATTCCCTCGAACTTTCAAGATATCTTCTCTCAGTTATCCAAGAGCTGATTTTAACAAGGACGGGACAGTAGATGTCGTTGATTGGAGTATCTTTCTATTTAGATGGGGAGGTGATGATGATAACCTAAAAAGAGAAATTGATTTAGATTTAGACGGAATAACAAACATCAAAGACTTTAGTATATTTTTAAAAGCTGTTAAAATTTAAAAAAAGTAATTAATATTAATCATGAAAAAATATCTTTTAATAATCCCCCTAGCAATTTCATCCCTTTGTTTTTTTGATATTGCAAAAGCAGCTACCTTATATCTACTACCTGAATATCATAACCTAGATATTGGACAGGAATTTTTCATGGATGTAAAAGTTAATTCAGAAGAAGATTTCATCAATGCTGTTCAAACCAAAGTTATCTTTCCTGCTAATATAGAAATTCTTGACGTTGACAGACAAAACTCTATATTTAATTTTTGGATTGAAGACCCAAAGATTTCTGACAGTCAAGACCAATTAACTTTTGTCGGAGGAACTGCTAAAGGAGTTTCAGGAGAATCACTGCAAATTTTGAGGATAAACTGTAAGGCAATTGGGACAGGGTCAAGAACTATAGAAATGAAAGAAGCGGTTGTTACGGCCAACGATGGTAAAGGCACAAATATATTATCTACCTTGGAGAACGTAGATATATCAGTGGGATTAAATATTACAAAATCAACTAACTCTGTTAGTATCGATGGTGTTAATGCACCAGAAGTTATTGAAGTTCCTCAAGTAGTTGAAAGAAAGGCTATTGCCGTCAAAGATTTACCAATTAAACCTGAACTAAGAATACCTCTCTACCCCAATCAAGAAACTTGGTACGACCACCAAGGCGAGACAACTGTTTTGTGGGAAGTTCCTGAAGATGTCATCAAAGTGGCCATCAGCGTAGATAGTAGTGCTAGTTCAGAACCAGAGACATCAGAAGAAGGTCTTTATAATGGTAAAAATATTGGTGTTCTAGAAGAGGGTATTCATTACGTCCATGTCCAATTTAAAAACAACCAAGGCTGGGGTGAAGTTACTCATCACAAGATATCTATTGATACGACTTCCCCACTAGCTTTTGAGACAGAAATAGGTTCAATTGCTTCGACAAATCCTTCTCCTAATATTAGATTTAGCAGTGAAGATAGTCTTTCTGGATATTCCCACGCTTTAGTTTTTATAGATACACAAAACCCCATAACAGTAGAGGGTGATTCTTTCTTAGCCCTTCCCGCCCAAGAATTAGGAGAACATTTTCTGATTGTTAGAATTTTTGATAAAGCCGGTAATAGTATAGAAGATGACTTAAGGTTTGAGGTACTTCCCCTTAGAACTCCCCAAATTAATTTCTTCACAGAAAAAATTTCACAAGGAGAAATGATTTTTATTTCTGGAATAGCACTTCCAAAAAATCTTGTTCTGCTAAACATTCAAAGAGAAGGAAAAGTTGTATCTGAAAAAATAATGGGAGCTGATGAAACAGGTAGATGGGAAATAGTTTTGGATGAATTGTTAACAAAAGGTAATTACTCATTCTCTGTCATAGCTACAGACGACGAAGGAGCTATCAGCTTAGAATCAAAAGTTTATGATATAAAGGTAACTGCTCCAGCTATACTTTCACTAGGCTTAATCGACCTTGGTTGGTTTGAAATATTTATCTTAATCATTTTGATTATTTTAATAGGAGGAGGACTAGGTTTCTGGTATTATTTATCTCAGAAGGAAATGCAAGAGGCTTATAAAATAATAGCCAATCGGGATGTCAAAAAGATGAGTACTTTATTAAGTGGGAATATAAAAGAAATAGAAAAAGAATTAAAGAGTGAGAAAAAACTTTCAGCTACTGGTAAGACTTCTATTAAAAACCATCTTACTAAGACAAAAGCTAATATTAAAAAAATGGATAAGTATCTAGGCTCTGAAATTAGTAAATCAAAATAAGTATTATTAGATTGTTTAATTTAAAAAAACATGAAAAAAATCACTATTCAAGTTATTGAGGATGAAATGACTCTGTCCAATGCTCTAAAGGATGAACTCAAGGAAGCAGGATTAGAAGTTATGCAATCTTTTGATGGAGAGGAGGGTCTAACAATGGCTCAAGAAAATAAACCTAACTTGATTTTGTTAGATATAATAATGCCCAAACTTGATGGGATAGAGGTTCTAAAAAAGATAAAAAGTAATCCTGATTTAAAGGATATTCCTGTTATTGTTCTAACCGCCTATGGTGATTTAGAAAAAATCTCAAGTACTATTTCTTTAGGAGCTGTTGCTTATTTCATCAAAGATCAACAACATATCTCTGACATACCAAAAATCGTTAAAAATACCTTAAAAATTAGCTAAGCTTTATTAAGTAACTGCCAAAATTATGGAACATAAAAAAGCAAAATTTCCTGCTTGGATACATTTAGTACTTGGAATTGTGTGGGTTCTAGTCGGAATAATTTTCCAGACAGGAATTGAACTCGCTATTTGGGTAACGGGAGGTATAATAATGATTATTATAGGAATATTAAGTAAGAAAAAATAAGAACTATGCAAAAAACAATTGAAAATTTAACCAAGGCCTTTATTGGTGAATCTCAAGCAAGAAATCGTTACTCTTTTTACGCCAAAATTGCAAAAAAGGAAGGTTATGAACAAATTGCCGGTGTTTTTTTAGAAACAGCTGAGCAAGAAAAAACACATGCTAAAAGACTTTTTGAACAAATTCAATTATTAAAAAAGAAATTAGGGCTTGGGGAAGAATTAGTTGTAGAAGCTTCTGCACCTTTAATTTACGGAAATACAGAAGAAAATTTAAAGGCTTCCATCGCTGGTGAAAACCACGAACAAACAACCATGTATCCTGAATTTGCTAAAGTGGCTGAGGAAGAGGGATTAAACGAATTAGCTACAAGATTGTTATCAATAGCTAAAGCAGAAAAACATCATGAAGAAAGATATAAAAAGCTCTTGGAACAAGTCCAAAACAAAACAATTTTCAAAAAAGAAACTGAAACAACATGGATTTGTAGAGAATGTGGTTACTTACATAAAGGAGCTGAAGCTCCAACTCTCTGCCCTGCCTGTGATCATCCCCAAGCTTACTATCAAGTCCAGTGCGAAAATTATTAGATAAATAAAACATCATGAAAAAACTATACCGAAGCAAAGAAAATAAAGTTGTCTCAGGTGTTATTGGTGGGATTGGTGAATACTTTGATGTTGACCCAGTTATTCTAAGACTAGGCTGGCTTTTAGTCCTCGTCATGACAGCTATTATTCCTGGGGTTATTATTTACTTTATAGCTACTTTTGTGGTTCCTAAGAAGAGATAAGGGATAAAAATTTTTTAAATAGCACACTTAACAAAAAGGTTTAAGTATGCTATCTTAATTATGGTTATGAGTGTCCTTTTCAACTACAAACAAGCCCTAACCCTAACGGGCGGGCAAAGGAGGGGAAAATGTTATTTTTAAGATGTTCAAGTTGTGATTGTGTCGTTGGTTGTGTAGAAGAAGGCAGGGACAAAAAATGTTATGATTGCGATAAAAATAAGACCTGTGTCCTTTACACAACAGAGGATTACCAACAACTCTTTGCAGACAAGCGTCACAGTATGATTGATTGCCTCTGTGACAACTGTCGAGAAACTCAAAAATTTTTTCCGAACAAAATCATGACGGATGACCGTTTTGATGAATCAGAGGAACTCCGAGCCCGCTGAAATCCTCCTAAGAGGTCAACTAAAAAATAACCGCTCAAAAGAAAACCGTTCTTTTTCTTTTGAACGGTTTTTTATTTTTAATAAATGTGGATAAATAAGAGGTAGATAAAGATTTTAAGTGCTATAATTAACCCTATTAAATAATTTTATTTTTCATCCCGTAAAAACAGATAAAAAATAAAATTAAAATTTGATAAACAAAAAACAAGGTAAATTAAAATTAACATCCTTAATAAAATCAATTAATGAGATTGGGTAAAGAGTCAAATTATATTTAATAGGGTAAATTATTATGTTCACGTTACAAACACTTTCAATATTTTTAGAAGCAATCATTGTTTTAATTTCTCTTAGAATAGCTATCTCAAAAAAGAGAATGGCTGGTTATGGTTTTGCCTTAACTTTTGGTATTTATGTATTTTATGATGCTGTTAGGTATTATAATTACTCAATCAACGGAGAACTACTCCAAGTTCTCTTCTTTATAGCCACTGTCTCTGCCCTATTATCAATTTGGTTAGTCTATAAACGTAGATAAAATATATGTTAACTCTTACTAATATAGGGCTAATTATAATTGTCTTGGCTTGGGTTTATCAGTTTTTTGTATCTTTAAAAAGAGGAAGATCTCTCTCCATAAATTTTATAATTATTTACTCCGTTGGTGTACTCTTACTAGTAATAGATGGTTTCAAAACTGGTTTAATTACTTTAGCTATAATAAACCTAATCTCCTTAATAGTAGCCTTGCTTGTTTTAAGTATAAATATAAATAAAAAATAGATATTTAAGGTATTTATTTTTTATTTTCTTTTTGCTTTTGAGCGGTCTGTTTCTGTAAGATGTTGTTTTCTGAGACGAATACTTTCAGGAGTTATTTCTAAATATTCATCATCTGTCATTATTTCAAGACCTGATTCGATAGACAGTTCTTTCGGTGGTACTAGAACAATATTTTCATCAGAGCTAGATGAACGCATATTAGTTAATTGTTTCCCTTTAGTAGGATTAACTACCATTTCCTCACCTTTTGAAGTATTACCAACAACCATTCCTTCATAAACTTGAGTATTGGCACCAATGTATAACTCTCCTCTATCTTGTAAATTATATAAAGAAAAACCAAGAGCTTTACCAGAAGTCATTGAGACCATTGAGCCTGTAGCTCGTTTAGATATTCCCCCTGCATATTTTTTAAATCCAATCACCCGACTAGAAATAATCCCCTCTCCTTTTGTATCAATAATAAATTGACCTCTATAACCTAACAATCCTCTGGTTGGTATTTCAAAGATTAAACGAACTGTGTTTTCATATTGTTTCATCTTAGATAATGACCCTTTCCTCTTACCTAATTTTTCTATAATAGAACCTTGAAACTCACTAGGAACATCGATGGTTAACTCTTCATATGGTTCAAATTTTTCTCCATCTTTCTCTTTTATAATAATACGGGGTTGTGAGACCTGAAGTTCATAGCCTTCTCTTCTCATATTCTCAAGTAAAACAGCAATGTGTAACTCTCCTCTTCCAGCCACCTTAAAATTTCCACCAGAAAAATCAACTTCTAAACCAACATTGATTTCAAGTTCTTTTTCTAAGCGTTCACCAATTTGTCGCCCCGTAACATATTTACCTTCCCTGCCAGCGAAAGGAGAATTATTAACCAAGAAGTCCAGATTAATCGTTGGCTCATCAATTTTTATAGCAATCATTGGCTCTGTGTTTTCGTCTGTCATAATAGTCTCTCCAATAAAGGCATCTGGTAAACCAGCAATCATCACAATATCACCTGCGGTAGCTTCTTTAACTTCTTCGCGAGACACCCCTTTAAAAGTAAATAATTTCGTAATTTTCCCCTTTCTCATTTCTCCTGTAGGCTTTTTTACAAAAATAGCACTACCGTCCTTTAGGGTTCCGTTATAAATTCGACAAACAGCTAATCTGCCAAGGAAGTTATCATAAGCTAAATTAAATACCTGAGCTTTAAGAGGAGTTGTTAAATCTGCTGGAGCAGGAGAAACTTCAGATAAGATGGTATCTAGAAGAGGAGTTAAATCTTTAAAGTCATCTTCTAATTTCATTTTAGCAACCCCCTCACGACCAATCGAATAAACAGTTGTAAAATCAAGTTGTTCATTATTAGCTCCCAACTCCATAAATAATTCGTAAACGTCCTCTTCTGCTTGTTTTGGATTGGCGGCTGGTTTATCTATTTTATTGATAACAACAATTGGTTTTAATCCAAGCTCTAGTGATTTTTTTAAAACAAATCTGGTCTGTGGCATTGGTCCCTCTTGAGCATCAACTACCAAGAGGACTGAATCAATGGAACGAAGAACTCGTTCTACCTCAGAGCCAAAATCAGCATGTCCTGGAGTATCAACTATATTTATTTTTATGTCTTTGTAAAAAAGAGAAGTATTTTTGGAGTAGATAGTGATACCTCTTTCTTGTTCTAGTTTATCAGTATCCATACTCATTCCAGCAGTAAACATCCCCGCCTGTCGCATAATAGCATCGGTAATAGTAGTTTTCCCATGATCAACATGGGCAATAATTGCAATATTTCTAATTTCCATAATATTTTTCTTACGAATAAAATGAGTTAGAAAAATATTACCCTGTTAAATCAAATTTCGACTAAAACAATTTGTAAAAATTGTTCGTCCGACCAAAACCTTGTTTTGGTTTAGGAAGAAATTTGAATCATTTGAGTTTTTTAAATTCAAATGGTATTTAATAGGGTTATATTTTTCTTACGAATAAAGTGAGTTAGAAAAATATCACCCTGTTAAATCAAATTTTGCAAAATTTGAATCATTTGAGTTTTTTAAACTCAAATGGTATTTAATAGGGTTTTTCTAATAAACCACAATATTCCAAATAAAAAAACGCCGAAGCGATTTAATATTGATATAATACACGGTAAGTTAACTAAAATCAATCTTTATTTTAACAATAAAAAACCGTCTGCCTAAGGCAGACGGTTTTTTAGGAGTTTTTATTAGCGATTAAATCTTGAGCCACCTGCTCCTTTAAAATGTCCTCCTTCACCCATACCTTTTCCCATTCTTTTCTCAATTCCTAATTCCTCAAAAATCGCCTTAGCCCCATCTACATCTCCTGCAATCATTAATCTATGCGCTTCAGTGAATCCTTCCCAATTTTCAGAAGTAATTTGGCTCATTCTCTCAGTATGTCGTTCTCTCATACCGGAAATTTTTTCTTCTAAATTTTGATTTGAAAAATTAACCCAATCACTGTAAGTTCCATTTTCAAAAATTTCTCCCATTTGAGCTTTATGTTCTTCCATAGTCGCCTGTCTTGCTTCCCTGTCAACTCCACCACCATAACCGTTAGCAAAAACTGTGCTAACCCCAGCGATTAGAAATAATGATAATAACCCTAAACCAATAACTTTTTCTTTTTTCATATTTTTTTAAATTAAACTTTTAATAATAGGTACCCTGTATCTATTATTACGAACAAATTAAAAATTTCTTTCAAATAAATTAAATCTCTTTTCTTTTCATCATTCCTTGGAGTTCCCCTTTAGGAATTTTGTTTAATTGATTTATCATCATTCCTCTTTGAGGAGACAAAGGCCTAATTACTGAAGCACAAAAACAATTATGACACTGCTCTAAGTTTAACTGTCCCATTACCCTTATTTTCTTGATATTAGATTGTAATAAAATAGGGAAAAGATATTCTTTTAATTCTGACGTTAAACTTATTTCCCACAAATTCCCTTCAAAATCTACAATGCTTAGATTATTTTCATCAAACTCTTGAATCTCACCAACCAAAAAACCTTCCTCAGGTTTCTGCCAGACTCCTAAACGCGGATCTGCTATTTGATGAACACGAGAAGGTAATTTTTGAATAAATCTTTTATCAAAAGATGAAGCTAATCCTAGGTTATAAAAAGTTAGACCTAGTAAGAAACTCATCAAGATAACTCCCCCAATAATAACTTTAAAACTATGCTTGTAAGCTTTTTTAGTATTTTGGATATTTAAATAGGCAATTACCACAAAAATTCCCAATAAAATTAACCAAAAGTAAGGTAGTGTTATTACAATAAATTTACTTAAACCTCCACTCAATTGCATATATAAATCCCAATCATTATTTAAAAGAGTATTTAAAATGATAGAAACAGCCATCCCTCCAATTAAAATAGAGGCCATGAAAGCTCCCCAGAATAAAGAATCTTTCATAACAAATTTCCAACGAGAGATCGGTTTGACGCCCTCGTTTTTTATTTTGTTTATTATTTTTTCTGCTAATTTATTTTCCTTCATATTGTTTTTCTAAAATTTTTAAAAATTCTTTTTTAGCACGATTTATCAAAGTGGCGATTGTTCCTTCTGGCTTCCTTAAAATATCAGACATCTCTCGATAACTTTTTTCTTCTAAAAATTTAAGAATTAAAACTTCTCTGTATTTTATATCTATTTTACTTAACATTAAAAAAACTTCCTGTTTTAATTCAAT
>JAYEKM010000008.1:0-95110 GCA_034661035.1 Patescibacteria group bacterium | reverse complement strand
TTGGAATATTTATTTTTGGGACTATTATTGGGAGTTTTTTAAATGTTGTAATTTTAAGGTATGGAAAAATATCTCTAAATGGTCGTTCAATTTGTCCTAGTTGTAAGGAGACACTTAGATGGTTTGAATTGGTTCCTGTTTTGAGTTTTATTTTTTTGAGAGGAAAATGTCAGAGGTGTCATAAAAAGATTTCATGGCAATACCCTCTGGTCGAAATAGTGACAGGGACACTATTTCTCTCAATTTTTAATTTCCAATTTCTAATTTTTAAACAATTTCCAATTTTTAATTTCCAATTACTTAATTTAATTTTGTTGTGGCTAATTTTCTCATTGTTAATTATCATCTTTGTTTATGATTTGTATCATAAAATAATTCCCGATTGCTTGGTTTTTTTGTTTTCAGGTTTGGCTTTATTGAACTTTTTAATTCTTGATTTTCAAGGATTTGGTTTTTATTTGACGAATAATTTATGGGCTGGACCCATTTTAGCTTTCCCTTTTGCTTTTCTGTGGTTTATCTCTGGTGGAAGATGGATGGGATTGGGTGATGCTAAATTAGCTTTAGGTATAGGTTTTTTCTTAGGATTAGTTGAAGGTTCATCAGCTCTTATATTAGGAGTTTGGATTGGTGCAGTGGTAGGGTTGTTTCTAATTGCTTTATCAAAAGTTATGAAAGGTAGACAATTGTTTTTTAAAGGTAAAAATTTTACAATTAAGAGTGAACTACCTTTTGCTCCTTTCTTAATAATTGGAACGTTGTTAGTGTTCTTTTTTGGCTGGGATGTTTGGGGATTAGGTTCATTTCTGTTATGAATAATTTAAAATTAAAAAATAACAGAGGCTTTTCTTTGATTGAACTGTTAGTGTCAATCGCGATATTAGTTATTGTCTCTGGTTTAGTTTTTTTTAATCAATCAGGGTTTAACAATAATGTACTTCTTGAGAATTTAACTTATGAAATCTCTCTAACTATTCGACAAGCTCAGTCTTACGGTCTACAGTCGAAAGAGTCTAGTCTGGGTGATTTTGAGGCTGGATTTGGTGTTTTTTTTGATATGTCAATCAATGATAACATGATTCTTTATGCAGACAATAACAAAAACCATCTTTATGATAGTGGCTCTGATACGATTGTAGATACTTTAAAACTAAAAAACAGTAATATTATTGAAAGATTGTGTGTAGGGAGTCCTTGTATTGACACGAATATATTAGATATCAGTTTTGTTAGACCTAATCCGACTGCTTATATAAATACGAGTGTAATTGTAAACAGAGATATCGCTGAAATCTACATAAAATCACCTCAATTACAAGAAACTAGAATCGTTGTAAATAAAATTGGTCAAATTTCTATTGAATAATGTTTAAATTAATTAAAAAAAATAAATGTAATTTAAATAAAGGGTTTACCCCGTTAGAAACAGGAAATTTTAACAATTTTTTTAGTTTGTTTAATCTGAGAAATTTTAAGAAAGATAAAGATGGTAGAAATAAGTTTCTAACGGGGTTTACGTTAGTAGAGATGATTACTGCGGTGGCTATTTTTAGCATGGTGATGGTCATTGCTATGGGAGCTTTATTGGCGGTATTAAATGCTAATAAACAAAATCAAGCTATCCAGACAGCTGTTAATAATTTAAGTTTGGCTATGGAAATGATGTCTAGAGAGATAAGGGTTGGTTACACATATCACTGTGGAACTACTGGTGCCATTACCGATACGAGAAACTGTTCAGCTGGCGAGACTTATTTGGCTCTTGAACCATTTGACGGTAATCCAACTGATGTAGGAGATCAAGTTGTCTATAGACTATTGGGCAATAGAATTCAAAGGTCTGATGATAGTGGTGCTAATTTCTTAAATTTGACGGCAAGTGCTGTGGTTTTGCAGGAATTAAAATTTTATGTCTCAGGGTCTAGTACTAGTGACAATGTTCAGCCGAGGGTTTTAATTACAGTTAGTGGCTATGTTGATTTAGGTTCAATTGGAGATAGGGGTAAATCGTATTTTAATTTACAGACAACAGCTTCCCAAAGACTAATTGATTTTTAGGTTTTGATAAGAATATATGAAATTTTTTAAAAAAAATAATAGAGAAAAATCAACAACAGGTGGTTTTACGTTGATTGAAACTTTTGTGGCAATTACAGTTTTAGTAATTTCTATTATGGGTCCTTTTACCTTAGTAATGGAAGGCTTAGCTATTTCTAAGTCAACTAAAGGTCAAATTACAGCTATGTACCTGGCTCAAGAAGCCATTGAATATGTAAGAAATATTAGAGATGAAAATATTTTAACTGGAAACAATTGGTTAACTGATTTAAATGGTAGAGAGGTTAAGCCTGATGGGACAACTCAACCTTGTTTAAATTGTAATTGTATTGGACAGGAGTGTATAGTTAATGCTCCTGTCCATAGAGATGTAACTACTTGTAACGGGGGATGTGATCCTTTGTTGTTTAATTCAACCTCAAAAATTTATGGGTATAGTAGCGGAGATCCTTCAGTTTTTACCAGAACTGTTGAAATTAATGAAATTCCTGGTTTTGAAAACATAGAAGTCATAGTAACAATAACTATGACTTGGCAGGAAGGACCTAATTCCAGAACTTTTGTAGTTAAAGAGCATTTATTAAATTGGCAATAATTTGGAAGGTAGAAAAAGAGAGTAGAAGGTTTTAAATTTATAAAATAGATTTTATTTAAAAAGATGAATTTTCAGTTAAATAAGAAAAGAATAAATAGTATGGATTTTGGGGAAAAACAAAGTTTTTTCCAACCACATCCCACATCCCACATCCCACACTCTAAGAAAGGGTTTGTTTCCTTGATCGCTTTATTATTAGCCAATGTGTTTTTATTGATTGGTATGTCAGTTTTTGCTATTTCTATAAAAGAGTTGAGTTTATCATTTGGAGGCAGAGAATCTACTTTTGCTTTTTATGCGGCTGATGGAGGTATGGAATGTGCCTTATATTGGGATATACAGCAAGAAGCTTTTTCAACTAGTTCTCCAGCCGCGACAATTACTTGTAATGATACGGTTGCTACAGTTGATCAGCTAGGTAATGGGGTAAGCCATTTTGAATTTTCTTTTGGGAGTGATAATACATATCCTTGTACAGATGTAACTGTTACAAAAAGAGTTGATATGGTTACGGAAATAATTTCTCGAGGGAGAAATAATTGTGATTTAAATGATCCACGTAGGGTAGAGAGAGCTTGGAGAGTAATTTACGAATAATTTAATGTCAAAATAAGGCGAATTTGCTAAGCAAATTCGCCTTATTTTTATGCTATAATTCGTTTATGACTAATAAACAAGCTCCAGAATCAGTTAAAAAACACTTAGAAAAGCTGAAAAAGGTTATTGAAAAACATCGTTATCTTTATCATGTCTTAGATAAACAAGAGATTTCTGAAGAGGCTCTTGATTCATTGAAGAATGAATTAGTAAAAATAGAGACTCAGTATCCTCAATTAATAACAGCTGATTCTCCTAGCCAAAGGGTGGCGGGAGAACCTCTAAAGAAATTCGAAAAAATTGAGCATAAAGTAGCCCAGTGGTCTTTTAATGACGCTTTTACAGAGCAAGATATTGAGGATTTTGATGCGAAGGTAAAACGATTTGCCAAGATAAATGAATCTGAAGATTTGGTTTATACCTGTGAATTAAAAATTGATGGGATGCATATTGTTCTTGAATATATAAAAGGTGAGCTCGTAATGGCTACTACTCGAGGTAATGGTAAGGTAGGAGAAAATGTTTTAGTAAATGTAAAAACTATTGAATCAATCCCTTTATTTTTAAGAGAAAAAGTAGATGTGATTGTTGAAGGGGAAATCTGGATGGCCAAGGATATTTTTAAAAAAATAAATGATCAAAGAAAAAAAGATAAGTTAGATTTATACGCTAATCCTAGAAATTTAACAGCTGGGACAATGCGACAATTAGATTCAAAGATAGTATCTAGTAGAAAATTAGACTGTTTTCTTTACGATATTTCCTATCCGGAGGAAATAATTTCTAAGACACAGATTGAAGAGTTAAAACAATTAAAAAAATGGGGCCTAAAAACTTGTGATCATTATGAGAAGTGCCGAGGGATGAATGAGGTAATTTCTTTTTGGAAAAGATGGCAGAAAAAATCAGAGAAAGAAAATTATTGGGTTGATGGGATTGTAGTTAAGGTGAATGATAGACGGTTACAAAATAAACTTGGTTATACTGGCAAGGCGCCGCGTTTTGCAATTGCTTTGAAATTTCCTACTGAACAGGTAACCACGACTATTGAAGATATTGTTTTGCAAATAGGTCGCACAGGTGTTGTCACTCCTGTGGCACATCTAAAACCTGTTTCTGTGCTTGGTTCTGTTGTTTCTCGCGTTACTTTACACAATGAGGATGAAATTAAGAGATTAGACGTCCGTATCGGCGATACAATTATTCTGGAAAAAGCTGGGGATGTTATTCCGAAAGTTGTTTCTGTAATTAAAGATATGAGAATTGGTAATGAAAAGAAGTTTTCTTTTCCTAAAAAAGTACCTGCTTGTGGTGGTGACGGAAGGATTGAAAAAATTCCTGGTCAAGTTGCTTACCGTTGTGTAAATAAAAATTCTTTTGCTCAATTAAAAAGGAAGTTTCACCATTTTGTATCAAAGAAAGTTTTTGATATTGATGGTCTTGGACCTAAGGTGATAGATATTTTATTAGAAGAAAATTTGGTAAATACTTTTGATGATATTTTTTCTTTAGAAAAGGGGGATTTGTTAGTTTTACCAAGGTTTGCTGAGAAATCAGTTGATAATTTATTAGAAGCTATAGAAAAAGCCAGAAAAGTTGATTTAGCTAGATTCATTATGTCTTTGTCAATTGATCAGGTAGGGGAGGAAACTGCTATAGACTTAACAAACACTTTTAATTCTTTCCAGAATTTTAGAAAAGCCTCTTTTGAAGATTTAGATAAAATAGATGGTGTTGGTAGTATTGTAGCCCAATCTATTGTAGTTTGGTTTGGGAATAAAGAGAACATCAATATGTTAGAAAGACTATTAAAGCAAGTTGAAATTAAGAATCCCGGAAAAACTTCACAGAAGTTAAGAAATAAAGTTTTTGTTTTGACTGGTAGCTTGGAAACGATGAGTCGAGATGGGGCTAAAGAAAAGATTCGTAAGTTAGGAGGTTCTATTTCTAGTTCAGTTTCTATAAAAACAGATTTTGTAGTAGCCGGAGAAAAAAGTGGTTCTAAGCTAAAGAAAGCTAGGGAATTAGGTGTAAAGATTCTAAATGAAGATAAATTTCTAAAAATCTTAGATTGATGTTAAAATAAACCTATGGAAATAAAAGAAATAGAGAATTTGGCTAATTTATGTAGAATTAACCTTTCTCAGGAGGAAAAAGGACAGTTGTTAAAAGATATGGACTCTATCTTAGGTTTTGTTGATCAAATTCAAACAATTGATATAGATAAAGAAAAAAAAATTACTGGTAATTTGAGAAATGTATTGAGAGAAGATGAAAAATCTCATGAAAGTGGTGAATTTACGGACTCAATTTTGTCTGAGGCACCAAAGAAAGAAAACGGTTATTTTAAAGTGAAAAAAATCCTGTGAAAATTGATACCAGAAAATTAACGATAAGGAAAGCTCATGAGCACTTAGTGGCTGGTGATTTTACTGCCTGCGAATTAGCTCAGGCTTGTTTAGATAACATTAATCCAGATTTAAACATATTTATTGAAGTTTTTGATGATGTTTTAGATCAGGCAAAATTAGCTGATGAAAAAATTAAGGAGGGACAGATCAATCTTCTAACAGGGATACCTTTAGCGATAAAGAATAATATTTTAATAGAGGGTAAAAGAACAACAGCTGGTTCTAAAATTTTAGATAATTATCATGCTGTTTATGATGCGACTGTCATAAAAAGGTTAAAAGAAGCCGGAGCTGTATTTATTGGTGGAGCTAATTTGGATGAGTTTGCTATGGGTGGTTCAACTGAAAACTCTGCCTATGGTGTTACTAAAAATCCTCATGACGAGACAAGAGTTCCGGGAGGGTCTTCTGGTGGTTCAGCCGTGGCAGTGGCTGTAGGAGCTTGTTTGGGAGCTTTAGGGACTGATACCGGTGGTTCTATTCGTCAACCGGCTAGTTTTTGCGGAGTAGTTGGAATGAAGTCAACCTATGGGGTAGTTTCTCGTTATGGAGCTATGGCTATGGGATCTTCCTTAGATCAGATTAGCCCTTTGGGTAAAACTGTTGATGATAATCAAATTATTTTTGATTGTATTAAAGGGCAAGATAAGATGGATAGTACTACTATTCCAAATGATGTTTATGATGAGTCGCAAATTAAATTTGGTGAAGAAATAACAATTGGGGTACCTAGACGTTTCTTAAAAGAGGGAATTGACGAAGACGTTTTAGTTAATTTTAATGACTCAATTGAACGGTTGAAAAAACTTGGTTATAAAATAAAAGAGGTTGAACTACCTAATATTAATTATGCCTTAGCTGTGTATTACATCATTATGCCAGCAGAAGCTTCAACAAATTTATCTAGATATGATGGGATTAGGTATGGTTCTCTAAAAGAAGGGGATAATCTTCTTGGTGATTATATGAAAACTAAGGGTCAAGGTTTTGGGAAAGAAGTTCGTCGAAGAATAATGTTGGGAACTTATGTTTTGTCAGCAGGTTATTATGATGCCTATTATAACAAAGCGGTGGCTTTGAGGAATGTTATAAAAGATGATTTTAAAAAAGCTTTTAATGAAGTTGATGTTATTATAACTCCAACTTCACCGTTTCCAGCTTTTAAAATTGGTGAAAAAATAAGTGATCCTTTAAAGATGTATTTAGCTGATACTTTTACTGTTTCGGCTAATGTAACTGGTACTCCGGCTATCTCAATTCCTTCTGGATTTACTAACAGAGAAGGCAAGGAATTGCCTTTAGGTCTACAAATTTTTGCTCCTAAAATGCAAGAAAATATTCTATTTGAAATTAGCAAAAGTTTTTTGGGAGAAAATAATAAATAGGGATAACTTACATCCTAAATCAAGCCTTTATCTTGATCGGACGAACAATTTTTAGAATTGTTTTAGTCGCAAATTTTCTTTAATTATTTTATAATGTAAACCATGGAGAATATAGATTTTTTAAATATTCAACAAATCTACGCTTGGATTTATGGTTTAATAGGATTCTTAATTCATTATTTAAATCCAGCCACGTTGTTTGACTTGTATCACAAGTACTGGGCTGAGCTAATGTTTATTGCTACTATAATTTCTCTTGTTTGTATTGTTTGTTTTTGGTATTTATATCAGAAAATTCAAGTGGTTAAGGAAAAAGATAGAGAAGTTTTTGATACGGTGATTTCACCTTTTGCTGATATGGATGAAAAAGGTTCTAAAAATGAACGTTGGGAAAGAATCTTAAATTATATGGAATCTGAATCTCAGTCAGAGTGGAAGTTGGCTATTTTAGACGCTGATGTTATTTTGGAAAAGATGTT
Organism: Patescibacteria group bacterium; assembly: GCA_034661035.1. Lineage (GTDB taxonomy): Bacteria > Patescibacteriota > Minisyncoccia > Phycocordibacterales > UBA12079 > JAGYLJ01. The sequence continues at coordinate 87,585 of JAYEKM010000008.1, read as the reverse complement.
AATAAAGTCAGGTTATCATGGTGAAGGAGTTGGAGAGAAGTTAAAAGGAATTGAAAGAAGTGATTTTCTTACTTTGGACAAAGCTTGGGAAGCTCATAAAATTAGAAATAGTATAGCTCATGGAGGTTCTGATATAATTTTGACTAAAAGAACAGCTAAAAAAGCAATTGATTTATATAGACAAGTTTTTGAAGAATTTGAATATATATAGAGTCGAAAGCCGAAAGTTCATAAAGCCCATAAAGTCAAAAGCTCAAACTAGAGTAACTTGTTTTTTAAGTGTTTTTACGGTATATTTTATAAATTAGAAAAAAGACTTTAGACTTTATGGACTTTACAGACTTTTGATTAATTAATATATCGCGGGATGGAGTAATGGTAACTCACGGAAGGGGGCAATAGACTTATAACCTTGGAGGTTATAAATTTAGTTTAAAGTTTTGGAAAATTGAATATAAATATCGCGGGATGGAGTAATGGTAACTCACGGAAGGGGGCAATAGACTTATAACCTTGGAGGTTATAAATTTAGTTTAAAGTTTTGGAAAATTGAATATAAATATCGCGGGATGGAGTAATGGTAACTCAGGAGGCTCATAACCTCCAGTTGTCTGTTCGAATCAGACTCCCGCAACAAATTTAAACACCGACATTTCTTGAAATGTCGGTGTTTGCGTTGGTGGCTTTATTTAAAAATACTTTGATTTATGCTATATTAGGTTTAATATTATAGATTATGTCGGTGTAGCTTAGTTGGTTAAAGCGGGCGTCTCATACGCGCCAGATCGAAGGTTCGAATCCTTCCATCGACACAAAAGTTTTTATACAATAGTGGTTAGGTAAATGTCCTGTCACAATATATAATATCAGTGTGCCCATTTATAAAAAAGTAAATAAGGATTTTTTTAAAAAATGGTCGCCAGAGATGGCGTATATATTAGGATTTTTTATGGCTGATGGCTATGTATTTAGCAGTAAGAGAGGATCAAATTATTTTGCTATCCAAATAAAAGATAAGGAATTGTTGTTTAGTATCCGTTCTGTTATTGGCTCTGAACATAAAATAAGTAAAAGAATTCATAATAAAGATAAAAGTATATTTTATCGTTTGCAAATAGGAAGTAATGAAATTTGTGAGGATTTAGCAAGATTAGGTATTAAAGAAAGAAAAACTTATCGATTAAAACTTCCTAATAATATTCCTAAAAAGTATTTTGGAGATTTTGTGAGAGGTTATTTTGATGGTGACGGTAATGTTTGGACAGGTTTTGTCCATAAGAATAGAAAAACTCAAACTTTTGTGATTCACACAGTTTTTACTTCGTGTTCTAAAGATTTTTTGAATTCTTTACATAATAATATACAAAAAGAGGGAATATTGGGGGGTGGGATTAGTTGCAAAAGGAGTGCTTTTTGTTTAAAGTATAGTGTTAAAGATTCTTTAAAATTATATAATTTAATGTATAATGGGCTTGGGAATAGTTTATTCTTACCAAGAAAAAAGGATCGATTTGAAAAATTTATAAAAATGCGGGTGTAGCTCAGTTTGGTTAGAGCGCCGCTCTGTCACAGCGGAGGTCGTGGGTTCAAGTCCCATCACTCGCGCATAATACAGTTAGGCCCCAACGTGATAGCGTTGGGGTTTTGCTTTGTGAAGCACGAATAAAATCATTAGTGATTCGTGACCAAGCCCCTTCTATTTTTATTAGGATAAGCTTTTTTTGCAAAAACACTTAAAATAAAATACTATATAGATTAGTAAGCCCAGATAGCTCAGCCCCGACGCTGAAGGTCGGGGTCCCGACAGAATCGTCGGGATTGGTAGGATCCTGGTCTTAGTGTATAGGAAATTGATATTGTGTGCGAAATGTAAAAGCCCAGATAGCTCAGTTGGTAGAGCGCATCCATGGTAATATGTGGGTCTACCTTAAAAAATTAAGATATATTGATAAATAAAGATGTAATGGTTGTTTTTGATACTTTATAGACCAACACCCTGAGGGATGAGGTCATCGGGTAATTAAAAAATATATGCCGTTGTAACTCAGTTGGTAGAGTACCGCCATGGTAAGGCGGAAGTCATCGGTTCAATTCCGATCAACGGCTCAAAGAAAATACTGCAATAAAAAGCAGTAATATGTATATAAAAACATTGGTTCAAGAGTTTTGTGATTACTCATTGTTTATTCGTGGTTATTCTCCTAACACTACAGTGAACTATAAAAGTTCAACAAAGTATTTTTCTAAAGTTTCGGGGATTACTCAAATTGAAGACATAACTGACAAGAACGTAAAAGATTTCTTTTTGTTTGGTAGGGTTGAAAGGAATTGGAAACCCAGAACTTTTATTTGTTACCATAAATCACTAATTGTTTTCTTTCGTTGGTGTGTAGAAAACGGACATATGAAGACTAATTTTATTGAAGATATAGAAGTTCCTAAAATAGAAAAGAAATTACCTCCGAAGCTAACAAAACAGGAAGTCTTAAAGTTGTTAGATATTGTTTATAACTATCCTTATGATTATAAATACTTGAGACATAGAAATTATGCAATTTTTTCAATGTTTGTTTTTGCAGGATTAAGAAAGAGTGAATTATTAAATTTACAATTGAACGATGTTGATATAGAAAACCTTTCTATTTTTGTAAGACAAGGGAAGGGGTCTAAAGATAGAGTAGTTCCTATCAGTTATACCTTAGCAAGACGATTAGAAAGGTATTTAGAGGAGCGAAAACGTCTTAAGAAGACTTGTCCTGAGTTCTTTGCATCATTGAACCGAAATCAAGGTTTTACTGGTGACGGCTTAAAACATTTGGTTAGAAAGATGAATGAAGTTTCAAAAATAAAGTTTTATGTGCATAAATTAAGGCACACCTTTGCTACTTTAATGTTGGAGGGAGGGTGTGATATTTATTCTCTTTCAAGAATGATGGGGCATAGTGATATCAAAACAACAACTATTTATCTTTCAGCCAGTGCCGAACATTTAAGATCGCAGATGACTAAACATCCATTGAATAATTTGGTTTAGTAATTTCTTGATTAAAATAATTAAAAAGGTTATAATAAAACTTATTAACACATAAGGTAAAGAAGATTTGCTTTTTTGACTATTTTTTATTAAAATAATATGCAGATACATTGGGATAGTGATAAATTAAAAGAACAACTTGAAAACTCTGAATTTCTTATTTCTAAGTATGATCTTAAGGTTGAAAAAAAGGTTGCTCAAAGATTGATTGAGTTAGCGGAGGCTGATAATTATACAAAAGTTCCTGTATCAAGTGGTAAACATTCAATAAAAGAAGGGAAAAAGTTTTTGTATTTTGCAGTTGATTTACCAAGTATTTCTGGTAAAAGAAGTAAAAATAGGTTAATTTTTGAGCCGTTTGGTAGTTATGATCCTGCTAACCAAAGCACCATAACTGCTATAAAAATTTTAGGTATTAAAAATTATCACAAATAAAATTATGGTAAATAAAAAGATAGGTTATATTTCTCCAATAGCGATACATCCTTGTGAGGTTATTAAAGATACTTTGGAATATCTTGGAATGTCACAAGTTGATTTAAGTTTGAGAACCGGCTTGTCTGAAAAAACGATAAGTTTAGTTTTGAACGGGAAAGAACCCGTTACACCCGAGACCGCTTTGAAGCTTGAAAGAGTTTTAGATTTAGATCAAAAAATGTTGGTAAGCATACAAGCAAGATATTGGGCAGATAAATCAAGAATAGAAGAAAAAGAAAGATTAAATAGTGAAGTAAAATTCTTAAAAGATTATTCTTGTTATAACGAAATGGCTCAAAGGGGATATGTTGAAAAAACGACAAATAGTCTTGTAAAGGTTGAGGAGTTATTAAAATTTTTTAATGTTAATTCTCTTGGTTTTGTTCCTGATATTATGGGTGTTTCTTTTAGAAGATCGGTTAAAGGAAAAATTGATGATTATTCATTAGCTTCTTGGTTAAGAATTGGAGAAATAGAAGCTAATAAGAGAGAAATAGGTTCTTTTGATAAAGGAATCTTAAAACGAAATGTTGATAAAATGCGTTCTTTAACTAAGGAAAGTTCTGATGTTTTCTTAAATCAATTAGTTGAGCTATGTGCAGAAGCGGGTGTTAAGTTGGTATTTGTTCCTCATTTCAAAAAAACGAAAGTAAATGGAGCGACTTATTGGATTTCAAAAGAAAACCCTTTAATTCAATTAAGTTTATTTAATAAATATGCTGACATTTTTTGGTTTACTTTATTTCACGAAATAGGACATATATTAAAGCACGGTAAAAAAGAAAGTTTTATTGAATTGGAAAACGGGGGGAGTTCAAAACAAAATAAAGAAGAGGAAGAGGCTAATGTATTTGCTCAAAAAATTTTAATAGGAAACGATAAAATTTATCAAGATTTTAAGAAAAATCTAAATACCGCTAATATAAAAACAGAAATTATTAAGTTTGCTGACCAAATAGATATTGAGAAAGGAATTGTTGCTGGTAGGATAGGAAAGGAATTAGAAGCTTGGAGATATGTTTCAGGCTTAAGAAACAAACTTGTTTTTAATAGTTAACTTTATAAAAATATGGGAAATTTAACAAAATTTACAGTATCTTTTGATAAAGATAAAAAAGATTGGAAACTTACAAATGATAAGACCGATAGGACTATCAAAAGATTTAATACAAAAGAAAACGCTTTGAAGGGCGGAATTTTGAAAAAGTTAGTAGGAAGAAGTGGAGGGTCTGTGAAAATCCAAAAAAAATCTCCTACCACTTTTCAAGAAGAAAGAACTTATCCAAAAAGTAAAGATCCAAAAAGTTCCAAAGGTTAAAATATAGGAAAAAAGAAAACTCTACTAATTAGGGTTTTCTTTTTATAAATATAAATAAATGTTATAGTAATATCACAATTAAATAAGCAAATTCGAAAGGATAACGTCTAACCCTATTATTTTTTAATAATAGATATTATGTAAAAGCGCAGTGAACATAAAAACCCCGTTATCAGGGCGTTCACTGCGTTATAGAGGGAAACCTTTATAGGAGCTTAGGCTCTACTGGTAGCGGGCTTTTTGTATGTCTGCTCCTTAAAAATATGAAAATATGATTAAAATACTTAGACTTATAATCTTTATTCCAACAATGTATTTAGGTGCTTTGTTAGCCGTAGTAGTAAATGCTATCTGGAACATACCACTTACTTTTTTAGAATGGTTTGTTAATCTTTTTGGAGATTGGCATTTATGGGGAATTTTTGGAAAATCCAGTGTTTCATCTTTTGAGGCTGTCTATATATTTAGTTCGGGATTATTTATAGCTACTATCGGTTTATTTCTTGCTCTTGCTGTATTCCCATATCCAAAATATAGGAATAGGATTATTTATGTATTAGGTACTCTTTTATTCTTAGGTTTTATTACCCCTACTCAAATTGCTATTTATGAAGGAAGCATCACTCTATTTGTTTCTAAAATTGTAGGTCTTATGCTTGGTTTCTTGTTTGTTCTTTCTTTTACTAAAAAAACAAGCAAACAAAACCCTATTAACTTTATAGATAATAAGTTAGAAATAGAAAAAATAAAAGAAAAATCAAACCAACAAAAAGCCTCACAAGGATTTATTCAAATACCCATACTTATTTTTTCATTAGTTAGTATTTTAGTTGTCTCTACTGGTGGGTATTTTACTGTGAAGAAAATAGGTCAATCAAAAGAATTTTTGAATAATGGTAATCAGGAAAAGAAGGAGTTAAATTTAGATGAGTATTTATTGACTGACGATATTACTGAGGAATTAGTTTTAGATAAGGAGAAAGTTGAAATAAAAGAGGTCGCAGAAAAAATTAGCCAATCAGATATAAACAGCAATAAAATTTCTCAAGAGGAAAATCAACAAACTCAAAAAATAAATGATTTCAATCAAACACTCCTAAGTATAAAAAATGAAATAGAGAGCTTAAACGAAGCTGGTCTTGAAGTTAAAACAAAAATAGTAAAATCTGAAACAGAATTATCAGATTTACGGATAGAAAAATTAAAAAAGTTATCAGATTTGTACTCAATAGATATTATTACAGAAACATATAATGAGTTAATCGCCATTGAGGAAATTAGAGAAAAAAATCTATCCTTTGTGTTATCTAATTCTTTAATTGGTATTTTAACCTATTCTTGGGAAGTTGACAGTATAGTTTCTTCACTTAAAAAGAAGGACTATGATAATGGATTATATAATGCAGAGAAACTAATAAATGCCCATTTTGTATATTTTGATAACTTAAAAAAAGAATTAGAGGCTGATATTGAAATGAGTATTGCTGATAACAAAGCATATGGACAAGAGTTTTTGCTAAGATTTGAAAGTACAAACAGTATCGCTGAAAGGTACTCAGCAACTCTAAGTGCATTAGAAGATATTGAAAGTATCCGTAATGAAATAGAAAATATACTATCGGAAACCCCTTCTTATCAAATTTATTCTAATACGATTTCTGAGTTTTTAACTCAAGATCAAGTTGTTATTAAAAGTTCTAATTGTATAAATCCAGTTAATAAATATATCCTTGTCCCACAAGAAGGTTGGAAAGCTGTAAAAAAATGTAGTAATGGAGAATATATTGAAGCAGATAAATATAAACCAGATACGAGTAATATGACACCAAAACAAATTTGTGATATGAGAAAAGCCTCTTGGTTTGGTGGTGGGGCTTTAATAAATACTGTTGATTGTAGTGATTTAGGATTATAAAATGTATGAAATTAAAACTCCCAGAAAAATATATAAAGTATTTTCCAGATGATATTATTTATTTAAGTCGTCATCCAAACAATAAATTACTCCTTATGAATAAAGATAACTATAAAGAACTTGGAGAACGATTAGAAAATAAAGGAATAAATCCAAAAAGCGGAGTGGTTCGTTTTTTCAAAGCAGGGATAGTTAAGGTAGATTTTGATAAAGCAGGTGGAATAGTTGATATCCCAGAATTTTTAGAAGGACGTTTATCTAAAAAAGAACGTGCTTACGAAGACTATAATTTAGGTTTGGTCGTTTCTTAAAAGGGTGTTAATACTTTTGTTATCAGATATAATAAAAGTATGGAAAGCCAATCAAATTCAAAACAAAAGATTGAAATTATAAAGAAAAACGGATCAAAACAGCGTGACGATGTTAAGTTGTCTTTATTAATCGTCAGTACGCTAATGGATTTAATACTTTCTGGTAAAACTATCTATCCTAAAGAAGGGTTTATTTCGCATATCTATATAGACGATAAAGGAGAAGAAAAGGTAGAAAAAATAAGCGTAAATACAATAATGATGTGGATTAAAAGAAATAATATAATCCCAGAAACAGGCGAAGTTCTAAGAGATGTTTTAGACAAGAAAAGGAAGGTTTATAGTACTGATAGATTAGAGAAAAGGAGGAAGAAATTATTGGACGATGCCGATCGTGAAATAAAAAGAACACTTAATATCCGTTCCAATGTTTGTGTCAGAGACAATTCTGGAAATAAAGTTATTGATAAAGATACAGGAGGATTTGTAAGAACTGAAAATCCTCAGTTATTAAAGATTAAGGTAGATACCGCAAAATTTGTTAAAGAAAGACTTGATCCAAAGAATTGGGGTAAAATTGAGAAAAAAGAGGTTAAAAATATGTCGCCATTTTCATTAGCAGATCTCCGTAAAGCAAAAAGAGAAAAAGACGGTATTTATACTGGGAATGAAGCTTAAGAAGTGGTATAATAATTTTTATTTTCTCTATTCTTACAATAAAAAAACAGATTAAAAATATAAAAAGTATGACTACTACAGAACAAATTACAACTGAAAATGTATTAGAAACCGACATTAAAGCGTTAGCAATGAATTCTGACTTTGGTAAAATGGTTTTTGAAAATGCTAATAAGAAACTTACGAAAGCTCAAAATTGGTTAGAAGAAGCAAAAGACTTAGAATATGATAAGTTACTTGAAGTAGGAACTGATAAAAACAAAATAAAATCTTTTATAGATCAGCTTATAACTCATTTAGAATGGCTTAGAAATTTTGATATAGGTACTGTTCCAAATGCTCAGGCAGAACACGATAACTTTGAAGGTAGAGTAGATAGTTATTACAACAGCGTTTATCAAGAAATGGTAATGAAATATCTACCATTTTTGAGAGAAGAAAAAAGACGGCAAAATCCACAAGAAAAAGAATTAGAGGCAGAGGTTCGCAAGGTATCCCAACTTCGTACGAGTTTAGAAAAAGAATTAGAAAAGGTAAAAACAGATACAGAAAAAATTAGAAAAACAGGGAAAGAAGTTGGATCAGCTAAAGGAACTCGTGCTACTGTAGGTACAGGACAACATTTCGGTAACGAAGTAATGCGTTATGAAAAATTGGCAAAAATATGGTTAATTTTAGCCGTAATTGGCTATGCCATAATTATAGGAATTCTTATTTGGTTAGGAATTAAAACTTTTTCTTATGTAGAAAATTTGATTGAATTATCTAAAAACCCAGAAGCCTCATATATAAGTTCCATTTGGGGAGTTGTTGTTTCTAAGTTGGTTATTTTAGCAACATTATGGTATGGACTTTCTTTTATTATAAAAAATTATAATGTAAATTCACATCTTGCTTCTATAAATAGGCATAGAGCGACTGTAGCAAAAACTTTAGAGGATTTTATTTCAGCCGAACAACAACAAGAGAAACCTCGGATGTCAGAAATGTTACAAAATGCTACTGAAGCAATGTTCAAAAATGCCCCAATAGGTTTTATTTCAAAAACAGAAAAAGAGACAGGAAACCCTGTTTTACAAATTATAAATGGTCTTATGGGAGCTAATGATAAATAAATCCAAAATGAGTAATAAAATAATAATAAAACATAAAAAATATATTTTATCTGGAAATGATTTTACTTTTTGTGTTACTGATGGGTCTTGGTTTGTTTCTCATTGGGATATTATAAATAATAAAAATGCAAAAATAGACGCGACTTGTATTTTTGGTATAGATGGTGTTGAGCTAACTTTATATGAAAAACAAAATGGAAAAAACTCCGCAAAAGAGCTTGTTAAGAAAACAATATCTAAGTATTTAGAAAAAAATAACCCAATTTCTGGTCAATTTAGGTTTGAGTTTGATGGGGAAAGATTTAATTTATGTAAGACAAAACCAAAATGGGCTAATTATGATTGTGGTATTTTAGAATAAATATAAAAATATGCCTAATTTTAGAGAAAGAAACAATATACAAATTGAATATTCGGGAAATCAAGATGCCTCCGAAGGTTTGAGGGATCGTTTGATTACAATTATTTCTAACAATTCAGGAAGTCATATTGGTATTGGTAATGAAAGTTACTATTTACATACAAGCATCTTGAACCATAAGACAAAGGTTTTATTAAATAAAGATTGTATTGTGGCTATATCTGCAGGGTCATATGATGAGGTTTTTGAAGCATTAGAGATTTTTCTTAACTTAGTTAAGGAAAAACTTTATATACAAACATATCGAGAAATATGGAACGATGTTTATACAGCTTTTAACGTATCAGGAAGTGTTTATACAATAGATGGAGATAATCAGGTTGTGTTAAAAATAGATGAAGGTATTGCTGAAAGTATAGAAGATGTACAGGGAATTTTTTCAGAACATTCAGGAGATGCCCTTGATTTTTTTAGACGTGCTTTGAATGGTTTATTAACAAGAGAAAAGACACCAAATGATATTATAAAAGATTTTGCTATTTCTATAGAAAATTATATTAAAGTCATTGGAGATAAAGATAGTTATAAAAAAGCAATAATCTCTTTAAGAGAAAGTGGAATAATTGCTCCTACACAACAAGGTGTTTTAGATAAATTATATGCTTATCGTGGAGATGCTGATGGTGTAGCACATTCAGGGAATACAGACGAACCAAGTGAGGTAGATGCTGTCTGGTTTTTGGAAACCTTAGTTGCTCAAGTAAAACTTATAGAGGCAAAAATTAAAGCTCAAGAATAATGTACGCTAAAAAAATAAAATGGACTGATGAAGAAAGAAATAATATCACTAATGTTTTTACTTGACTTCTTAAAGAAGATAAAAAACAAAATCCTCGTTTTTATAAAAAGAGGTCTAAAGATATACACAAAGTAGGTCTTGATAAATAATAAAATACAGTTTATTATTATAGGTAACAATCGAATAAACTTCTTATAGACAAATTTCAGAATGATGTTTTTACAGAACGATAGCAAAAGGAGAGAGAAGCTCACAGGGTAGGGGAAGATTAGTGTGGCTACCATTTTATCTCACGTTGCGTGGGGTTAAATGGTAGCCATATTTTTTTGCACCAACAATACATTACGCAACAGTTCGGTTGCCTAATGTATAAATTGTTATGCAAAAAGATTTACAAGGGTTGTTTGAAGAGTATATTGAGTATGTAACTCATACTCGTAAATTAAGATCTGCTACTATACAGGGTTATAAAGAAGTTTTTAGGGTTTTTACAATGTTAATGCCCGAGATGACGTCTCCTGTAATTATTAGTTCAGAAAAAATGTCATATTTTTTTAAGGAACTTGATGTAAGGAAAAGAATTGTTGGTAAGGGGGAAGTTAGAGTGGGAATAAAAGCATCCACAGTGATGTCTTATTGGTGTCGGCTAAACTCATTTTTTAATTGGTTAGAAGATCGTAGGTATTTAGAAAAAAATCCTTTAGCTAAAATGAAACCTGCTGAGCCAGAATATGTAGATAGAAAATCCTTTTCTAAATCAAATTTAGAAAGAATTATTGGGGCAATAGACTTATATTCTAAAAACACGTTACTCTTGAAAAGAGACAAGGCAATAATTTATTTATTATTTTATACAGGAATAAGAAAAAGTGAATTATATTCTTTGAGAACTATGGATGTAGATTTGGAAAAAAGGATTTTGAATGTAGAGGGAAGAACTTCAAAATCAAAGAAAACCAGAGAGTTGCCAATTAACCCCACATTAAGTATTCATTTGAAAGAATATATTACAGAAAGAAATAAAAAAGGATATAAAACAGAATATCTTATAGTTTCTAATAATAAAGACGGAAGACTTAGTAGAGATGGCTTAAATCATTTTGTGAAGAAATTAGTTCGGTTGTCCGGAGTTAAATTTCATTTACATATGTTTAGACATACTTTTGCTTGTGCCTGTGCCAAGAATGGAATTGGCTCTTATAAATTACAAAAATTAATGGGACATACAGATTTAAGAATGACAGATAGATATCTTCGTTCTATGGGAGTAGAAGATTTTAGAGATGATGTGAATAAATTGAACATTGATAATTTAATATAGATATGAGATTATGAAGAAAGTCGGAAGGAATTTTATTAAATTTAATATGTAAATTGTAGTGATTTTAGAGGGTCTTTTTTAGAACAAATGAGGTCATCATAACAGTATATATTTTTTAATCTAAACACGACTTTCAGCCTTTGTTTTCAACATATTTGTGGGAAAAGACCTAAGCCTACTTGATGGTAAGGATGAGGTCAGCGGTTCAATTCCGCTTCTGGGCTCTGGTTAAGCCACCTTAGCTCAGTTGGTAGAGCAATGGTATCGTAAACCATAGGTCGTCAGTTCAATTCTGACAGGTGGCTCTGACTTAAAAAATTATGTCCAATTTATATATAATTGCTACACCCATAGGTAATTTAGAAGATATTACATTAAGAGCTTTGAGAATTCTTAAAGAAGTTGATTTTGTTTTGTGTGAGGACACAAGAGTAACAAAAAAACTTCTAAGTAAATATGAAATTGAAACTCCGACAATTTCTTATCATACTTTTAGTGGTAAATATAAAACAAATAAAATTTTAGATTTATTAAGTCAAGGAAAAAATTTAGCTTTAGTTTCAGATGCAGGTACTCCAACTATCTCCGATCCTGGTTTTCTGTTAATTACTGAAGTAAAAGAAAAATTAAAGGATAATGTGAATGTTATCCCAGTTCCAGGGCCTTCAGCGCTTATCACAGCTTTGTCAGGGAGTGGTTTGTCAGCAGACCAGTTTTTATTTTTAGGCTTTTTACCTCACAAAAAAGGTCGTCAGACGTTATTAATGGAAGCTATCAACTCTGAAAGAACAGTTGTTTTTTATGAGTCACCTCATCGTGTCTTGAAAACTTTAGAATTGTTGAAGGATTTGTTAAATGAAGTAGAAGGAAGTGATAAGAAAAAAATTGTTGTTGCTAAAGAACTTACAAAAATTTACGAAGAAATTGTTTCAGGAAATATCTCAGAAGTCATGGATTATTTCAGTAATAATCTATCAAAGGTAAAAGGGGAGTTTGTTTTTGTGATTCAAGGAAAATAAAGTATAATACAAATAATGAATCCCGTTAGAGATTTGATAAGAAAATTCAGGTTTACCTTTATTTAAATGAAGAACGGGAAATTAGAAAATTATCAGTTAATCTAAGATCGCTTGCTTTAGGGTAAGCTATCTCTAACGGGATGAAAAGGTTATCAATTTTAGGTTTTTTAGTGATTTTATTCCCATTTTTAGGGTTTCCTAACACGTGGGACATCTTCATTTACCCTATTCTAGGATTACTTATTTTGGTGCAGTCACTTTATCTTTCTAGAAAAGTAAGTTTAGTTACAGACAAACAAGAAGAATTACAAGATAACGTCTATGTGGAAAATGATGACTGTACAACCAAAGAAGAATAATAAACTAAAAATTTTAAAAATAACAATAAGTGGTGTTCTTCTCTGTTTTCTAATGACAGGGTTTTTTATTGTTTATGGCACAGTTTCTACGATAAATTTTTTTAATGAAGCTTCAATGATAGAGGTAGCTGGAGAAGAAGAAGCTGAGGTGGTTTCTCACATCTCTTTACCTGAGCAAGTTAAGACTATTTACATGACCAGTTGGGTAGCTGGTACAAAAAATATTAGGGATAATTTGGTCAAGATTGTTGATAATACAGAAATAAATTCCATAATCATAGATATCAAAGATTATACGGGACAAATTTCTTTTATGATTCAGGGCGATGAAAATTTAGAAAGGTACGACGCTCCCATCAATCGTATTCCAGATATAAAAGAATTTTTGGAATATTTACATAGTAAAAATATTTATGTGATTGGTAGAATCTCTGTCTTTCAAGACCCTCATCTTGTGGAGCAACGCCCTGACTTAGCCGTAAAAAAATCGAAGGACGGTGATATTTGGAAAGACTATAAAGGAATTAGTTGGTTGGATGCTGGTTCCATTGAAGTTTGGGAGTACATAATTGATTTAGCAAGATATTCATACCAAATTGGTTTTGATGAAATTAATTTTGATTATATTCGCTTTCCTTCGGACGGAGATATGTCTGAGATTTATTATCCTTTTAGTGAAGAAAGAATTATTGCTGATGTAGATACTGGTAAGGCAAAAATATTACGTGAATTTTTTACCTATTTAGACGCTGAGTTAAGTGACTTGGACCTTGTTTTATCTGCTGATTTATTTGGTATGGTAACCACGAATGATGATGATTTAAATATTGGACAAATTCTGGAGTATGCTCTACCTTCTTTTGATTTTATTGCTCCAATGGTCTATCCCTCCCATTATCCAAAAAATTTCATCGGCCTAGATAACCCAGCTGCTTATCCGTATGAAGTGGTGAAATACTCAATGGATAAAGCGGTAATAAAGGCTAAAAATGCTGGTATGGACCCTAAAAAATTGAGACCTTGGTTACAAGATTTTGATTTAGGAGCTGATTATGGACCAGCAGAAGTTCGTGCTCAGATTAATGCTACCTATGACGCTGGTTTAGATAGCTGGATGCTTTGGTCTGCAAGTAATAGATATACAACTGGAGCACTTCTACCAAATTGATAAATAACTTATAATAATAAGAATGGAAGAAAAAAATCCAATTACATATTTTGCCGGGATAGACCGTCGTAATAAGCGAACTTCTTTTGGAATAAAAGCTTCCGATAGAACTAGACATTTTTATGTTATTGGGAAAACTGGTATGGGGAAGTCTACTATGTTAGAAAACATGGCAGTTCAAGATATTCAGAGTGGAAATGGGATTTGTTTTATTGACCCACATGGACTGTCTGTCAAAAAGTTTTTAGACTATGTTCCTGAAAACAGAATTGAAGATGTGATTTATTTTGCTCCTTTTGATGTAAATAATCCGATCTCTTTTAACGTTATGGAGGACGTTGGTCCAGACAAAAGACATTTAGTAGCTCAAGGGCTTTTATCTGCTTTTAAGAAGATTTGGGGAGAAGATACTTTTTCCGATCGTATGGAACACATTACTAACAATACTTTGTTGGCTCTTTTAGAGTACCCCGGATCGACCATGTTGGGAATGACTAAGATTTTCACGGATGCAAAATACCGTAAAAAGGTAGTAAATAACATTACAGATCCGTCAGTAAAAGCTTTTTGGACTGAAGAATTTGCTGGGTGGGATGATAGGTATAGAAGGGATGCCTATGCTGCTATTTTAAATAAAGTGGGTCAATTTACATCAAATCCTTTGATAAGAAATATAATCGGACAAGAAAAATCATCTTTTAATTTTCGTGATGTTATAGATAATAAAAAAATACTTTTAGTTAATTTGTCCATTGGACAAGTAGGGGAAGCCAACGCTGATTTATTAGGTTCCATGCTAACTACAAAGATATATTTAGCAGCGATGAGTAGAGCTGATGTTAGTCAAAATGAGTTGGCCAAATTACCTAATTTTTATTTGTATATTGATGAGTTTCAGAATTTAGCAAATGATTCTTTTGCTGATATTTTATCTCAAGCAAGAAAATATAAGTTAAATCTTACTATTGCCCATCAATACATAGAGCAGATGCCAGAGAAAGTGCACGCGGCTGTTTTTGGTAATGTGGGGACAATGGTTGCTTTTAGAGTAGGAGCTACAGATGCGGAGTTACTAGAAAAGGAGTTTTCTCCTGAGTTTTTAGTTGAGGATATTGTTAATTTAGGCTTTGCTCAAATTTATTTGAAGTTGATGATAGACGGGATTAGTTCTACTCCTTTTTCTGCTAGAACTTTGCCTCCTATTAAAAAACCAACTCTTTCTTTTAAAGATGAGGTTATAGAGTTCTCTAGAAAACAATTTACTCAACCAAAGGAACAGGTAGAGAAAAAAATATCTGAATGGCATAATCAAAGCAATTTACAAAGTCAGAAGAAAGGGGAATCCCCGATAGGAGAACCTCAAAAAAATGACAAACGTTCATTCCAAAAAAACGAATCTAAGAACTCTCCCTCTCTCAGTTTGAATGATTTAAAAGGTAGAAAAGATTACCAAAGAATTAATAATGTTACTTTCAGGAAAGAGAAGAAAACTCTTGAGAATAACAATGGAAATGCTTTGAAAAAAGCTTTATCTAATGCCATTCAAAATTTTCGGGGGGAAGATAAAGAAGAAGTAAAAAAAGTTTTTGATAAAAAAGATTTGAAATCTGTACCTCAACAAAAATTTAACCAAAGAAAATACAAAAATGAACATGTGAATGATAAGACGAAAGAAATACCCAAGGATGTTTTAGAGAAAATGTTATATGTTAAGAAGCCAGATGAGAATAAATAAAAATTTAAAACAGACAAAGCAGTTACTTTTAGTAACTGCTTTGTCTGTTTTATTTTTGTCTCCTAGTTTTGTTTTTTCCCAAATTGAAATAACAGAAGTAATGTACAATTTAGAAGGTAGCGATAGTGGGAGGGAATGGATTGAAATTTATAATACAACTACAGAGGATGTTGATCTTTCAGGCTGGAAGGTGTTTGAGGCAGAAACTAACCATAGAATAAAGTCAATTATTGAAGGGGATTCTCTTGTTTTACCTACTAAAACTTATGCATTGATTATTGATAACTTTGAAAAATTTGAGGTAGATTATCCTAATTTTTCTGGTTTAGTTTTTGATTCAGCTTTTTCTCTTTCTAATTCTGGCGAAGGTTTAATTTTAAGGGATGATGAATTGATTGATGTTGACAGTGTAGATTACTTATCAGAATGGGGAGCTAACGGTGATGGTGACTCACTACAAAAAATTGATTCGACTTGGCAATCCGGTACTCCTACTCCAGCTTGTACAAATGGAGGAAACCAACCAGATGAACCTGTTGAGGAAAACGATGAAATAATTCCTCCTAGTGAGCAAGAAGATCAAGGTTTAGATCTAGGGTCTGGTAGTATTCTTTTTGTTAGTCAGATTAAGGCTCATATTATTTCTTTTCAAGATATTCCTATTGCAGGGGCAGACTTTATGTTTAAAGGGGAATCTCTTGGATTAGAAAACCAACCTATTGAGAATGCTAAGTACAGTTGGTCTTTTGGTGATGGTTCAAGGGTTGCTGGTCAAAATGTTTTACACGCTTTTCAATATCCAGGTGAATATTTAATTACCCTAGAGGTTTCTTCAGGGAAACATTCGGCTATGGACAGGGTTAAAACAAAAGTAATTTCTTCAGGAGTTTTTATCAAAGATGTTTTGTTTGACGATTCCAATTCTTTTGTAAACATTAATAATCCTTCGCAGTATGAATTAAACTTATCTTGGTGGAGATTAAAGGTCGGTGATAATTTTTGGACATTTCCCAAAAATACAATAATGTTAGCTGATAATCAATTAAAATTATCAAGTCATGTTACTAATCTTTTTCCAAAAGAAGGTGACGATATTCAATTGTTATACCCAAATGGTAGTATAGCTTTCGATTATAGGAAAGAGTCTGTGATAGATCAAAAAATCGTTGTTCCGATTCCTGTTGTTCCTCAAGTAGCAAATATTAATAAAGCCACAAAACCATTAATTGAAGAGGTTGAGCCAGAAGAAGATGGAGAGGTAATTCTAGAAGATAAAACAGAGACAGCAACTTCATCTGATCTTCAGCAACAAGTCCCTGTTGATGATTTTGATGAACCTCTTATCAATAAGTGGACGATTTCTTTGATGGGAATTGTTTCTTTAGCCATCACCGGAGTTGTTTTTGCTACTAAATTAGATGAATAATAATTCTTCTAAACTTAAGGTTTTCTGTTACAATAATAATATGTCTAAGAAAGTACTTATGTTTTCGACTGCCTATTATCCTTTTGTGGGAGGGGCAGAAGTAGCTGTTAAAGAAATAACAGACAGATTAACTGATATTGAATTTCATATGATAACGGCTAAAATGGATAAAAATCTTGCTCAGAAGGAGAAAATTGGCAATATAACTGTCTTTAGAGTGGGTATAGGTCATCCGATGGTTGACAAGGTATTCTTTGCTTTTTTTGGTCAATATATGGCAAAAAAACTAAATAAACAAGGGAATTATGATTCAATTTGGGCGATTATGGCAAGTTACGCGGGATTAGCTGCATCAAAATTTAAAAAAAGTAATCCACAAGTTCCTTTCTTACTTACTTTACAAGAGGGTGATAGTCAAAAATATATTCAGAAAAGAACTAAATTTATAAAAGGTCAGTTTGAGAATATCTTCAAAAGAGCTGATCAA
Organism: Patescibacteria group bacterium; assembly: GCA_034661035.1. Classification (GTDB taxonomy): domain Bacteria; phylum Patescibacteriota; class Minisyncoccia; order Phycocordibacterales; family UBA12079; genus JAGYLJ01. The sequence continues at coordinate 70,062 of JAYEKM010000008.1, read as the reverse complement.
ATTCAATGTATTAGTAATTATTTGGCTGATTGGGCGAAGACTTTGGGGGCTCAATGCCCGATTGAGGTTATTCCTAACGGGGTTGATATAAAAGTATTTTCACAAACATCTTCAATAAAAGATCTAAGAAAACTTGAACAAGAGCTAGGTAAACAATTGGAAGATAGGTTTATAATCCACACAGGTAGACTGACTTACAAGAATGGTTTAGATTATTTAATTAAGGCGCTGACCTATTTGCCAGATAATATCAAACTTATTTTAATAGGGGATGGAGAAGATAAAACAAATTTAGAAAAAATAACAACGGAAAGAAACTTGGAAGACAGGGTTATTTTTATTTCTTATATCAAACAGGATGAACTAGTTAAATACTTGAAAATCTCAGATATCTTTATTAGACCTTCTTTGTCAGAGGGGTTAGGTAATTCTTTTTTGGAGGCTATGATAACCAAAACACCTGTCATTGCGACTTCTGTTGGAGGAATCCCTGATTTTCTAAAAGATAATGAGACGGGTTTGTTTTGTCAGGTTAAAGATCCAGAATCAATTGCTGAAAAAGTGAAATTTTTACTTGGCAACCAAGACCTTAGAGATCGCGTCGTAAAACAAGCTTATCAAATGGTCGTAAAAGAGTATGACTGGGAGAAGATCGCACGGGAGATGAAAGAAATGATTCTTTTTACCAACAGAGAAAAATTATATGATGCAAAAGAAAGATAAAAAAAATAATTATGCTTTTATAGATAGCCAGAACTTAAATTTAAGTATTCAGTCTTTAGGTTGGAAATTGGACTTTGCTAGGTTTCGTGTTTATCTGAAAGAAAAATATAAGATTAATAAAGCTTTTCTATTTATTGGTTTCGTAGAGGGAAATAATGATTTATATAAGTTCTTACAAGAAGCTGGCTTTATTTGTGTTTTTAAACCAACTTTGGGATATAAGGATGGAACTACTAAAGGGAACGTTGATGCTGAGTTAGTATTACAAACAATGATTGAATATCCTAATTTTGATAAAGCAATAATTATAAGTGGAGATGGGGATTTTTATTGTTTGGTCAAATATCTATTAGAACAGAATAAGCTAAAAGCGGTTTTGATTCCGAACTTCTTTAAATTTTCTGCTCTTTTGAGATTTAAAATAGTTAGACCATATTTAAGGTTTATGAACAATTTAGATAAGAAGCTTTCTTATAAAAAGAAAAGGCCCTACAAGGACGAAACCTTGTAGGGTAATCTTTTCCGTTGGTGATTAGTTTAATATTATCTTAAGGAGTAAAAAAGTCAAGTTAAATATATGAGAATTTTAATTACAACAGGAATATACCCGCCGGATATTGGTGGACCGGCTACTTATTCAAAGCTTCTTTTTGATGAATTACCAAAAAGGGGGATTGAAGTGGTGGTCCTTTCTTTTGGTGAAGTTAGGAATTTACCAAAAATTATTCGTCATATTATTTATTTTTTCAAAATTCTTAAAAGAGCTAAGGGGGTTGATGTTATTTATGCTCAAGATCCAGTGAGTGTTGGTTTGCCGACTATGTTAGCTAACAAATTTTTAAGGAAAAAGTTTTTCATTAGGATTGCTGGTGATTATGCATGGGAGCAAGGGGTTCAGAGGTTTGGTGTAAAAGATGATTTAGATACTTTCTCTACGAGAAATAACTATGGCTTAAAAGTTCGGTTTTTTAAGAAAATTCAATTTTGTGTAGTTAAACAGGCTGATAAAATTATTGTTCCTAGTCATTACTTTAAACAAGTTATTGTGAATTGGGGGATTGCTCCTGAAAAAATTAAGGTAATTTATAACGGGATAGAAATAAACGAGTTAAAAGTTCATAAAGTCCATAAAGTCGAAAGTAATGTGTTGTTATCTGTGGGGAGACTTGTACCTTGGAAAGGCTTTAAAGTGTTGATTGAAACGATGCCGAATATTTTGCAAGAAATTCCAGAAGTTAAATTAGTTATTGTTGGAGGTGGCCCTCAAAAAGAAGAATTAGAAGAAACAATCGAAAGGTTAGGTTTGCAGGGAAAAGTTATTTTGACAGGGCAACTAACTAGAGAAGAATTATTAAAACAAAAACAATTGGCTGATATTTTTGTTTTCAATACTAATTGGGAAAGTTTTTCTTTTGATACTGTGGAAGCAATGACTTTAGGTTTGCCCGTGATTACTACTAATATCTGTTCTTTACCTGAATTGATTGAAAATAATGTAGAAGGGATTTTGGTTGAGCCTAATGACAAAGAAGCTTTGAAAAAAGCTATTTTTAAAGTCTTAAAGAATGATCTTTTTAGACAAGGGATTATCCAAAACGCTTACGAAAAATCAAAACAATTTTCCATTCAAAATACTTTAGATAATTTAGAAAAACTTTTGATAGAAGATATTTTCCATTCAGAATTAATGGAAAGTAAGAAAGAGTTTGAAAAAGGGGAGGGGCTTATTGTAGCAAATTCTGTAGAAGAGGCTCTTAAAAAATATGAAAAATAAAAACAAAGAAAATAATTATGCTTTTATAGATGCTCAGAACTTGTATCTTGGTACGAAAGATGATGGTTGGGCGGTAGATATTTTTAAATTAAGAATTTATTTAAAAGATAAGTATAAAGTTGTTAAAGCTTTTTGGTTTATAGGGTACATAAAAGAAAATGAAAAATTTTATTCCTTGTTAAGAAATGCTGGCTTTGAAATTTCTTTTAAAGAAATTTCAAAAAAAAGTAATGGGAAACCAAAAGGTAATGTTGACGTTGACTTAACATTAACAACTGTTGATTTGTTGTTAGAATATGATAATGCTATTTTAATAACGAGTGATGGAGATTTCGCTAGTTTAGTTAAATATTTAGAAAACAAAAATAAATTCAAGGTTGCTTTAAGTCCTAATAGAAAGAAAACTTCTTTTCTGTTAAGAAAAGCTTGCGGTTGGAAAAGAGCAATTCAGTATTTGGAAGATGTGAGGAGTGAATTAAAGAAGCTAGAAAAACAAAAAGCGCCTTCGCGGGACTAGCCCTTTGACGACGCTTTTCATAATGATTACTAATATAATATATTAAACAAAAAAAAAGTCAATGAATATGAAAATTTTAATGATTAGCACTGACAAAAAAATATTTGAAGAAAGTAGCTCTGTTTGTCGGAGAATGGTTAACTATGGCACGATAGTAGGCGAACTCCACATAATTGTTTTGAATAAACAGTCAAAAGATATCCCAAATAAAAAAAAGATAAAAATAAGCGAAAAAGTTATTGTTTACCCCACCAACTCACGAAATAAATTTCATTATATTTTAAATGCAATAAAAATTGCTACCAAATTAAAGGATGTTGATTTAGTAACAGCTCAAGACCCTTACGAAACAGGGTTTATTGCTTGGAGGATAGTTAAAAAACTAAAGGCTAAATTGGAACTTCAGATTCATACTGATATTTTTAATCATTATTTTATAAGACATTCTTTCACTAATAGGATTAGATCTTGGATGTCTACTTTTTTACTATCCAAGGCTGATCACATTAGAGTTGTTTCTAAAAGAATTAAGTCTTCGCTGTCTGAGGAATTACAGACTAAAGTTACTGTTCTCCCTATTTTTACTAGCCCTACTTTTATCCAGGTTTTTACTCCTAGTTTTAATTTAAAAGAAAGATATCCTCAATTTAAATTTATTATGGTTATGATGAGTCGTTTAGAAAAAGAAAAAAATATTTCTATGGCTATTTCAGCCATGAAAAAAGTTGTTAAAATATTCCCTAAAACAGGCTTGGTTATTGTGGGGGAAGGTTCTCTCCGTAAAACATTAAAACAACAAGCTAGAAGAGCTGGTCTAGAAGAAAATATAATTTTTAAGAAATGGGTAGGTGATCCAATTACTTATTATAAAACGGCTGATTTATTTCTTTCAACTTCTGATTATGAGGGTTATGGTTTAACCTTAAGCGAGGCAGTTCTTTCTCATTGTCCAATTTTAACTACTAAAGTGGGAATTGTCGGAGAAGTTTTGAGTAGCAATAATGCATTTTTATGTAGTGTTGGAGATAAAGAATGTTTGGTTGAGAATATTATTAAAGCTCAGCAATATCCTGATTTGTTGAGGGAGTTTGAGCAGAAAGCTTATAATGATTATTCGAGGAAGATGTCTCAAACTGAAGATGAGGTTCTTAAAATTTTACAGGATGCTTGGTTCCGAACGATAAATAATATACTAGTCCCGTTAGAGACTTTATGATATATACTCACATAATACAAAGCGAAAAAGATGGTAAATGGTATACAGGAGCTACAAAAAATTTAAAATTAAGATTTGAGCAACATAATACAGGTCTGGTGAATTCAACTAAACATAGAAAACCTTTAATTTTATTGTATTATGAATCATGTTTAGATGAAGATGATGCTATAAAAAGAGAGAAGTATTTGAAGACTTACCATGGTAGAATGTTTTTACAAAATAGGCTCAAATCGTATTTCATTAATTCTAAAATATGAAACTATTAATACTTACACAAAAAGTAGATAAAAATGATGATGGTGTCCTCGGTTTTTTTCATGGGTGGGTTAATGAATTTGCAAAACACTGTGAACAGGTAATCGTAATAGCCTTAGAGGCAAGGGATTACGACTTACCTAATAATGTGAAAGTCTTATCCTTAGGAAAGGAACAGGGGAAATCACGCCTTAAGTATGCTTTTAATTTTTATAAGTATATTTGGTCTGAACGAAAAAATTACGATAACGTCTTTGTTCATATGAACCCGGAGTATATTGTTCTAGGAGGCTTATTTTGGCGTTTAATGGGTAAAAAGATAGGACTTTGGTATATGCATAAAAGTGTCGATTTAAAGCTAAGATTGGCCGAAAAATTAACTTATATTATTTTTTCAGCTACTCCCGAATCGTTTCGTTTGAAAACTAAGAAATTAAATATCACAGGGCATGGAATTGATGTAGAACAATTTATAAGTAAAGATAGCCTTATTAAAAATAAGGCCTTTCGGGTTGTTACCGTTGGTAGGATTTCTCCTATCAAAGATTATGAGACATTAATTGACGCAATAAAAATCTTGCAAAAATATAATTCAAAAATTGAATTAGATATTATTGGGGGTGTGGGTAAAGCAGGTCAAGAAAAATACTTGGAAAGCTTAAAAAAGAAAGTTAAAAATGACGGCTTAGAAGAGGTAATAAATTTTATTGGCCCAGTCCCTACAAATAATATTGTTAATTATTTGCAAGAGTCTAACTTATTTGTAAATACTAGTCATACGGGCAGTTTAGACAAAACTATCTTGGAAGCTATGTCCTGTGGCTTAATAACAATTTCTAGTAATGATTCATCAAAGAATGTTTTTGGTGTCCACCAAGATAAATTATTCTTTAAATTAAAAGATAGCTCTGATTTATCACAAAAAATAATAGGAATAATTAATCTGTCTGAACACGAAAAGGAAAAAATTAAATTAGATTTAAGAAAAGAGGTTGAAAGGAGTCACAATCTAGAGGACCTTATTAAAAAAATTATCTTTATCTATCAAAAATAAGATGGAAAATAAAAATTTAACAATTTGTTTTTTTGGGATCTACGATCCAAATTATTCTCGTAACAGGGTGCTTATTCAGGGTTTAAAAGAAAATGATGTAAAAGTGATTGAGTGCCGTACAGAGCTGAAGGGGATTAAGAAATACTTCGATTTAATTAGACGACATTGGAAAATCAGAAAAGATTATGATGTACTATTTGTTGCTTTCCCCGGATGGCATTCGGCTGTTCTGGCTAAATTTTTGACGAGGAAATCCATTATTTTTGACGCTTTTGTCTCTATTTATGACTCCACTGTCTTTGATAGAAAAAACACTAAGAAAGGAAGTTTAAAGGCAAAATATTTTTGGTTTATGGATAAACTGTCTTGTAAACTAGCAGACAAAGTTATTTTAGATACTAATGAACATATTAAGTATTTTGTTGAGGAATTTGGCTTAAAAAAAGAAAAATTTACAAGAATTTTTGTTGGTTCCTCCGCTGAAAATTTTTCTTTTTCTAGAAAAATAAATAGTAATAAATTCTCCATAATTTTTTATGGGTTTCTTATTCCGTTGCAAGGTATCAAATATATATTGGGAGCAGCCGAGAAGTTGCAGAGTGACAAAAATATCCAATTTAACATTGTCGGTTCAAAGATAAAGAGAAATTATAAGAATAAAAATTTCTCTAATATTAATTTTATTGATGATGTTTCTTATACAGAATTATTAGAGTTAATATCACAATCGGACATTTGCTTAGGTATTTTTGGAAATACAGAAAAAACAAGAAGAGTTATACCAAATAAAGTTTTTGATGCTGTTGCTTTAAAAAAACCATTAATAACAGCTGATACTGTTGCTGTCAGAGAGTTATTTGGTGACAATGATTTATTGTTGATTCCAACTGCCAATTCTGAAGAATTAGCTAAAGCCATCTTAGATTTAAAAGGTAATCCTGAAAAGATGGATTATTTGGCTCAAAATAGTTACAATAAATTTACTAAAGAGGTAAAAGTGTCTATTTTAGGCAAGAAAGTAAAGGAAATTGCTGAAAATTTGGTTAAATAATTATGAATATATATAAAGATCACTATAATAAAGATATAGGTTATGAAGTAAGTTTTTCTCGAGAAAGAAGAGTTTTAGAATTGTGTGGTGATGTAAAAAGCAAAAGAATTTTGGATATTGGTTGTGCCGATGGTTATTTAGGTTCTAAGTTTAAAGAGAAAGAGGCTAATAAAGTAGTTGGTATTGATATTTCAGAGAATCAAATCAAAGAAGCTAGGAAAAAATTAGATGAAGCTATATCTCTAGATGTTCAAGAAGAAAAAATCCCTTTTGATGATAATTATTTTGATATTGTTTTAATAACAGAAGTTATTGAACATTTGTTTAATCCAAAAAAGGTTATTAAAAAAATTAAAAGAGTTCTAAACGATGATGGTTTTGCTGTAATAACCACCCCAAACTTTTTGGTATTTTCTAATAGGTTTAAAATGTTTTTTGGTAAATTTGATTATACCGAAACAGGTGTTTTTGATAAAGGACATGTTCATTTTTTCTCTCATAGTTCTCTCCTTAATTTTGTCAGAGAGAATGGTTTTAAAGTGACTGAACAGAATAATCTTATGCATCCAAAAATCCCTCAATTTTTAAGTAAAATATTTCCGAAGGTTTTCGTTTTTCAATCTATAATAAAAATAAGAAAAAAATAATATGGAAGTACAAGAAAGCTTAAATAAAGTTAAAAAATCAAAAACTTTTAATCGGATATTGAATAGTTTTGATTTAAGTAATAAAAAACTTTTAGATATTGGCTGTGGAAATGGTGATTTCTTGGATAATTTTGGAGAAAAAAGTTTGGGTATTACAACAACACAAGAAGAAGTGGATTTTGGAAAAGAGAATAATAGAAATATTGTTTTAGGTAATGCTGAATTAATAGATCAACTAAACATAGACAGCGACTTTGAAATTGTTTGGGCTAATAATTTATTTGAACATCTTTTGTCTCCTCACTCTTTTTTAATAAAATTAAAAAAAATAGCTAAGAAAGATACGACTTTGATTCTAGGAGTTCCTATTATTCCTAAATTTAATTTTTTATTAAGTTTAAACAAATTCAGAGGGTCGCTAGCTAGTAATCACATTAATTTTTTCACAAAAAAAAGCTTAGAATTAACGGTTGAAAGAGCTGGTTGGGAGATAAAAGAGATTAAGTCTTTTGTATTTGGTTCAAAACTTTTAGATAAAATATTTACTTCAGTTTTTTCACCACATATTTATATCGTTGCTGAAAATATTTCTGATTTTAAATATCCAGAAAAAAAGTTAAAAGAATGGGAAGGGGACAGTTATTATCATGATTTGATTAATATAACAAAATAATGAAGGTAATTTATTTATCTAGTTATAATATCCCTACTAAAAACGCTCTTGGAATTCAGATTACTCAGATGTGCAAAGCTTTTGCGGATAAGGGTGTTGAGGTAGAGTTAATTGTTCCTAAACAAAAAGACAAAGTTAATTTGTTTAAATTTTATAATATTAAAGCTAATTTCAAAATTAAAGAAATTTCCAGACCAAGTTTATTATGGCTTGGTAAAATTGGTTTTCTTGCACAGACTTTACTTTATCTGTTAAAAATAAGAGCTTACCTTTTTTCTCAGAGGTATGATTTTGTTTATACTAGAGAGCAGTTGACAGGTTTATTTTTTAAAAACTTTATCTATGAAATTCATAATTTTCCAAAAAAAATTACATTTTTTCACAAAATAATTTTTAAAAGAATTTTCAAGGTTGTGGCTATCACTAGTTTTCTTAAAAAAGACTTAATTGAAAATGGTGTCTTATCAGATAAAATTTTAGTGGCTTCTGACGCTGTTGATCTAAATAAATTTAATATTAAGATTCCCCAAAAAGAGGCAAGAAATAAATTAAACTTACCTCAAGACAAAAATATTATCGGATACATTGGTAAATATGTAACCTTTGGAAAAGGAAATAAAGGGGTTGATGATTTAATTAAGGCTTTCCCAGAAGTTTTTATTAGAAAAAAAGATTCTTTTCTTTTGATTGTTGGTGTTGGCGAAGATAATGTGAGTAAAGTAAAAAAGTTATTAGAAGATTCCAGAATATCTAAAGAAGACTATAAAATAATAGCCCATTTACCATATGATAAAGTTATCTATAGTTATAGGGCCTCAGATGTTTTAATCATGAATTATTCTAAATTTCAGTATCATACCTACTATACTTCACCAATGAAAATGTTTGAGTATATGGCGAGTAAAAGACCTATCGTAGCCTCGGACTTACCCGCAATGAGAGAAGTATTAAATGATGGCAACTGTTTGTTTATTCAGCCTGATAATGTGGGAAGTCTGATAAAAGGAATTAAAGACATATTACAAAATAAGGATAAAGCTGATAGAATATCACAACAGGCTTACTCTGATGTTCAAAATTATACTTGGGACAAAAGAGCTCAGAATATTTTAAATTTTATAAATAAACATGAATAAAACAGTAATTTATACAGCTATTTTTGGTGGAAAAGATAATTTAACTGAGCCAGAATTTATTCCCGATAACTGTGATTTTATATGTTTTACTGACAGCGATTTTCAGTCTGATATTTGGGAAGTAAGAAAAGTTGAACAAACTTTTAATGATCCTGTTAGAAATGCGAGAATGTATAAAGTGTTACCTCATAAATTTTTACCAAAATATGAATATAGTGTTTGGGTAGATGGAAACATGGTTGTCAGAGGGGATGTTAACCAGTTAATAAAAAAATACTTATCAAAAGTAAATTTGACAATTTTTGACCATACTCAATTAACAAGAAGATTTTTTAAGCTTTTTTGGAAAAAAGATAAAAATCAATGTTATGATTGTATATATACTGAAGCGGAAAAACTTATCCAAATGAACAATGAAGGTAATTATAAAGATGATTCTAATTTAATAAAAAATCAGATTGAAAAGTATAGAAATGAAGGGTATCCAGAACACAACGGCTTGGTTTCCAGCATGGTAATTTTGAGAAGACATAATGAAAAAGATATCATTAACACAATGAATATTTGGTGGAATGAGATCGAAAACAATAGTCGTCGAGACCAATTAAGTTTTAATTATTCAGCTTGGAGAAGTAAGTTAGATTTTGTGTATATGAAAGGAGATTCTAGAAGAAATAAATACTTTTTGCATAAGCAACACAAAACAAGAGTTAACCCAAAATAAGAATATCGTGAAAAATAAAAATTTTATACAAAAAATAAAAGAAAGAAATAAGTACGCGACTAATAAGAGACCGTTTTTTTATGATTTAGCTGGAAAATATTTATCAAAAGATGATGAAGGGGTAGTTGTTGACATCGGTAGTGGGTATGGTTTTTTTGCAGACTATTTAAATCTAAGAAGTAAATATAAAAATGTTTTTCTTTTGGATGCTGACCCAGAAGTTCTCAAAAAAGTTGAAAATTCTGTGCTCTATAAGGCTCCAGATAAATTGCCTTTTAATAATAATGCGGTCAATTTTATTCATTGTAGTCATTTGATAGAACACCTTAATACGGAAGATTTTTTTGTTTTTCTAAGGGAAATAGATAGGGTTTTGGAGAAAAATGGAATCTTGGTTATAAGTGCTCCGTTGTTAGACTACAGGTTCTATGAAGGTCTTGCCCATATTAGACCTTATGGCCCCGAGGGGATTATCAACTATATGTGCAGGGAAAGCGAAAAGGGGAATAAAAAGACGATTGCAGGGGCTGACGGCGGTTTTATTTCAGATAAGTATATAGTCAAAGAATTAGTTTACCGATATACAAGGGATCTTCCGGATTCGGAATGGGGTTCAAAATATTTTATAGTTAGTTTATTTATGAAAGTAATAAGAAAAATAATCTCTTTACTTGGTTTTTATAAATATACAAGAAATGGTTATACTTTAATTTTGGAAAAACATAATGGATAATTTAAAACCTAAAGTTACAGCGGTGATTGTAACATATAATAGACCTGATTTTGTTAAAGAGTCTATTCAAAGTGTCTTAAATCAAACTTTTACTGATTTTGAGCTTATCGTGGTTGATAATGGAGTTAAAATTCCTGCTAAGGATATAGTGGAAAATTTTAATGACTCAAGGATTAGATATATTCAGAATGATAAAAATACGGATTGTGCTGGTGGTAAAAATATTGGAATGAAAAATGCAAGAGGGGAATTTGTTGCTTTTCTTGACGATGATGACACTTGGTTCCCAGAGAAATTGAGATTACAAATTGATGCTTTTGAAAAAAATCAGGAGGCTGGTTTTTGTTTTACTGCTGTTACTCAGGTTTATGAACATGGGGCTATTGATTCTATTGTTCCAAGCGGAATGGACAATTATTATGAGAGGGCATTAGCTAAATTCAGTGGTTTCCTTGCCGTGACTTTAATGGTGAAGAAGAAGGTATTTGAAGATATTGGTTATATGGATGAATTGTTCCCGAGTCATACTGATATTGAGTGGATTATTAGAATAGCAAATAAATATAAAGGCATCGGTATAAACAAACCGTTGGTTCGGGTGATGTCCTTAGACCATCAACAAATGGGAAAAAATTTAGATAGAAGAATAAAAGGGAGAGAGATGATCTTAAATAAATTTAAGAAGGAATTTGAAGAAAGACCTAAAGTTTTAGCTAAACATTTACTTATGTTAGGAAAATATTACAGAAATGATGGTCAATACAAAAAAGCTAAAGAAATTTTTAAAAAAGTTTATCAAATGGAATTTAAGGTTTCTGTTTTTGCTCATTATCTGAGTATGTTTTTATCGGGGTTTGGATATAAGTTATTCAGAATTTTAAAGCTTAAGAAGTATCCTAAAACTAAAAATATTTAGTTTTTCAGTAAACATTTGAAGAAAAAACGAGTTAAAATTTTCCAGTTTTCTATATCAGTCCAATCTAGTTTCTTTCTTAAATCAGATTTCCAAAATAGCTTAAAAATTTTAAAATCATAATTTGCATTTACGCTACATGCTAAAAGCCATTGTTTCCCTACAATCTTTAAAAAGTAAGATTCTTTCACATAGTCAACTTTTTTATTTTGATTTACCAGTTTTAATAACCAAGCCTCTTTCTTATTTAGAAAATTACTTATTTCAAAACCCCTTGGTTTATAAGTATTTATATGCAAATTCTTTTCTTCCTCTGTCGGTATAATTTTTAAATTTTCTAATTGTTTTAATTTTATTTCAGATGATTTTTTTGTTTGAACATCGGAGTATAATCTACTAACACTTTTTGGATGAATTCTATAGAATAACAAGATTTTATTTAGGTTTATGATAGGGGAATACCTAATAATTTTTGTCCACATATCATAATCTTCAGAAAGTCTTAGACTTTCATTGTATCTTATTTTATGTTTAGTTAGCACAGAACTTCGTATCATTGCTGTTGGATTAGCTAATACATTTTTAAATAGAATTGTCGCTTTTATTTTTTCAAAATTGCAGGGTGTCTTAATATATTTTTTAAATTTTTTTCCTATTATTTTAACCCATCCTCCTATAGCCCCAACTTTATAATTTTTATCCATAAAATTAACCTGAATTTCTAACCTTTTCGGAAGACTTATATCGTCAGAATCCATTTTGGCTATGTATTCTCCCCTTGCTGAATTTAGGCCAATATTTGATGATTTTGCAACTCCTATATTTTTTTGATTATTTATGAATTTAATTCTTGGGTCATCATAAGATTTAATTATTTCTTCACTACTGTCTGTTGACCCATCGTTAATAATTAAAAATTCAAAATCAGTAAAAGTCTGATTAAGAATACTTTCAATAGCTTTTCTTAAATATTTCTCACTATTATAAACTGGCATTATAACAGTAACTTTTGGATTTTTTAATCTCGTTTTCATATCATATAATTTTAAATTCTTAACCAAGATTTTAAAGGGATATCATCTGAGTTCATTGTTTGTTTTTTAAACCACTGTTTTGGAGTAATAACAATTTTATTAGGATTATTATTTAACCAAGCTCCCCACCAACCAAAAGAACTGTTTGCTATAATATTATTTTTACATCTACTCATTAAGATTAGTTCTTCATAGTCTTTATTTTTACTTTCTGTACTTATCACCTTGCTTCTGGAAATAAATTTTATAGAGTCATTTATTCTTAAATTTTTTTTAACCCATTCAACATCATCTGTAAATATAAAAAACATAGGATTTTTAATATTTTTTTTAATAAATTTGATTGCTTTATAATAATAATCTAAGGGGCATAGTCCTATTGTTTTTTTAATCTTATTAAGAGTATAATCACCACGTCTTATATGTATTGATACAGAATTATTATCAAATTCATTTATCAATTTAATACTTTCTTTAAAGTTATTACTAGGTTTGTTTTTAAGAACAAATTCTTTACGAACTATATCTCTCACATTTTTAAAATATTTTTCGCTTTGCCAATAACCATACAAATATGTATTATCTTTTACCTCTAATATTCTTTTATCGAAATTAGTACTTCTCTCTCTTACGTAAATAGAATCATTAGCTATGAAAAAATTGTGTAAAAAATTACGTCTACCGTTAATTTTTTTATATTTTTCCATTTTCCCTATTTCTTTTTTGGTTGCTATCTTTTCAGTAATGTTAAATTCTTGTAAGCTGTAATAACGAGGGACAGTATCTTTTTCAAATTTATCAAACCAAGTAATGTCAAATTTTACGTCTACGTTTTTTAAGAAAGACAAGTTTTTTCCTAGAGCATATTGGAACATTTGATTACCTACTCCTCCCATTATTTTTACTATTATCATAATTTTGTTTTTTTAAACCAAAAACACCCACAACCATATTTTTGATTATCGGTATTTTCTTTATTTGAATTAAAAATAAATTGGCCTTTATCCGTTATTAATGAAAAGTTCTGTAATTTAAAATCTTTGAAATATTCTATTATTTGGTTATAAGAATATATTCTATGTGCATTAAATACAATTTTTGGCTTCCCAACAGGTACAACAAATAATAGATTTCCTTCTATAGCAAGAACTCTTTTTAACTCACTTATTGCCTTCAAATCTCCGTTTGGATCAATTTCATCACCATATCTACCTAATCCTATGTGTTCAACTGTATGCATACAAGACAGGGATTTAACGCTATTATCTGTAAAAGGAAGGGAATTGATATTAGCTTTTTTTGAAGTTAAATTATTTAAATTAATATTTGCTGGTCTATAATCATAAAATTCTATTGGTATAAAAGCTGAAACAACCGAACAAAAATGTAGAGTAGAGGATATATCGATGTGTTTTTTTGGTTTTGTTTGTGCCAAAATTCTCGCAGCCCATGCTGGATGATAGATATAATGAGAATCAAACTTGGTTTTTTCTGTATTATCATTTGCATGGTATTTTCTATTCTCCCAGTCAATATCAAATCTGTTATCTTTATTAGATAGTTTTTCAAATAATTCAAATTCTTTTTTGAATTTTATATTTAAAATTATGTTCATTATTCTATTTTTCATTTATATTTTTATGAATAAGTTTTAGAATTTATTTATAACATTTGTTACATATTCAACTTCTTTTTTTGTTAATTCTGGGAATATAGGTAATGATATAATTTGTTTAGAAAATTTTTCTGTGATTGGTAAGCTTCCTTTTTTGTAATTTAAAAAATTATAAGCAGTTTGTAGATGGATAGGGAATTCATAGTGAATCCCATATCCAATATTATGTTTAAGTAAATATTCAGTAAGTTTTTTTCTTTGACTGGTTCTTATAACGAAAAGATGGAAAACATGATTCTCTAAATATTTTATTTTTGGTAATTTAATTTTATTATTTTTAATATTACTCAAATAGTATTTAGCAATTTGACGACGATTGTTATTCCATTTATTTAGATAATTTATCTTTACATTTAATATTCCTGCCTGTATTTCATCCAGTCTGCTATTATATCCTTCAATATAAGAATAATATTTATCTCTTATTCCATAAGTTCTTAACATCTTGCATCTATTAAATAATTTTTTATCGGAAGTTAAAATTATTCCAGCATCACCGTAAGCTCCTAAATTTTTGGTTGGGTAAAAACTAAAACAGCTTATATTTCCAAAACTTCCTACTATTTTATTTTCTAAGATTGCACCATGGGACTGAGCACAGTCTTCTATTACTTTAATCTTGTACTTTTTTGCGATTTCAACAATTTTTTTCATATTACATGGTTGTCCATGTAAATGTACAGGTAGGATAATTTTTGTCTTTTTTGTTATTTTTTCTTCTATTTTATTTTCATCCATCGTAAAATTATCTTTTATATCAATAAATTTAGGTATTGCTCCAACTTCTCTTATCGCACTTATCGTTGGGATTGCTGTGTTGGCTACCGTTATTATTTCATCATCTTTTTTAACTCCCAAGGCTTTAAGAGCTATTTTGATTGCATCAGTTCCTGAATTTACTCCTATTGCATATTTAGTTCCAATAAAATTGGCAAAATTATTTTCAAATTTACTTACCTCATCCCCTAAAATTAATTTTCCTGAATTTAAAACATTTTTAATACATTGGTCTATTTCTAACCTTAGAATTTTTAGCTGTCTTTTATAGTCAAAAAAAGGAATTTTCATATTTATTTTGTGTATTTTAAAAAATTATCATAATTTCTGATATAATCTTTTTCATCATAATAATCTTCAGCTAAAACTAATATAACACAGTCAGATGAAAAATTATTCATTGTATGCCATAATTTTGACCCAAGATAAATACCACATGACGGATCATTCAGTGTAATTTTCTGCTTGTTTTTTCCATCGTCCAAATGTAAAGTGAAATGACCATTGATACAAAAGATAACCTGTTTTAATTTTTTATGAGCATGTTTTCCTCGGATCGCTTCATTATTAAATAAATTATTTATAAAATACACTCTCTTGATTTCGAAAGGAATATTTTTTTTTGATTCAGCAATAACTAGATTCCCATCAGGAAAATCATTGTAAGATTGTAATTTTATAATTCTTGAATGTCTAACTTTTATTTTTATATTTCCGTTCATATTTTTTATATATTTTTTTAAAATAATAGTTTTTAATTATATAGGTATATAGTCTATGAGTGATTTTGAGGTTGATATCTCTAAAACCAAAGTTAAATTTTGGATTTATAATTTTAGTTGATAATATACTATTCTGAAGATTTTTAAAGTATGGTTCATAAATATTTTTTTTAATATTTTTACTTAATGCATAATTTTTACAACAGTAATATTTATTTCTGGATATTAAATAAAAATCATGAAAGTGATAAAATACCAAGGGGAATTGTTTATTTGAGACTTTTTCTTTTCCGATAATTACAGAATTTTTATTAAAAAATATATATTGTTGAACATTCCAAGGGGCCACACCCCCCCCTAGGTGTTGTAATTCGTGAATTTTTTTAAAACGAATTGGCCAATCATCTAAATATTTTTGATCATTAAAACTGGCATTGTTAATAGAATTTGGACACCAATTAAGACATTTTTTACGCCACCAATTAAGAATTTTTAATCCATTTAGATTATTTTTAAAAACCATAAATTGAACACAATATTTTCCGCTGGTGACTGTCTGATTGTATTTTTTGGTGTAACGATGTTCAGTTATTATAACATCCTTGTCTCTTAATTCTTCGATTAAAATACTAGGACTATTGAAAAAATAAATATCAGCGTCTAAATAAATTATTGTTTTTATTTGGTTATGTTTTTGCAAGAGAAACCAGACAAAATTAGAAGCACATGTCCAGGAATATTCTGATAAGCTTCTTTCTTTTTTTAGTTTAAGTAATTCTAAGGTTTCAAATTCTTGCAAAGTAATTAATTTTATATTTGGCAGATCCATTTTTTTCAGAAGGTTATAGGTAATATTGTCCATACATAAAATCCAAAGACTAAAATCTTCATTACAGCTATTCTTTAAAGAATTATACATTGTTAACCCTTTATAAAAATAGTTTC
The DNA here is from genome assembly GCA_034661035.1 of Patescibacteria group bacterium. GTDB lineage: Bacteria > Patescibacteriota > Minisyncoccia > Phycocordibacterales > UBA12079 > JAGYLJ01. Next base: position 53,490 of record JAYEKM010000008.1, on the reverse strand, counting down.
TATCAAATAAAGTACAAAAATTTAACATAAATTTATTTTCTTTTGAATATAAAACCTTTTTCTACTGCTTTTGTTTTGTCCCCAAGTATTATTTCGTTTGGAAGAGATAAAAAATCTTCTATTAAGTTGTACTTATTGTTTAAAATTTCTAAAAATTTTTGCTCATTCAAAAACCATGTTGGGTAGCTAGCATCATAAATTTTCGGACTTACTTTTTGTATAGTTATTCTTTCGCCACTGTTCTTTTTTAAGAAGGTTGTTCTATCAAAGATTATAAATTTAAAATTGTAATTTATAATTTTTTGTAAAAATTTATAAGGGTTTTCTAGATACTGAATGGTGCTAGAAATTAAGATAGTGTCAGGTTTTGTTTCCTTCAAACAATCGTCTATATTTTTATAAAATTTTAACTGATTATCCTGAAAATATTCTTTTCCACATTGAACAAAATTTTTCTGTTCAATGATGTTCCATCTCAAATTTTTTATGTAATCTAAGAATTTCTTATTTTGATAATAACTACTTCCTAAAGATCCTCCAAAATCTATTATGTTTAAGGTGTCATCATTATTTTGTGATTTTACCCAAAGAAGAGATGTCGTGATAGGCCATGAGTATTGTGTTTTATTAAACAAAAAAGAATCTCTTTCGTAAACAGCTTCCCTATTTTTTATCTTGAGTAATGATTCTTTCACTTTTTCTAAAATTTTTTCATCATCATACCCACCTGACCTTTTCAGAGCCTCTTTCCACGTTTTATAATTACCAAAAAATCCATATTTAGGCTTTTTTTTGGAAATTTTTAATATGATTGGAGGGGTAATATTTTTTAAGATTTTTATTAAAACTATTCTTATTTTTTTAAGAAAAGAATAAAAAGAATTTTTTCTAACAGATTTGAAATATTTTATAATTTTTTTTCTAACTTTTTTATTTTCTATTATGGGTATTTTTTTTACAGTAATTTCTTTATTTGAGAGAGATACTTTATAAGTTGTAGAATTTTTACAATGAGTTCCGCTATCGTCTATCCCTATATTTTGCACAAGAGATTTTTTTGGATAAAGGGTTAATTTATTGGATAAAAAAGCAGACGCGTACCATCTAATCGCCCAAGAATCATTTTTTTTGTCAATTTGATTTCTTAGCATTTTAGTATAATTATAATTTCTGTCAAAATCAAATTGTTTGGATAGTTTTTTTGTTTTTAGTCCTTCTAATAATTTTTTTCCGTCAGGATTAAAAATATCCCACCCTCTCTTCCATGTTGCCCATCCCCAACAATCTGCCCCCTTAATAAAAAAAGTTTCGGGAAATTTACCTTTCATGGGGTAGATATAACCATGTATACTGATTACATCACCTTCTTCTTTATACAAGGCAAGACCTTTATTCATGTAGCTTAAAAAATAAGGGGATGTGACTAAATCGTCTTCTAGTACAATAATTTTTTTGTATTTATTTATGATTTCCGTTACTCCTAAAATAATTGATTTTGATAAACCAAAGTTCTTATTTCTTTCAATTATCGTAATTTTCCTAAAACCAGAAATTGTTTTTAAGTAATTTCTTACTTTTGCAACGTTTTTTTTATCATTTTTATTTTTATATCCATCAGAAAATATAAAAAGAGTGCTTTCTTTTGAAAGAAAATTTTTTTGCAAAGCCTCCACTGTTTTTTTTGTATGCTTTGGGCGATTATATACAAACAATGTAATTGGTGCTGTTTCCATTTTATTTTATTATTTTTTTTAATAAATTTTTTATTTTAAATATATCTATCTCTATATAATATTGTTTTTCATTAAATATAAATTTATTTTTATTTGTTTCTATTACATTTATTATTTTCTGTGAAGAATCGGCGTAAGTAAACAATCCTTCGTTTATATATTCAGTAAAAGTATCTTTTCCGTTTGGGTGAATAATGATTGGGTGAACTTTAAATAAAAGTGCTTCATATGCTATTGATGACCATGGTGTGATAAGAAAATCAACTCTTTTTAGAATATTAAATAATGGTATTTTATAATTATAATCAATATCAATATTTTTGTTGTTAGTTTTTTTAAGGAATTGTTCAATTTCATTTTTTTGTTTACTCATTGCTGGATGTAGTCTGATAAGCCAGTTAATTTTTGAAGGGGAATTCTTAATTGCTTCAAAAAGAGTATTACTTATCGGTATTTCAATTGGCTGTAATGCAACCAAAACATTAATTTTATTTTTTAATGTCAATATCTTTTCTAATTTATCAATATAAGTGTCATCTATTTTATAATCTTGATTGATATTTTTAGCTATCCATGGATTTCCTCCTACAATGGCCTGATGTTCGGGGTGTACTGTTTTAGACCAATTATTAATTCGTTCCGCAGATTTATTTCCCCAACTCCACCAATGTGAAGGGAGAAGTTCATAACCGTTTTGAGGTAATTTGGTCCAATGGGTGTACATTCCATGAAAATCACCTTGTTGTCCATGTTGGATTTCAACACTTTTTATCCCTAATGATCTACACGCTTTTATATAACCCATGTTTATTGGACAATAATAGCATATTAAAAAGCATAATTTTGGTTTGATCTTTTTGAATATTTTTTTGAATATTTTTTCATAAGAAATTATGTTATTTGTTTGATCAATTATAGACTGTTTATCTAATGATAAAATAGGATATTTAAAACTAATAAATTTAATCAATGTGTCCCAGTGGTAAACTTTACTTGGTTTTTTGTTTAAATTAAAGATTTTTTCCAGAAGCAGTAATATTCTTTGTGTTGAATGAGCATGTTCAATTTCTTTTCGTATATGATAAAAATTTCCGTAGAGAGGTTTAGGATTTGTTGACGAATAATTAAGTATGATAGATTTAATTTTCATTTCTCTCAAAATGTCCTGTAAACTATTAGAAAAAGGTTTAAGATATTGCCCGTTAACTTTTTCCCATCTGTTGTTAGGGGAAGGAAGAAAGATAACTTGTTTTTGTTTTTGTTTTTTTTTGAAAAGAGAATATTTTGTGTAAGTGAATACTCTTAATATTTTCGAAATAATTTTTTCGAAATAATTTTTGTTAGTTGACGCTGAACTTTCTAAGGAACTTCTTTCTTTTACAGGGTTGGTTAGCTGTTTCCATATTTCAGATCTAATCAATGGCCATATTTTGATATCCTTAAATTCTATTTGGTCTACAGGGACTAAATTTTCAATATCAATTATTATCTCTGTGGCTTGTTTTAATTTCATTTTTGTTTATTCACTTTTTTCCAGATAGATTTATTTTGTATCTGTTTCAAAACACTTTCTATTTTTTTATGTTGAGTTAAAGATAATTTTTCTAATGGTGGTCTCTCATCTCTGTTCATAACCCTGGTTATTTCCATGGCTGATTTTAACCCGATATGCCAACCTAATTCTTTTGCAATTTGAAGAAACGGTGTTTCTATTTCATTTATTATTTCATTACACATTTCTAAATTACCTTCTAAATAATATTTGTAAAATTGTGTGGCTACTAACGGGGCAAAATTACCAACCCCAACTAGATAAGCGTGACAGCCATATGGAGCACTTGCCAAGAATTGTTTTTTTGCAGCTCCTGAAACAATGATAGCGAGTCTTTCTTTTAGCAATTTAATAGTTTTTAAGCTAAATTCATGATTTTTTGAATCTTCTTTAATTGCAACTACGTTTTTTATACCAGCAATTTTATCAAGGACATCAAGAGGAAATTGAGCTTTTTTAGTTCCGTGAATTGAATTTAATTGTTCTTCATGAATAAGAATCCCTATCTTTACTCTGGTAGCTATTTCTTTGTAATATTTTACGATTTGATCTTTAAAGTAATATCTTTCGGAAAAAATTATTCCTATTATATCTGCCCCTGCTTTTTCAGCTTCCTCTGCTATCTTAATATTAAGACGAGTAGACCCTATAATTGGTCCACTTGCAATTACAATACAATCTTTATATTTTGATTTTGTATGATTTGTAACAGTTTTATTTAACTTGATAATCTCCTTTTCAGACAGAAGTCCAATTCTGCTGGAATGAACCATGACATGAAAAATTCTAGCACCGCCTTGATATAAAAAATCTATGTATTCTCTTACCTTCTTATAGTCTACCCCATGTTTTTTTGTAAATGGAGTAATAATTGGAAAGACAGGCCCTTTTATATCACTTTTTATTTTTTTTAAGTTCATATTTATTTAATTTATTGCTTTATATAACTATAAAATTTCATTGAATTTTTCTAATTTTAGTAGTGCTTTATAAGTTTCAATCCCTTCGTGTAAATGACCGCTCCATATTTCTGTTACCCAAGAAAAATTTTTATTTTTGAAGACATCAAGAACTTCTTTAAAATTTATCTCTCCTTTATTTATTTGGATTCCTTCACCGCTAGTTCCTTTTGCGTCTGATATATGTATATGTTTAGTTATCAGCCTTATTTTTTTTGCGTAATCTACCAAACTCTCTTTCTCGTTGTTACAATATAAGGCCGCATGGCATATATCAAAGGTCATTCCTAAATTAAAGTGTTTGCAAAATTTTAGCATATCTTCTGCTCGAGTGAATCCATATTGATACCATTCTCCGTTAAGGTACCATGGTCTCGATGGTAAATTTTCAGGTAGTATCTCTATATCATCTGGTGAATATTTTAGTTTACTGAAATTATTTATAGCATTATTTAAGCATTCAGTATATATATTTTTATTAGTTGATTTATTCAACTGCATTCCTCCGAGATGAATTACTAACTTTGTCTTTGCCTTGGTCCACTTTTTCCCAAGTTTTGTAGCTTTATCTATTGTTTTTTGAATTGTTTTTATTGACATGTTAACAATTTCTGGATCATTAGAACAAAAATTTATAAGTTTTCTGTCTACTATTTCAGGAGCATGCACTATCAACTCAGATTCATTATTCCCCTCATCAAAGCTAACATCTAAATCAGTGTCAGAAAAATGAAATTCTAAAACAGGGGGTTTTATTTGTTTTAACTTTTCATAGTCATGAAATCGACATTTCAATCCCCATTTTTGCGAAAAATTAAATTTCTCCCATCCTTTTGTTGACAGGTTATTTTTAAAATCATTTTTAGAGATATATTTATCTTTTAATACATCTTTTGTTAATTTCTTTTTAATGTATTCATTTATTTCGTGAGGAAATATACCTTTACCAGGGGCTCTAAAAATTATATCGCTTTCGGTTAGAATATGTCCTTTTTTCAGAAAATGTTTTGCTGTTGCTGATTTAGCGAAAGCCTCCCTATTTAATTTTTCAGCTTGATTTATGTCCTTATCTCTTTGGAGTGATTTTTCTAAGTTTCTTATATTATTTACCATTTCAGTAAATTCCTCAGGGAGGAGAGATGCTTTATGGTCAGGACCTTTTTGTTGTTGTCTGAGTTTATTTCCTACCTTTATATAATCATTTCTACTGAAAGTAATATGTTTTTCTATTATTTTTGCCCCTAAGGCTACAGCAGCGACAGGAATAAAAATACCTCTCTCATGTCCAGAGTAACCTACTATATTACTCATCTTTTTTAATTCCTCTATAAATTTTAAATGTGTTGATTCGTATGGAGCTGGGTAGGTTGAATTTGTTAATAACAAAGCATAGTTAATATTATTATTTTTATAAAAATTGACACATTTCTGGATATCTTTTTTGTCCCACATTCCAGTTGAAATGATTAGCGGTAAATTGTAAGAAGCACATTTTTTTATCAAGTTAAAATTAGTCATGTCCGAAGAGGATATTTTGTATGCAACTACACCTAATTTATGAACAAATTCAGCTGAATCTTCATCAAAAGGTGTTATTATTAAATCAAGGCTTAATTCATCGCAAGTTTTTTTTATTACTTTGTAATCTTGTTTTGATAATTCTATTTCTTTTAGAAGAGGTATTAAATAATCAAAATTCCACTCAGCATTATTTGGATTGTTTAAAATACCATCAGAATATATTTTTTTAAGATTCCTTTTCTGAAATTTAACAGCATCTACCCCTGCTTCTTTTGAAGCTTTAATAAGTTCTAGAGCAGTTTTGAGAGATCCGTTATGGTTTATCCCAATTTCGCTTATAATGTAAGTTGATTTATTATCGGTATCAAATAATTTTTCGATTTTTGTTTTTGACTGGGTCATAAATTTATTAAATTAAATGAGACAAAAGTTTTTTAATTTCCGATTGATTTTTATTGTCTTTAACATGTGTTAATATTATTTCTGCCATTTCAAAATCAAGTTTATTATCTATATCAATAGTTTTTAGATGATTTATCTCATACCCTTTTATTTCTCCTTTATAGAAAGTTTTATATTTTTTTATTGATTCCCACCAAGATATATAGAAGGCTCCATTATCATGATAAAAGATTTGTTGATCCTGTGTTCTTGTTTTTCCTGTTAAAAATGGAGAATTAGGCCAATATGGTTTTATAAAGTCTCCTTTTTTGCTTAGTGATTTTGGTAAAGGGAAATTATAGGTGGAAATACTTATGACAGAATCTGTTTTTTTATCCAATAATTGTATTCCTTTTTTAATGTCTTCAAAATCTCTAAAAGGGCAAGTTGGGAGCATTTGACAAACAACATCATATTTTTCACCATTTTTTTCAAAAGTTTCCATTAATTCAACGAGAGCTTGAATTACTGTGGCGGTGTCAGATGCATATTTTTTGGGTCGATAATATATTGATATCCCTAAATCTTTACCTATTTTAGCGATTTTTTCATCATCAGTTGAAAGAATAATTTTATCAAATAGTTTACTTTTAATTGCTGACTCTATTGTATAAACAACTAAAGGTTTCCCACTTAATAGGAGTCTGTTTTTGTTCTTCAATCTTTTTGACCCGCCTCTAGCGGGGATAATTGCTAATTTTTTCATAATTTTATTTTTCTACCTTGGAAATCCAGTTTATTTCTGGAGCAACAATAGCAGTATCTCGGTAACCATTATCTTTAGATCTTTTAGATATGGTGTCTATAATATTAAAACTTAGCACTGAACTATGCTTGTCTATAGCGCCTTGATTATCACTAGTTAAATTTATTGAGATATAATATTGTCCTGGTTTTAGTAATTTATTTGGAAATCTGATTAAATGTTTATTTTCTTTATTAACTTTGTCTATTTGACTGATAAAAGATTGTTCTAAATCTCTATCAGTGGTTGTTAATATTATATTTCCAACAGAGTTGTAAATTATGATTATAATATAATAAGTTTTATTTTTAACTCTGATATCCGTTAGTAATTCAATTTCAAAATGTTCCTGATAATTAATTTGATTGATTATTTCGTTCTTCTCGTTCCTCATTTTTATTCCTAAGATTTGAGCTTTTTTATTTAAATCAGGTTTAAACTTAATTTGAGGATTGTCTTGTATTTCAGATTTTAAATATCTATCAATAACATCTTTTGTCTTACCAATCATTTTAATTTTACCTTCTTCAATTAGAATACACCTTTTGCAGAGATTTTGGATAGCTGCCATATTATGGCTGACAAAGAGAATAGTACGACCTCCTTCTTTGGTGACCTCGTCCATCTTACCAAGGCATTTCTTTTGAAACTCCGCATCACCGACAGCGAGGACTTCATCAACTAAAAGAATATCTGGCTCCATATGAGCTGCGACCGAGAAACCTAGACGGACTAACATTCCTGACGAATATCTTTTAACAGGTGTATCAATGAATTTTTTAACACCAGAAAATCTTACAATAGCATCAAATTTTTCAGCTATCTCTTCCTTGGTCATTCCAAGGATGGCCCCGTTTAAAAAAATATTTTCTCTTCCTGTAAGCTCTCCATGGAATCCCGTTCCAACTTCTAGGAGAGAGGCAACTTTTCCGTACATCTTTATTTCTCCTGTGGTGGGTGGGGTAATACCCGTTAAGATTTTTAAAAGGGTAGATTTGCCTGCTCCGTTTGCACCAATAATCCCTACAGCTTCCCCTTTAAAAATATCAAAATTAATGTCTTCTAAGGCCCAAAAGTCTTCTCTGGTTGTTCTTCCTGTAATCTTATTAACCTTTCTTTTTAAGAAAGAAAAGGGTTTTTTAGCTATATTTGCCATGACATCTCGCATAGCAATATAACCACCCTGTTGATGGGTTATTTTATACTTTTTAGAGATGTTTTTAACCGAAATCATCGGTTCTCTTGGATCAGACATATTGTTTATGTAAGTGTTATTTTACCATTTTTTAGGAGAAAATCTATCTTTTTCACTTATTTTTGGTATAATACCCCAGTAATTTTTGCAAGGTAGATATAATTTCGCCCAAGCCTGCCTGCCGGCAGGCAGGGCGAACAAGAAAAATATGTTAGATTTAAGAAATAAAGGGTTAGGTCGTAATAAAGTTATTATAGTTTTCACTATTTTAGCTATTTTAACAATTATCTTTTATCAGAGATTGGTTGTTCAGGAAAATGGGGATCAAGATATTGATTCTTCTGATGTTAGACAAGTTGCTACTATGTCAGTTAGGAATCTTTCTTTGAATAAAGATCCATTGCCTTTATTAGGAAAAGTTCAGTCACAATCTTCTGCTAATATTTATTCTCAAATATCAGGAGAAGTAATTGGGGTTTACAAAAAATTAGGCGATACTGTTTGGTCTAATCAAATTATTGGTGAATTAGACAATTGGACACAAAAATCAGCTGTGACTCAAGCAGAGGCCAGTGTTGAAGTTGCTCAAGCAGGTTTAGATAAGATAAAAAAAGGAGGTAGAGATGAACAGACTTCTATTCTTAAAACCACTCTAGATAATGTTCAAAATACTTTAACTGAAACCAAAATATCAGTTGTTAACACTTTGAACGATTCTTTTGCTAAAGCTGATGACTCTATTAGAAATAAAATGGACGCTATGTTTAGAGACGCCCGAGGAGATGATCCACAAGTAATTTTCCCTGTGGTTGATTCTCAATTAGAAATTGATCTTGAGTGGAGAAGATTGCTTTTAGAAGAAATGTTAGAGGAGTGGTCAGATACACTAACTACATTTGATGTAGAAGATGATTTAATAGGGGAATTGGATAAAAGAAAGTCAAATATTAATTCCATTAGAGTTTTTCTTGATAAATTAGCTTTGGCTGTAAATATCCTAACTCCGACTTCAAACTTATCAGAAACAACTATCACTACATGGAAAACTAATATAAGTACAACCAGAACTGTGATCAACACATCTGCAACAGCTTTGTCTACAGCTAAGAATAGTTTGAATGGGGCTTACTCAAACTTTGAAATTGCTGAGTTGAATTATGAACAGGCTCAAACAGGGGGGAGATCAGAAGACGTTATCTCAGCAGAAGCTCAATTAAAACAAGCTGAAGCAGGTCTGCAATCAGCTTACGCTAATTTAGAGAAAACAATTATTAGAGCCTCTATTAGTGGAACTATTAATATCCTTAATTTAGAAAAGGGTGATTTTGTTTCAGCTTTTACTCCTGTAGTAAGTATTGCCAATAATAAATCTTTAGAGGTAGTTACCTATATTACAGAAGAAGATAGAGATGATGTTGAAGTTGGTTCTAAGGTTTTAGTTGGTTCTAAATGGCAAGGAGAAGTTAAAAATATCGCTCCTGCCATAGACAACAAAACAAAAAAGATAAAAGTGGAGGTTACCTTAAAAGATTCAGATATGGTTTTGACTAATGGACAGTCAGTTTCTTTGTTGGTTGAAAGAATTTTTCAAGAAGTTGAAGAAGAATTAACAGAACTTTCTGTTCCGATTTCAGCTCTAAAGATTGGATCTGCTGACACAACCGTTTTTACAGTGGGTGAAGGAAATAAATTGATTTCTCATCCTGTAATTTTAGGTCCTATCTTAGGAGAAAAAATAATTATAAAAGAAGGTGTCACAGCTGATATGGAAATTGTTATAGATGCGAGAGGATTGAAAGAAGGACAAATAGTCGAAAGTCTATGAAGTCAAAAGCCCATAAGGTAAGAAAAATTTGCAAAGCAAATTTTTCACTTTCGGCTTTATGGATATTAAGGACTTTAGACTAAACAATTATTATGCAAAATTTCTGGATATTTTTTATAAAGAAAAAAAGTTTTACTATATTGTTAGTTTCTTCCTTAATTATGGCAGGGATTTTTTCTTTAGTTAATATCACAAAAGAATCTTCTCCTGAAATACAAATTCCTTTAGCTATTGTTTCTACATTTTTACCAGGGTCCTCAGCTTTAGACACAGAAAGATTGATAACCGATAAAATAGAAGATCAATTAATTAACAATTTGGATACATTAAATAAGATTACCTCTACCTCAGGAGAGGGGTTTTCTTCAGTAGTAGTTGAATTTGATGCTGACGCTGATATCCAGGAATCTATTCAAAAAGTAAAAGATGAAGTTGATAAAGTTAAATCAGAATTACCTAGTGAAGCTAAAGACCCAGTTATTTCAGATATAAATTTTGCCGATCAACCTATTCTGATGCTATCTATTTCCAGTGATTTACCGGTAACTGAATTTATTAAATTATCCGAAGACGTCAAAGATGAATTAAAGTCTGTTAATGGTGTTTCTAAAATAGGTATTAGTGGAATTTCAGACAGGGAAGTTCAGGTGGTTGTAAACCAATCAGCTCTTTCTAAATTTGGTTTAGGAATTACAGATATTGTTAATGCAATCTCTAAAGCTAATTCTTCTTTACCAATAGGAGACATAGAGATACAAGGAATCAAGTATCCTTTAAAATTTAAAGGGGATCTTGTTGATTCAAATGAGATTAAAGATATCCCTATTTCAAGTATCGGGGGGGAGATTATTTATGTTAGAGATCTGGCTTTTATCTCTGACGGAGTTAGTCAAAAATCTTCATTTTCTAGAGTTAGTGTCAATGGGCAACCTTCTCAGCAAGCTGTTTCATTGTCTATCTTTAAGAAGAGGGGGAGTGATATCAGTACTATTGTAAAAAGTGTTAAGAAAGAATTAGCTAGACTGCAGGAAGGTGGTATTTTGGAAGGGGCTGAGGTATTGATTTCAATCGATATGGCCGAGTATTTAAACGATGACTTAAGAAATTTATCTATGTCGGGATTAGCTACTGTTTTCTTAGTTACACTAATCTTATTTTTTGCTATTGGTTGGAGAGAATCTTTAATTGCTGGTTTAGCAGTCCCTCTTTCGTTCTTGGTTTCTTTTACAGGTTTGTATTTTACAGGTAACACTCTTAATTTTATTTCTTTATTTGCTCTGATTTTGGCAGTAGGAATTTTGGTGGATTCCGCTATTGTGGTAACTGAAGCTATGCACGTCAAAATTAAACAAGGACTGAGTGGTAACGAATCAGCTATTAAAACTATTAAAGAATTTTATATACCCTTAACTTCTGGAACGTTGACTACAGTGGCAGCCTTTTTTCCTTTATTCTTTTTGTCTGGCATTATGGGCGAATTTGTTAAGGGAATTCCCTATACATTAATTTTTGTTTTATTTGCTTCACTTTTTGTAGCTTTAGGTATTGTTCCTTTAATTGCTTTAGTAGTCTTAAAAAGGAACGGAAATAGTAATAGTAAATTATTTCAGAAACAAAAGAAATATAATGAATTATTAAGAGGTTGGTATAAAAAGAAATTAGAATATATTTTAGGTAGTAAGAAGTTTCAAAAAAGATTTTTGTGGTCGATGGTGATTGCTTTAATTCTTTCTTTCTCTTTACCAATTACTGGCTTGCTTAAAACCTCCTTGTTCCCCCCAGAAGATTCTAAGTTTATTTATGTTGATGTAGAAATGTTGCAGGGAACGGTTCTAGAAGAAACTGATTTGGCTGTCAGAGCAGTGGAAGAAATTTTATATAACCAATCTTATATTGAATCATTTGCTACGTCAGTTGGTTCCTCAAATGCTTTTAGTAATTCTGGTAGTAGTTCTGGCGAAAAGTTAGGGAATATCACTGTTCTATTGAAGAAGGATAGAGAAAAAAACAGTCTAGAATTGATAGAAGATTTAAGGTTTGAATTAGCAGATATTAGAATAGCCAAAGTGACTGTTGCTCAGCCTGGTTCGGGTCCTCCTTCAGGAGCTCCTGTTTTAATAAAATTTTTCGGGGCTGACTTGGATGATTTGGAAAGAGTTGTTGTTAAAGCCGAAGATATTTTGAAAAATATTCCTGGAACAATCGATGTAACCAATAGTATGAAAAATAATGTTACAGAATTTGTTTTGAAAATAGATAGGTCTAAATTATCAGAAAGTAATTTATCGCCAGTAATAGTTGCTTCAATTTTAAGGACAGCTATTTATGGGGTAGACGCAACCACCATAAAAGCAGGTGGTGAAGATATTGATGTTTTGGTCAAACTAAATCTTAATATAGATAATGTTGATCCAAATTTAACTTCAAGGACTACAGTTGATTCTATTAGGCAGATGGAAATTAATACCCCTAATGGAGTAATTCTTTTAGGCTCGTTGATGGATGTGACAATTCAAAAAAGTAATGCTTCTATCAACCATGAAGAAGGGGATCGGATTGCTACCGCTTCATCTCAATTAAAAGAGGGAGCTAATGCTGTTGAAATTAATAAAGAATTCCAATCCATTATAAAAGATGACGAGACTTTCCTTCCTGAGGGTGTTTTGTTAAAAACAGGAGGTGAAAATGAAGATATTGCTAAGACCTTTACTGAAATGCTGATGGCTTTGGTGGCTGGGCTAATCTTGGTTATTGTTGTTTTGATATTACAATTTAACTCTTTCAGACAAACTTTCTTTATAGTGGCGGGTGTCTTGATGTCTTTGATTGGTGTTTTGGTTGGATTAACTATAATAGGGAGCACTTTTTCTTTCCCTTCTTTTATCGGTGTGATAGCTCTGGCAGGAATTGTTGTCAATAATGCAATTATCTTAATTGACACAATGAACTCCATGAGAAAAGAGAAAAGAGAACTTCCTCTTAAGGATATCGTTATAGAATCTTCAGTTCTTCGTTTGAGGCCAGTGCTCCTTACCACTTTAACCACAGTTATAGGAATGACTCCTCTAATTCTTGCTTCCTCTGTTTGGGGTCCTCTAGCTTTTTCAATTATCTTTGGTTTGTCTTTTGCGACTGTGGTTACACTAGTAATGATACCGGTTTTATATTTAAGAGCTTATAAAGAAGAGCCGAAAGTTTATAAAGTCGAAAGTCTATAAAGTAAAAAAATTGGAAATTGGCGAAGTCAATTTCCCATTTTTTTTACTTTCTACTTTAAGGACTTTATAGACTTTTTACTCTTTTATACTATATCTGCGAAGTATCTCTCGGTTTTTTTGAAGAAAATAAAACCAATAATTAGTATTATGAGACAAGTTACTCCAGAGATGAGTAATAAGGTCCAGTTAATGGGGGCATTGCCTAAAATAGCTGCCCTAGCTGCTTTAATTACACCTGTCATGGGGTTTAGCGCTAAAATCCAAGAGTATTTACCGGCAATACTAGCTGGATAAATTACAGGAGTGACGAACATCATCATTGATATGAAAAAAGGTAGAGCGTAACGGACATCACGATATTTAACATTAATGGAGGCTAGAAATAAACCTCCTCCCACTGACGCCATAAAAGTAATAAGAAGAAGTAAAGGTAAAATTAATAATCCTATTAAGTTTGGTATGTATTGATAGTAAATCATCATTCCTACCAAAATTGTAGAAGCTATCCCAAAATCAACAAATTTTGTAATGGTTGATGAAATCGGTAGTAGCAGACGTGGGAAGTAAACCTTTGTGATGACACTTTTATTGTTGATTAAACAATTACTCGTGTCTGATAAAGCTCCTGAAAAGAATTGCCAAAGCAATAGTCCGGTGTAAACAAAAATTGGATAAGGAATACCATCGGAAGGCATTTTAGCTAATCCACCAAAGAAAATACTAAAAACTACCATTGTCATAAAAGGTTGGAAAAGGGCCCAGAGAATACCGATGGCAGTTTGCTTATATCTCACCTTAATGTCTCGCCAAGTGAAAAAATAAAGTAATTCTTTATATTTCCAAATTTCTCTAAGGTCATCCCAACTGATAGTCTTTTTAGGTTTTATTACTGTTGTTCTTAGGTTGTTCATAATTTAATTTAACAATCTTAATCTTAGCTGATTTTTTATATTTTTGCCACTTTTTTAAAGATTAAATCCAATTTTCCTTGCATTTTTAAGTTTCCTTGCTATACTAATAGTAGACAAGTTGTTCATTTTTAGGACGAAAAAGTTTTGAGAAGTTTACGTTATTTCACATCATCGGCCACGCCACCGCAGACTCCCACTCTTTTTCTCCTTAGGACCTTTCCTCGGAAAGGTCTTTTTTTTATTTCTATTTGACCGTGTGATATAATTCACCCTATTAAATAACTTTAAATCTTGCGGAAAATGTTCTATGTATATATGCTATAATCAGCTAAGGATAAAAAGTTTTATATAAATTATATTATATAAAAAATTTAAAGTTAAGATTTGATGGTTGCGGTAAAAGGAAAGTTTGTTCAGTAATTTAAAAACACATTATGAAGAGGTACTTATTAAAAAAAAGAATCAAATCTTATTTAACAGGGTAAATATGAGCAAAAAAACTTTTTCAATTTTTCTGGTTGTTTTTATTTATATAATCTTTATTTTAAATATTCTTGCTAGCCACTTTTTCCTATATTGGAAATTTTGGTGGTTTGACATAATTATGCACTTTCTTGGTGGTTTTTGGGTGGCTTTGCTTTCTTATTATATTTTTTTTCTATCGAAATATTTTAGAAGAATTAAAGAAAAACTTTCTATATTCTATACATCCTTATTTTTTGTAATAACAGTAGGTATTTTGTGGGAAATTTTTGAATATTTAGCAAAGGCTTCAATTTATCAATCTAACTTTAACTTAGACACTAGTCTGGATATTTTAATGGATATGTTGGGTTGGTTGCTGGCTTATTTCATTCTTTTAAAATTGAGGAAGGATAAGTCTTTTGTTGCAGAAAAAGGTAAACTTGATAAAATGGATGTTACAGTCGAAAGTTCATAAAGTCTATAAAGTAAAAAGTATGAAAATTGAAAAATTTGAAGATATGATATCATGGCAGAAAGCAAGAACCCTAACGATCAGTATCTACAAAAGTTTTTCAGATTCTAAGGACTATAGCTTTAGAGACCAGATTCAGAGAGCTTCTGTTTCAGTAATGAACAATATTGCAGAAGGATTTGAGAGGAAGGGGGATAGAGAGTTTAAGCATTTTTTATTTATAGCAAAAGGTTCCTGTGGAGAGGTAAGATCGATGCTTTATTTAGCTTTAGAGCTAAAGTATTTATCTAAAGAACAGTTTGAAAAATGTTTTAGTTTATCGATTGAAATATCGAAATTATTATCAGGTTTTATAAAGACTTTATAGACGTTGGCCTTTATAGACTTTTAACTTAAATTTAATTATAGATTATAAATAGGAGCTTAGTAGTTTTTTGGAATAACCCATATTAAATATCATTTGAGTTTTTAAAACTCAAATGAATCAAATTTTTACAAAATTTGATTTAACAGGGTAATATTTTTCTAATTCGCTTTGCTCATAAGAAAAATATTATGGACGATAAAGGAATGTTTTTGAAACCTAAACTTTGTGTCTCTGGTTCAGCAGATACAACTCATTTAACTCCAGATGCTGTTGTAAAGACAGAAGAATTAGGTAAAGAAATTATTAGACAAGGAGGTATTCTAGTTACAGGAGCTACTACAGGCTTGCCTTTGTGGGCAGCTAAGGGGGCAAAAAATGAAGGGGGAATGTCTATTGGGTTCTCACCTGCTGACACAGAGGATGAACATTTACATTCTTACAAATTACCGACCGAGTATATGGATTTGATTGTTTATACAGGTTTTGGTTATCCAGGGAGGGATTTGATTTTGACCAAATCAGTAGATGCAGTTTTTATTTCTGCTGGAAGAGTTGGAACTATCCACGAATTTACCATTGCTTTTGAAGATGAAAAACCAATGGGTATTTTAGAAGGGGATTGGGCCACAGATGAGATTATCCAACTTATTATTGAAAAAGCTCATCGGCCAAATGATAATATTGTTTTTGATTCTGATCCTAAAAGATTAGTTGAAAAAGTTTTGAAATTAGTAGAAAAGGACAAGAAAGAAACTTATGAGAATCACAAAAGAATTAAGTTAGAAAATCCTGAAAAAATTTTCGATAAAGAATAAAGTTAAAAATTAAAAACCGTGAGGGTAATTCCTCACGGTTTTTAATTTTTAACTTCCTCTCGTTTTTTTAAAGATGATTTGATATGTCTTTTGGCGTCGGTTGTTCTTACCATGTTTAACCATTTACGGGTAGGGGAGTTTCCTTTTTTTGTTGTTATTTCTACAATATCTCCGTTTTGTAGTTTAGTATCTAAAGAAACTAATTTGCCATGGACTTTTGCTTCAGACATGTGGTTACCAATATCAGAGTGAATGGCATAAGCAAAATCAATTGGACTAGAATCAGTCGGTAAATCAATTACATCCCCTTTAGGGGTAAAAATAAAGATTCTATGTTCAAAGAAATCTTTTTTTAACTCTTCTACAAATTCTTTAGAATGGATGTTATTTGGACTATCAGCTAGTTTTTTAATCCAAACAGGGATATCGGCAGAACCCCCATTTTTTTTGTCGCCCCCATTTTTATTTAATTTATTAATATTCGGCAAAAGTCTTTTGATCCAAATATTGTGAGATGAACCTGACCCATTCCCAATTTTCTTGGTCTTGTATGATAGATGTGAAGCAATTCCATATTCAGCTTTTTCGTGCATCTCAGCAGTTCTTAATTGGATCTCTACAACATTTCCAAATCTTGTGAAAATTGTTGTATGAATACTTTGATAACCATTTGGTTTTGAAAAAGCAATGTAATCTTTTATTCTGCCAGGCATCGGTCTTCTAAATCCGTGGATAATTCCAAGGGCTTTGTAACAGTCGTTAACAGTGGGAACAATAATTCTCAAGGCAAAAATATCGTAGATTTTATTCACATCCCAACTTTTTCTTTCAAGTTTTTTGTATAAACTATAAGAACCTTTCTTTCTGTAACTAGTTTTAATATTAGTGATACCTTCCTTAGCTAATCTTTTTATAATAGTTTGACTAACTTTTTTTAATAGTTCAATATCTTCATTATTTTTTTCCTTCATTATCTCCTGTACTCTTGTATGTTCTTTAGGATAAACAAACGGAAAAGACAAATCTTCTAGCTGTCTGTTTAGGATTCCCATACCTAGACGGTAGGCAAGAGGAGCAAAAATTTCTAGGGTTTCGGTTGCGATACGAAGTTGTTTTTCTTCGGGGACATATTTAAGAGTTTCCATATTATGGATACGGTCAGCTAACTTAATTATGATTACTCGAATATCTTGAGAAGAAGCTACAAATAATTTTCTTAAACTTTCAGCATGTCTTTTTAGTCCTCGGAAACGTATTTTACCCAACTTGGTAACTCCTTGGATTAGAAAGAGAATCTCTTCTCCAAATTCTTTTTCAATTTCATCCTCACTGACATCAGCGTCTTCTATGACATCGTGTAATAAGCCAGCTGTAACGACAATAGCTCCCATGCCTAATAAGGCTAAATTTTTCCCTGTCTCGTAAGAATGGACAAAGTAAGGTTCTCCCGAATAACGTAGTTGTTTTGAGTGAGCTTTTTGGGCAAAATCATAAGCCTTGATGATCATCTTCTGATCTTCTTTATCAGGGGAATCTAACAAGGATATAAGCTCTTTGGTATTTCTCATTGCTATATAGAATAACTGTTTGAATCCAAAAAAACAATACGGGTAGTTATCCACTTTCTTTAGTTGAAAGATATCTAAATAGGTAGATAATCAATTTAGGTTGATCTTTAATTTTTTCATGGGGATAGGGAGGAAAGAGCTATGACTATAAGAAGAAGATGTGAAGCATGTAATACTCGTTTGGTGTTATCTCATGAGGAAGATAAATGTGTACATTGTGTTTGCCCAGAGTGTGGGGAAAAAGTTATTTTCAAACGTCAATAACATTTTAACAGAAAAGGATTCTTGTTATGTTTAAACATTTGAAGTTTTATCCTGAGGTGAGTCGTTAAATCGACTCACCTTTGTTTTTTGCAAAAAATAAAAAATTGAAGAAATTATTACTCCTAGAACTAATCCTCCTAAAATATCAAGAGGCCAATGAATTCCTACTGTAATTCTGGATAGTCCAATCAGGATTGCACTAACGAAAAAGAATAAACCGGTTTTCCAATTTGAAAAGAGGGAAATAGCTGTTGCTAAGGCAAATGCAAAAGTTGTATGACCAGACGGGAAAGAATCATTAAGCCCATGAGTAAAAAGTGTTTTTATATCAGTTAATAAGACAAAAGGTCGGGGACTAAAGTAAAAGTGCTTAATTAATTTAGAAATTAACCAAGCGGCTAATGTCGCTGTTAGTATTTTCAAAATTATCTTGAAAGATATTTTTTTTAGAAAAAATAGAACAGCCACAAAAAAGATCATCCACCAAATAAGCCAATCAGCTAAAAAGACAATTAACATATCAACCATTTCGTTTCTAAATACTAAGTTGCTGAAAAAATAAAAAATATTTTCGTTCATATTTACCCTATTAAATAAGATTTGACCCTTTTTCTAATAAATGTTTTTCCATAGTATGTTTTTGTATTGTTAAATAAAATTTTTTTATTATGACGGTCAAATCTTAACTTTAAATTTTTTGTATAATCTGCACGAAACCTTTTGTCTTCATTTGATTGTAACACATATACATAAAACATTTTTCTGTAAAATTTAAAGTTATTTAACAGGGTGAATATTGTAACATAATCTAATTTAGATGAAATTAAGAACCGCTACGGGAAATAAGAGTTTTAATTGTTTTTAAAGCAATTTTTAAATCAATCAAAAATGATTGGTTTTTTATGTAAAATAGATCATAGGAAAGCTTTATCTTAGTTTGTTTAATATCAACTTCGTGGCGGGGAGCTTCTTTGTGATAAATTTGAGCCCAGCCAGATAAACCAGGTTTTATTAAATGGCGGATTCCGTAATGAGGGATTTTCTTTTCATATTGTTCCACAGCTGACATAAATTCTGGTCGTGGTCCGATGAGAGAGATATCACCTTTCAGAACATTTAATGCCTGAGGTAATTCATCTATTCTCCATTTTCTTAGGAACCCTCCTACTTTAGTAATCTTATTTTTACCTTTTCCCCAATCACTAGCATCTGTTAATGTCTGGGTCATAGTACGGAATTTTATCAGCTTGATGATACTGTTATTCCGACCTGTTCTTTCTGGAAAATAAAATAAAGGTCCCTTATCTTCTGTTTTCATAGCGAACCAAATAAAAGGACAAATTATGAAAAAGATAATGGTTAGAGGTAAGGCAATAACGATATCCATTAATCTCTTGGAAAAAGAATAAAAGTGTCTTTTTGAAGAATTAATGTTTTCTAAGAACCAGTGATATTTGATAAGAGAGATTGGGATTCTATCAAAAATATCTTCGTAAACTTTATGGATGTCTAAAAACTTAATTTTAGAAAAGATTAGGTTGTAAAAATAAGGAACAGTTTTTTGTAATTCTGGATCATTCAAATCCATAACGACTGTTGAAACATTGCGTTCATAAATAGGGTTGAGGATATCTTTTTGGAAATCTATTTTTGATTTTCTGTCTAGGTTAATAATTAAAACGAATTGGAGATTATACCAAGGATTATTATTTACTTCTTTTTTGATTTTATTCATTTCTTCCCCTCTTCCAATTAACATAGCGTTGAATTTGTGTTTAACGCCTAAAGAGGGAACGATATAAGTTCTCCAGATGAGGATTAGTATGAGAGAAATAATTAAGTATATGAAAATGATAGTTTTTGGGGCAAGTCCAAAGATAGGGATAAAGTAAAAGAAGATAATAGCAACGATACTATTAACGATTTGTGTATTAATAATGATTGAGAAAAAAGATCTCCTTTGAACTAGGGCTTGTCTCTCATAGAGACCTGCGATAAAGAAAGAAATTGCCCAGAAGAGGAAGAGAATAGAGAAAGGAGCTAGGTGATCAGTAAAAAAAGTTTGACTTGGTATTTTTGCATAACGAATGAGAAGAGTTAACCAAAGCGCTATGGTAAAAAATAAAATATCGCCAATGAAAAGGAATATCGGTTCTTTTTTGTTTAAAATCAGCATTATCCTTTGTATTTGGTGGAAATTATACAATATTTCTCAAAAAAAGCGATAGCCGTAATAAAGTAAGAGTGTTGATTTTTTTCTTTAACTTGTTAAAATTGTTTTAGAGTTTGTTCGGGATCTCATGTCTGACTGAAATTTTCTAAATTTTTAGCGAAAATTATCTTTTTTGACGAAACATACATAAGTATATTGAGGGAAAGAAGACAATTTGTAGCAAAAATTTCGAAATTTCAGTTGACAAGCATTTATTTTTTAATTTGCGGTGAGGTCCTGAACAAACTCTCAGCAGTGGTCGACAACTGCTTTTGTTTTACAAGATTATGAATTATTGTTAATAAATATTTATGTCAGAAATTAAAGATGTAGAGTTTTTGGAATATGTTGTCAAAGAATTAGTTGACAATCCAGAAGCTGTAAGAGTTGATAGAAAAGTAGATGAAATGGGAGTTTTAATTACTCTTGATGTTGATCCAGCAGATATGGGTAAGATTATTGGTAAAAGTGGAAACACAGCTAAGGCCATAAGGACTCTTTTAAGAGTTGTTGGAATGAAAAATAATTCTCGTGTTAATTTGAAAATCAACGAACCTGAAGGAAGTAACCGACCTATGCCTAGTGCACCTGCAGTGGAATCTTCAAGTGAAGATGCTAGTAGTGTTGATGAGGCTATTGAAGATTTGAAATCATTGTAATTTTAAATTTTTAAAATAGGTAAATAAAAAACGGAGAGGTTAAACCTCTCCGTTTTTTATTTGGGACGTTCGAGTTGAGTTTTATGTTTAAATTGGCTATTATGAGGAGGGCTTTTGAATAATCCAACTAATTGAGTTATTCAAAAATCTATAATTTATAATTTAAAATCTATAATTTTTTTTAATTATGTTGTCTATTGGTATCGTAGGTTTACCCAATGTTGGTAAGTCGACTCTCTTTAACGCTTTGACTGAAAAATCTGTATCAGCGGAAAATTATCCTTTTTGCACAATTGACCCATCGGTTGGTGTTGTTTCTGTTCCCGATGATCGTTTAGATAAATTAAGTAAATTCTCTAATTCGGTGAAAACTGTCCATGCAGCTATTGAGTTTGTTGATATCGCTGGTCTAGTTAAAGGAGCACATTCGGGGGAGGGTTTAGGAAATAAGTTTTTAGCCAATATTAGAGAGGTGGACGCTATTATTGAAATGGTGCGAATTTTTGAAGATGACAAGGTTATTCATGTAGATGGGAAAATTAGTCCTATAGATGATATTGAAGTAATCAACTTAGAGTTAGTTATGGCAGATTTTCAGACTGTTACAAAGAGAATAGCTAATCTTTCAAGAGATGTAAAAAGGCAGGATAAAGTTGCTATTTCTGAAAACAACGTTTTGCTTAAGTTTGAAAAGGTTCTTGGTGATGGTCAGTTAGCCTCATCTTTGGATTTAGACGAAGAAGAGTATCAAATTATAAAAGGATTACATCTTCTAACCATGAAACCAATTCTTTATGCTTTTAACAAAAAAATGGGTGGGAAGAATTTAGATGAGACAGATGATCCTCGTTGGACGAAAGTGGAGCAGTTTTTAGAAAAAAGCAACTTGCCTGTCGGTAGGCAAGGTTCCAAATGGATAAAAATTGATGCTCAGGTTGAGCATGAATTGAATGGTTTGTCTGAAGATGAAAAAGTTGATTACAAACAGACATTAGGAGGTTCCTGTGATGATATTGATTTTCTAATTAGAAAGGGTTATGAATTATTAAATCTGATTACTTACTTTACTACAGGGGAAGATGAATCTAGAGCTTGGACTACAAAAAAGGAATCAACTGCACCTCAAGCTGGTACAGCAATTCATACAGATTTTAAAGATAAATTTATAAAAGCTGATGTCATTAATTGGCAAGATTTGTTAGCATCTGGTTCTAGAACTAAAGCTCGGGAAGAAGGTTTAATAAGAACAGAAGGGAAGACTTATATTGTTCAAGATGGAGATGTGATTGAGTTTAAAATATAAACATCAGGAGTTGACAAAATTATTTTTATCTAATATAGTTTTCAACATAGTTTGCTACAAGGGTAGGCTAAGTTGTTCTTTTCAAACAAGGAGGGTGAAATGGCAAAAGTTGAATTGCAGTCGGGCGATGAATTGAGAGGAAATAGTACCTATGGTTCCATTAACCTTTTCCGAAAGGGTGCTAATTTGGGGGTTATTGCTTCTGGGATGAAGATGACGCAGAGCCTTGAGGGCTTTTGGTCTTTTGCGGGCAGGTTGGCCCATAACTTTGGTAATTTTCGGACCTTCCCTAAGAAGGATCCTTGGATCCTTCAGATCGAGTAGTTTCTCTCTCTTTTGACCTCGTACATTGTCTGTACGAGGTCTCTTTTTTTGTATTGTAATAACAAACTTGTTTTGATATTATTGAGAGTAACTTTAAACTAAAAATGGAAAAGTATAACCATAAAAAAATAGAGAAAAAATGGCAAAAGATTTGGGAAGACAACCAAGTTGTTAATATAGATAAGGACAATACTAAGAAAAAATTTTATATGTTGGATATGTTTCCTTATCCATCAGGAGATGGTCTTCATATGGGGCATACTGAATCTTATACAGCCAGTGACGTGTTTACCCGTTTTAAGACCATGCAAGGTTTTAATGTTTTGCATCCACAAGGCTTTGATGCTTTTGGTTTGCCGGCTGAAAACTATGCAATTAAAACAGGGATTGCCCCTGAGATCAGCACAGCTAAAAATATTGATAATTATATAAAGCAAATGAAGCTTTTAGGTTTACGATATGATTTTGATGAAAAAGTAGTTACTTATGAACCAGAATATTATAAGTGGACACAATGGTTGTTTATTAAATTTTTTGAAAATGATTTAGTTTATAAAAAAACTTCTAAAATTAATTGGTGTGAATCTTGCCAGACTGGTATTGCTAATGAACAAGTAGTAGGTGGGGAATGTGAGCGTTGCGGAACTCAAATTGTTCAAAAAGAAATTCCAAGTTGGTTTTTTAAGATTACAGAATTTGCTGACGACCTGATTAATGATTTAGATATTGTTGATTGGCCAGAACATACGAAAAAAAATCAAAAAAATTGGATTGGAAAGTCAGAAGGGGCAAAAATAGTCTTTAAAGTCCAAAGTCCAAAGTCTAAAGTTGAAAAAGAAATAGAGGTATTTACTACTCGCCCAGATACATTATTCGGAGCGACTTATATGGTATTGGCTCCTGAGCACCAATTAGTTCAAGATTTAAAAGAAAAAGTTGAGAATTGGGAAGAAGTAGAAAAATACATCAAAGAAGCTCAGAGTAAGACTGAAATGGATAGAATTGAAGCTAAAGATAAAACAGGAGTAAAGTTAGAGGGAATTTTTGCTACTAATCCAGCTAATAAAGAAGAAATCCCTATTTTTATTGCTGATTATGTTTTAAGTGGTTATGGAACTGGGGCAATCATGGCTGTCCCCGCTCATGATGAAAGAGATTTTGAATTTGCTACCAAATTTGGTTTGGATATAAGAGAAGTTATCTCTGGTGGAGATATAAAAGAAGAATCTTATTCTGGTGATGGAGTTTTGGTAAACTCTACTCAATTTGATGGAATGACTTCTGAAGAAGCTAAACAAAAAATTACAGAATTTGTAGAAGGAGAATCGACTTCTAATTATCGCCTTAGGGATTGGTCTATGTCTCGTCAAAGGTATTGGGGTTGCCCAATTCCAATTGTTTATTCACCAGAAGGAGAAGCTAAATTAATTCCAGAAGAACACTTACCTTGGTTATTGCCAACCGACGTTGACTTTATTCCATCAGGAAAATCACCTCTAGAAAAATCAAAAGAATTGAGAGAGAGGACAGAAAAAATTTTTGGGAAAGGTTGGACACCAGAGTTTGATACGATGGATACTTTTGTAGATTCGTCATGGTATTTTTTGAGATATCCTGATGTTCATAATGAAAGAGAATTTTGTTCGGAAGATCGTAAAAAATGGTTGCCGGTTGATTTGTATATTGGTGGAGCAGAACATACTTATATGCATCTTTTATTTTCACGATTTTTTGTTAAAGCGATGAACAAAATTGGATTGTTAGATTTCAATGAACCTTTTTTGAAATTAAGACATCAAGGGATGATTCTAGATGGAGAAGGGAAGAAAATGTCTAAGTCAAAAGGGAATGTAGTGAATCCTAATGAGATGGTAGAAAGATTTGGTGCAGACTCGGTTAGAACTTACATACTTTTTGCAACACCTTTGGAGGATGAAGTAATGTGGAATGAAGATAATATTGTTGGAGTCTATCGGTTTTTGGAAAAAGTTTTTTATCAAAGAGAAAAATTAGAAGAAACGACTTCTCAAGAAGTTCAGAACGTTTTACATAAGACTATCAGAAAAGTTGGAAATGATATCAATGGATTGAAATATAATACGGCTGTTTCTGAAATGATGAAATTCATGAAGGTGGTAAAAACTTCTCAGATCTCTCAAAAAGATTTTGAAAAGTTTTTGAGGATATTATCACCATTTACACCTCACATAACAGAAGAGATTTGGAATAGCCTAGGTCATGATTCTTCTATCCATCTGGAAAAGTGGCCAGCCTATGACGAGAAGCTAGCTAAGGATGATCTTTACACAGTAGCTGTTCAAATAAACGGTAAAGTAAGGGCTGAAATTGAGGTTAGGGACGAGGATTCCGAGAAGGAGGTAAAAGACAAAGTCCTCTCAGATTTACGGGTTCAAAAGTGGTTGGACGGTCAAGAGGTTAAAAAGAGTATTTATATAAAAAACAAGATTTTTAATATAGTTATTTGAGGTTTAGATTGTCCAAAATTTGACTTTTTTCTAAAAAAATGCTAAAAATAGATATACTTTAAATGCTAGCTAAATCACAAAATTAAAGGTTTATTTAAGGATAAACAGGATTTACTAGAAATAATATGACAATAAAATTTAATCCAAAACAAATAAGCAAGAAACTTCTTGTTGACTTACCTGAAAGGTCTCAAGATATAATTATCCGTAGATACGGCTTGGATAAAGGTGCCAAAAAGAATACTTTGGATGCTATTGGAAAACAATACGGAGTTACAAGGGAAAGGGTAAGACAAATAGAAAATTATTCCTTGAAGAACATCAAGAAGTCCGATAATTTCAGAAGCACTGAAACGGAAGCTGTTCTTAATGAACTAGTTGATGTAATAAATTCACTTGGAGCTATCGTGGCTGAAGATGAATTACTTAATCATCTTTCCAGTGATAAACAAGTTCAAAATCATCTGTTGTTACTCCTAATTTTAGGAGATTCTTTTGTGAAGGAAAAAGAAAATACAGAATTTAAGAGTAGGTGGTTTGTAGACAAAAAATTGTCTAAAGACGTTCTTACTATCTTAAAGAAATTACACAAAGAATTTGATGTAGATAAATTACTTCCTGAAAGTGAAGTTATTTCTCTGGTTTATAAGAACGCTAAATTAAAAGCTCAAAACGAAGAATATGCTAAGAGATGGTTATCTTTATCTAAGGTAATTGATAAGAATCCTTTCGATGAGTGGGGATTATCAAAGTCACCAGATGTTAAGGTTAAGGGTATCCGTAGTCATGCTTATCTAGTAGTAAGACAAAATGGTTCACCTATGCACTTTAAAGAAGTTGCTAATATGATTCAAAAACATTTCAATAAGAAAGTCCATGTGGCTACTTGTCATAACGAATTGATTAAAGATGAGAGATTTGTTTTGGTTGGAAGAGGACTTTACGCTTTATCAGAATGGGGATATACAGAAGGTATCGTCAGAGACGTTATTAGAAATATTCTAGAGAAAGAAGGACCACTTTCTAAGGATGAAATTATAGATAAAGTTCTAAAAGAAAGGTACGTTAAAGGTAATACTGTAGTGGTAAACTTACAAAATTCAGATTTTTTCAAGAAAAATAAAGATGGTTTATACCACATCTCCTAAATAGTTTTTTATACAGTTAGGGGTTTTCTTACTCCTATGTTTTATAGTAAAATATAATCTAATGATAGATAGTTTATTAGCTTCTTTTCCATCATCGTTTCAGTGGTTAGTAGCAACTGTTTTAAATAATTTATATTTCTTCCTACCAATTTGGTTACCGGTTGTTTTAGTTTATGTTCTTTGGCATGTTTGGATTTATTACATAAAGATGAAATTTAATGTAAATCAGGAGTATGTCCTTATTGAGGTTAAGCTACCTAATGAAATTAAAAAGACTCCTTTAGCTATGGAGCTTTTTCTAAATGCTTTAAATCAAACTATCGGTGAAGGTACTTTTATACATAAGTATATTAAAGGTTCAGAAAGACCTGTTTTTTCTTTGGAAATGGTGTCTTTAGAGGGAGATGTTAAATTTTTTATCTGGACAAGAAAATTTTGGAAAAATTTAGTAGAAGCTCAAATCTATGCTCAGTACCCAGATATAGAAGTTAGTGAAGTGGTTGATTATACAAAATTTGTTAAATATAGTCCTGATAAGTTGTCACTCTGGGGTTGTGAATATAAATTAAAGAAAGATGATTTTTATCCTATTAAAACTTATGTAGATTATCGTCTGGAAACAGAAGGAATTAAGGAGGAGGAGAAAACTGATCCTCTTAGTCCTATTTTAGAATTTTTGGGAGCAGTTGGGTCTGGTCAACAGGTCTGGTTTCAAATTCTTGTGAGAGCTCATAAAAAAGAAAGAGTTAAAAAATTAAAATGGAAAGATAAGTTTAAAAAGATGGAATTCTCTGGTAAAGAAGATTGGAGGGCTCAAGGTCAGGCCGAGGTTAAAGATTTAGTGGAGAAGGTCTTAGTTGACGAAAAGGATCCAAGTAAAGGTTATCGTATAATGACCAAGGGGGAGTTGTCGGTTGTTTCTGCTATAGAAAGGGGTATTTCCAAATTAAGTTTTGATTGTAATATTAGAGCAATTTATTTATCAGAAAGTGATAAATTTGATGCTATTAATATTATGGGTCTTTTAGGGGCCTTTAAACAATTTAATTCTCTTGACCTTAACCAATTTGGTCTTTCTATGGCGACAAGTTTTGATTATCCTTGGCAGGATTACAAAAATATGAGGGTTAATAGGCTGAAAAGAGGTATTTTTAATTCTTTCAAGAGAAGAGCTCTTTCAAGGGAGTACCGTCCTTTTGTGTTAAATACAGAAGAGTTAGCAACCATTTATCATTTCCCAGGTGGTGTAATCCAAACACCTACTTTCTCTCGTTTAATGTCAAAGAAAGCGGAAGCACCTACCAATTTACCTATTTAATTTATGTTTAACCTAAATAACTATAATCCAAGGAATAGTAAAATTCTTTTGAAAAACTTTTTTATCGGAAGTTTCCGTAAGGTAGCGACTTTCCTAAATTACATAAAAATTTCTGTTCTTAGGAAACTGCCCAAGATTAAGCTGAGAACTAACTTAACAGCTTTTAGTGTTGTGTCATTGTCTTTCCTTTATTTTTCTTTAATATTATCTCCAGGCGATTTTCCTGTGGGGTCTATTATTAGAGTTGAAGAAGGGATGACCCTTAATGAGGTTGCTGCTGTTCTAGAGGAAAAACACGTAATTAAATCAGCTTCAGTGTTTAGTGGTTTAGCTAAAGTATTGATGAACGACCGTAGTGTTATGGCTGGGGATTATTTTTTTGAAGAAAGATGCTCAGTAGTTAAAGTTTTATGGAGAACTACTTCTGCTATTTATGGTATTACTCCGACGAAAATAATGTTTGTGGAAGGTTTAACTATTTTTGATATGGCAAATTTACTTAATGATAAATTCCCAGAATTTGATAAGGAAGAATTTATAGAAGTGGCTCAAGCTGAAGAAGGTTTTTTATTCCCTGATACCTATTATTTTTTACCTACAGTTACACCAGAAGCTGTTATCACTACCATGAAAGAAAATTTTTATAATAAAATTGAAGAGATTTCTGAGCAAATAGAAGCTTCAGGTATGGATATAAAGGACATTGTAATTATGGCTTCTATCTTAGAAAAAGAAGCTAGGACCTTGAAATCTAAGAGGGTGATAGCTGGAATTTTATGGAAGAGAATTGAGATTGGTATGCCTCTTCAAGTTGACGCAGTCTTTCCTTATATTATAGGAAAAAACACTTATCAGCTGAGTTTAGAAGATTTAAAGGTTGAATCTCCTTATAATACGTACACTAATAAAGGCCTTCCAATAGGACCGATTGCCAATCCAAGTTTATGGTCACTGTTAGCGACAGTTACACCAGTTGGTTCCGATTATCTCTTTTATCTATCAGATGATTATGGGAATATGCATTATGCTGTTGATTTTGATCAGCATAAAAGTAATAAACGTCAGTATTTGTATTAAAGTTTTTAGATAAAAAAAGAGGTTGTATAAATACAACCTCTTTTTTTATTTCACTATTAGTTTGGTTTTTCTTTCTTTGTCTATTTTAGGTAATTCTAATATCAGTAGTCCATACTTTTCAGTAGCTTTTGATTCCTCTATATCAATTTCTGTTGGTAGCATAATGGTTCTTGTGAAAGAACCCCAATATAGTTCTTGGTGGTAATAATCATTTTTAGAAATTTCCTTTTCTTCTGAACGAACTCCTTTGATAATAACCATGTCTCTTGTGATAGATATGTCCAAATCTTCTGGCCTTACTCCAGCCACCATGGTTTTAACGACTATTTGATCTTTATCGTCATAGACATCGACTGAGAGTTCTCCTTCGTTTTCCTCTTCTTCCCATGTAGATGATTTTTCATCCTGTTGACTCTCATCATTTACCTTCAGATTAGTGAAGTTTTCAGGTTCTTGTTCTACATCAACAGTTCCTGTTAATTTGTCAAAAAATGATTTCATATTATTTTTTTAATGAGTATTTATAAAAAAAGATTATAATAATGTGTTTTTATGACGATTTGATTTACTTAGCCAACCGTTTTTTTCTTTTTATTTTTTTAACAACCTCGAAAAGGAATATTAATAAAATAGCAACTATCCAAATCATTATGAACATGAAGAACATTTCACCTCCCTTTGCTTTAATTATAAAAAAATTAAAAAAACTATGCAATGCAACGGAAAGAGTTATACCTGTTAGCAGATATCTTTTTTTAAGGGCTTGTCTTTTGTAAAAAGATAGAGCTATGAATAAACCAATAACACCAGACGAAATAGTGTGAAGTAGGGTAGCACCGATGAATCTCATATTACCTACTAAGAAGGCCTGAGAAATATCACCCCCTGTTATTTTTATTGAGTGCATCAAGAATAATGTATTTTCTAAAGCAGCGAATCCAAGGGCTATTGTTATCATATAAATGACAGCATCAATAGGTTCATCCATATATTTCTTTCTTAAAGAGCTAAAATAAGCCCCAAAATACTTAAATATCTCTTCAGCAAAGGAAAAGACAATGATTGGGATTATCCCAGCTACTGGTAAGAATTTTGCAAGGAATTCTTCTACAGGTAGGACTAATAAGGCTGAAATTATTCCGAAGATGAAAGCCAAAAAAATATATTTACGTGGTTCTGGGTGAAGTTTATCTTCTCTTAACCAAAACCAAAGCCAAATAAGTACAGGGAGTAATCCTCCTATGATGGTATAAAAAATAGTTGTTTCTTTTAACATAGAAATTAATTAAAGGTGGGCCAATTTTCAATAAGTAACAGTTTTTTATCTTTGATTGGTAATTCTGACCAAATCTCTTCTGTAACGAAAGGCATAAAAGGATGTAATATTTTTAGAATATTTTGCAATATATCCAATAACATTAATTGAGTTTCTTCTTTATCTAAATCTTGTTTACTCTCTTCTATTATTTTATCAGCAAATTCGTGCCACGTATAGTGGTAAATTTTCTCACTAGCTAAATAGAAACGATAATTTTCCATATCCTCAGTAATGTCAGTTATTATTTCTTCAAGTTTCTTCAGTTCAGGGTTTGATTTTCTTAATTCACCTAATTGTTCGCTATTTAAATCTATTTCGCCGATCTCTTTTGTGTTGTCTAAAATAAAACGAGTGATGTTCCACAATTTATTAGCGAATTTTTTGTAAGCTTTAATTTTTTCTTCAGATAAATTCATGTCTGTCCCAGGGGTGTTCCCAACAAGTAAGGACATTCGTAAAGCATCTGTTCCATATTTTCCGCTCAACTCAAGAGGGTTGAGAACATTACCTTTAGACTTAGACATTTTTTTGCCTTTACCGTCGCGAACCATTCCGTGTAAATAGATAGTCTGGAAAGGTACTTTCCCTGTTTTGTAAATTCCTAGCATAATCATTCTAGCTACCCAGAAGAAGATAATATCGTGACCAGTTTCCATAATATCAGTAGGGTAGAATTCTTTAAAATCTTGACCTTCTGGAAAATTTAAGGTTGCAAAAGGCCATTGCCCTGAAGAAAACCAAGTATCAAAAGTATCATTGTCTTGTTCCATCTCCCCACTACATTTTGGACATTCTGAAACAGAATTATCTAAATCAACAACTCCTTCGTTACATTTCTGACATATCTTGGCTGGAATAGGAATTCCCCAAATGATTTGTCTTGAAATATTCCAATCATTGATATTTTTCATCCAATGTTTAAATATTTTTTCATGCCTTTCTGTAACAAACTTAACATCGCCTTTTACAACAGCGGCTAAAGCTTTTTCAGCTAATGATTCCATTTTTATAAACCACTGAGCTTTAACTTGAGGTTCTATTGGGCGATTGCATTTGTAGCAAACTTTTACGGAGTGTTTAAAATTTTCTTCAATTTTAACCATCAAGTTTTTCTCTTCTAATTTCTTTACTACCAACTCTCTTGCATCTTTAATATTTTTTCCCTCAAATTCTGGCCCAGCAATGGGTAGCATCTTTCCGTAAAAATTGATGATTTGTTCATAATCTAAATCATGTCTTTGGGCGATTTCAAAGTCTACTGGGTCGTGCCAAGGAGTAATTGTCATTGCCCCTGTTCCAAATTCCATATCTATAACGTCGTCTTTAATTAAGGTGGCTGTAACTGGACCATTTATCCATTCTAGTTCGAATTTTTGTCCGTGTTTGTACTCTTTATATCTGTCATCATCAGGGTGGACTACGACGTATTTATCACCAAATTTTGTTTCTGGGCGAGTTGTTCCTATCTGAAATGGACCGTATTGGAAAGTGTAGAATTTATCTTCTTGTTCGATTGATTCAGTTTCTAGCTCGGAGAGGGAAGTCTGGTGCTTGGAACACCAATTAACGATCCTTTCCCCTCTGTAAAGTAATTTATCATCAGAAAGTTGTTTGAAGGTTTCGTTGACTGTTTTTATAATCTCTGGCTCCAAGGTAAATCTTTCTCTTGACCAATCACAAGAAGCTCCTAAAGAACGAACCTGCCCCTCCATAAAACTTTTATTATCTAAGGTAAATTGCATAATCTCGTCGTAGAGTTCTTTGGGATCCATTTTAAAACGAGATCGGCCTTCTTTTTCTAATTTTTTTTCATAAACTACTTGAGTTTCAAAACCAGCATGATCTGCTCCAGGCAACCAGAGAGCTTTGAATCCTTGCATTCTTTTGTAACGAATCATTAAATCTTCTAGAGCAACAAAAAGAGCATGCCCACAATGAAGAGAGCCATTAGCATTGGGTGGCGGCATAATTATAGTGAACGGGTTTTGATGCCTCTCAGGCAGATTATCTGGGTTAAAATATCCACTATCTTCCCAGATTTGATATATTTTTTCCTCAAACTCTTTTGGTTGATAAGGTTTTAGAAATTTTTCGTGCATGGGATTATAATAACATACAGAGAGGTTATTTTCCAAAACTGTTGCTTTTGTTCGGTATTTTAGATAATATTTGCGGTAGGCCGAAGTTCTTAAATAACTCAAATAATAAGGAGGTAGAAACATGTTATTTTTAAAAGATGCCAGTAATCTGATTTCGCCATATCTTAAACACCCTGATTTCGACAGGTTTGAGGTAAACAATGGTGAGCTGTTAAAATTAAAGGAAGAAATTAAAGAAAAGATGCAAGGGGTTGGTTTTCATCCGTTTGGTCAAGGCTTTATAAAGTTAGATGAGGAGACAGAAACGATGTTTCGGCGGTATACTGAAATTTGTGAGGAAGGTCTAGAACTCTAAATTTCCATCAGCTGGGAGTTCAAGAAGGTCGGTTGCAGTTTGCAACTGACCTTTTTCTTTTTGCTGAAGATATCTAAAATAACCAGCAATGCCAATCATCACAGCATTATCGGTTGAAAATTCTATTTCTGGCATCGAAACTTCTAACTTGGAGGTTGGACCTCCAAGTGATTGGAAGGTTTGGCGGATTTGAGAGTTAGCAACAACACCACCTCCTAAGATTAATGTTTTAGCATTATATTTTTCAATCGCAGTCCTGGTTTTTTTAAGCAAAATTTCAATCACAGCGTCTTCAAATTCAAGTGCAATTTTTTGTTTGACTTCGATCGGTAATTCTTCCCAACTGTTTTCTTTTTTTAGATTTTTGATTAGATATAAGACGGCTGTTTTCAAACCAGAAAATGAAAAATTGAAATCATTGGTGTTTAACATAGGCCTTGGTAATTTAACCTGTGGAGGTCCAATCTCTACACTTCCGGAGGTCGGACCTCCGGAAGTGTAGTTTCTATTTGTTTGAGCTAGTTTAGAAATTTCTGGTCCGCCAGGGTAGGGCAGATCCATCATTCTAGCTACTTTATCAAAAGCTTCACCTACCGCATCGTCCAAGGTTTGACCAATTTTTTCATATTGACCCCATTTTTTTATTAATATAAGTTCTGTATGCCCGCCAGATATTAGTAGTCCAATGGCAGGAAATTTAATTACTTTTGACTTTTGACTTTTGACTTTTGACTTGAGGAGCGAAGCGACGAGGTGCCCTTCCATATGATTAACTGGAATAAGTGGTTTATTCCAAACTAAAGATAGGGCTTTGGCAAAATTAATTCCAACCCATAGAGCAGGTTCAAGTCCTGGTCCTTGGGTAACAGCGATAGCATCTATTTCAGGAATTTTAATGGTTGGAATATATTCTAAAAATAACTTAGTTAGCTCGGGTTCTCTTTCTAGAATTTTTTTGATTGGTCCTTTATCAAATGAATTATTAGTTGGAACAGCCAGAGAGGCTTCTTCCAGTGATTTGGCTAAGAGGGGGATAAGATTTTTGGAATGTTCTCTTTTTGCAAGAGCAGGGAAGACACCCCCGTATTCTTTGTGAATATCAATTTGAGAGATTAAATTATCAGCTAAAATCTTAAATTTGGGCGGGTTGTTTTTGTCTCCGAAAGAACCCTCAGCTTCTAAAATACTGATAGCAGTTTCGTCACAACTAGTTTCTATTGATAATATTTTCATTTAATTAAATTTAAATCTTGGTTTATAACAATTGGATTAAAACCAATTATCTCATCATATAGCATCCCTTCGGGGACAGGATTATATAGAAATATTTTTTTACCAAGGCGGAAAGCATCATACATTTCGAGAAATGTAGCTCCTCCGATGTAATTTTTAATACCATTTTTTTCTAAATTTAAGACTAAGACGGCATTATTATCCTTGATTACATCTACACTATGACAAATCATCTCAGATTTCCACTTAGAGTGTTCTTTTTTTCCTAAATCCCTATATTTGGCTTCAGTTTCAGGGGCATCAAAACAATTAGGTAAAGAAATAATATTTCCATTTTTTTCCAACTGTTCTTTTATTTCAGGAATTTTTTCGTAAAAATTCTTGCTAGAAATTATAAATATTTTCATTAGTTTAATTTATCATAAAAAATAAGAGATATCTATGTGAATAAAAAATGGGTTTTTGCTTTACAGCAAAAACCCATTCTGTTTTTAGAGGTTGGTGATATTGTGTTCTTTGGAAAATTCTTTCCAAAGAGGTAACCAGTCCTCTTTAAAGACAGCAAGAAAAATTTGGTCCCAATATTTTCCGAATCTGTAAATATGTTTTCTTTGTCTACCTTCTTCCTTATAACCACATTTTAGGCTATATTTATAACTTCGTTCGTTGAAGGCTATAACAAAAGAACATATTTTGCGTAGGTTGAGGGTGTTAAAGGCATAGTCTAACAAAATCATTTTTGCCTCGCTTCCATAACCTTTTCCCCAATAATCTTTTTCTCCAATAAGAGCTCCTGTTGTAGCTACTCGATCCTTCATACTGATCCTGTGAAGACCCATTGTACCAATTATTTTTTCGTCAGCAATAATTGCGAGAACAATATGGTTAGGCTTTCTTTTGTGGAGGTTATTGAACCACTCTTCCTCGTCTGCTTCCATGACAGGCAGATACCTGCCAAGGAAAGGTAAAATTTCAGGGTCATTGACCCACTTTGTTAGAGAGGGAATATCCTCTTTTAATACTGGGCGAAGAATGACACGATTACTTTTTAGGAAAACGATAGGTTGGCTTTTTTGTTCGGACATGATTTTTCTCCTTTCTTTTTTAAAGAACAATAATTTTTGCTAAATAAAAACCCTCTGCTTTTATTCAGCAGAGGGATTTCTAGGTTCTAGTTTTCTTGTTTAAAATCTAGGTGGAGAGATAGAATTACCGCGGCTGAATAAAAATTTATTGGTTTTCTTTGTGTGGACAGACATAGGAAAACCAAGCAAAGCTGTGTTTGCTGTGATGTTTTTATTCAGCTTTTGGTGCAAATATTGCATATAACTATATTTAACAGTACTAACTTGTACTTGTCAAGCTAGTTGAATATTATAATTTAGACTCTTTTTTTGTGCGGAGGCGAGAGGATTCGAACCCCTGATACGGTTTCCCGCATGCCGCTTTTCGAAAGCGGTGCCTTCAACCACTCAGCCACACCTCCAATAAACTTTGTATTGTCGTCCAAAACAAAAAATGTTTCAGAAATATGTGGCTGAGTGTTTGCCACTTCACTTTGTTCAGATGAAAAGCAAAGCAGTTTGCTTTTCGTCCACTCAGCCACACCTCCAATATACTAAGGATAATCTAACATTTTTTTGCTTTTTTGACAAAAATTAGTATAATATTCCTAATTATAAGGCCCTATCGTCTAATGGTTAGGACATCAGCTTTTCAAGCTGGTAATCCGGGTTCGATTCCCGGTAGGGTCACCATTTGTAACTAAACTCTCAAATAGTATATAATTAAAAAATAAGGGGACGGTTAGCTCAGCCTCGACGGCGTCGGGGTCCCGACAGAATCGTCGGGATTGGTAGAACTTATGATGAGTTAAAAATTATATACACAGTATTGAGTAAAAAATATTTGGGCGGTTAGCTCAGTTGGTAGAGCACTTCATTGACGTTGAAGGGGTCACAGGTTCAAATCCTGTATCGCCCACAAAATCTTAAGCCCAAAGCTATTGCTTTGGGCTTTTGATTTTGCAGTGGCGATACAGGATTTGAACCAAGGCTGTGCGAAGCCCGACGAAGCAAAGCGAAGTCGGAACAGCCGAGTGGAGGTCAAGGGAATGAGATATTTATGACCCACATTGGGTGGGGAAATAAATATCCATGAGAGTGACCTAATCTTGTATTCCGAGTAAAAAATTTGCGCAGTTCTTAAGATAAGTTATAATGTTGTTTATATGAGATTATTTATATTTAATGGTTTGGAAGAGAGGGATAAGGCTGACGCTGTTGAGAAATTAATAACTCAAAGTACTCCCAGTCAGGACTTTTTTCTCATGATGGCATTGTCTGTTTTAACTGCTGTTTTTGGTGTTTTATTAGGAAATGTTGCTATTGTAATTGGAAGTATGTTAATTGCTCCATTACTTTCTCCTATACTGAGTTTATCTTTGGGTATTACTATTGCTGATTCAAAATTAATAAGAAGGTCTATTCAAACTATAGTTAAATCGCTAACTGTCGGTGTAGGAGTATCAGCTGTAGCTACTCTTATTTTTGGAGCTGGCAAAATACCAGAGAATTTAGTTGTAAGTTCAAACCCTTCTCTCCTATACGTGGCTGTGTCAGTAGTAGCTGGATTTGCGGCAACCTTTGCTCTTATTAAACCTAAACTAAATGAGACTTTACCTGGTGTGGCTATTGCTGTAGCTTTAATTCCTCCAATTGCTCTGATTGGCATCGGTTTGGCTGAAATGAGTTGGACAATGATGACGAATGCTTTGATTTTATTTGGTTTAAACATTGTCGGTATAATCTTTGCTGGAATGGTTACATTTTCTCTAATGAATTTTCATACAAAGAAAAAAGTAATTGAAACTATAGTTACAAAAGAAGATAAAAGATTAGAAAAAGAGGAGCCTAAGGAAACTTAATTATAAAAAATATTAAAATAAAAACTGCTTATTAAGCAGTTTTTATTTTTGTAGCCAAGAATAGATATTTTCTAAGGCTTTGATTCCGTCGCCAACAGCGATACAGTTCTGGTGATATAGTCCGTGAGTACAGTCTCCAGCAGCCCAAATTCCTTCTACAGAGGTTGTTTGTGTCATTGGATCTACTATTATGGCTTCATGCTCATTTTTATCAATAAAATCAATAAATTCTGTTGTTGGAGATGAACCAACTTCAACAAAAACACCTTCTACAGGTATTTCTTTTTCCTCGTTAGTTTTCGTGTTTTCATAGATAATTGATTTAATAAAATTATCTCCTTTTATTTCTTTAATTTGAGAGTTAATAACTAAATTAAGATTTTCAATTGTAGACATTTTTTGGATTGTCACTTCATCAGCTTTAAATTTTTCTGATCGATTGAGTAGGGTAACACTTTTAGCATAGGCTAGAAGTTGAGAAGCTGATTCAAAAGCAGAATTACCTCCTCCGATGATAACGACATCTTTTCCTGTAAAAAGAGGTCCGTCACAAGTTGCACAGTAAACTAATCCTTTTCCCTCAAACTTTTCAGCTCCCAAACAGGTTAATTTCTTTCTAGAACTACCAGTTGCTATCAGGATAGCCTTAACGGAATATTCTTGTTGGTTTGTTTTGATTTTAAACAAGTCTGGTGATTGTTGCTCGATTTTTTCTACCACTTCTTTTTTTATATCAACAATATCAGCAGAATAAGCTCTTAGATGATCTTCAAGATTCTTGGCTAATTCTGGGCCAGAGATAGCCACGGTTCCTATCCAGTTTTCTATTTTTGACGAGCCGACACTCTGTCCGCCAAAACTTTCCGCAAATAGGACTGTTTTAATTTTTTTTCTAGAAGCATAAACACCAGCAGCTACTCCAGCTGGCCCACCTCCGATGATAGCTAAATCGTACATAGGTTTATTTTTTAGTTCTCTTTAAAAAGGAGGGGATAGAATCCCAAGTATCATCTTCATCATCCTCAGGGATTATAACATTAGGTTTTGGTTTAGGTTCCTCCTTTTTCTCTTTCTTTACTTCCTTTACTTCCTCTTTCTCTTTTTTGTTTGATGAACCCCCAAAGATACCGCCTTTACTTTCTTTTTTTACCTCTTCATCCTTCTCATCCTTTATGTTTCTTTGGAAAAGTCTATTTCCATTTCCCGTAGGGTCTTTAAAACCCGTTGCTATTACAGTTACTTTAATTTCATCTTTCTTTAGTTTATCAGTCCTTGAGGTTCCAAAGATAACTTTTGCATCTGTATCAATTGATTCAGTTACAATCTTAGCAGCGTCTTGGATTTCGTTAATAGTTAGGTCATCACCACCTGCTACTGATAGTAAGACACCTTTAGCTCCATCAATAGAAATATCAAGAAGAGGTGAGTTAATAGCAGCTCTTGCTGCTTCCTCGGCACGTTTTTCACCAGTAGCTTTTCCAATTCCCATAAGAGCTGAACCGGCGTTACTCATGACAGCTAAGATATCAGCGAAGTCAACATTAATTCTACCTGGTACGGTAATTAGATCAGAAATACCCTCAACCGCTTCTTTTAAAATTCTATCACTCATTGCAAAAGCATCTTCCATAGTGGTTCCTTCTGGGGCAACATTTAAGATACGGTCATTTGGTATCATAATAAGAGCATCAACCTCTTGTTTTAGCTTTTCAAGTCCTTGTTTTGCAATCTCAGTTCTCCTAGCTCCTTCAAAAGAAAATGGTTTTGTTACAACGGCTACTGTTAATATACCTAAATCTTTGGCAATTTTGGCAACGATAGGAGTAGCTCCCGTTCCTGTTCCTCCTCCAAATCCAGCAGTAAGGAAAACCATATTTGAACCTTTTAGAATATCTTGAATTTCTTCAGCTGTTTCTTCAGCAGCTCTTTTCCCCAAGTCAGGGTCCATACCAGCTCCTAAACCACTGGTAAGGTTTTTGCCAATATGGATTTTCTTTTTTGCCAAGGAATGGTGTAAATCTTGAGCATCTGTATTGATTACAACAAATTCAACTCCTTGAACTTTTGATTTAATCATATAGTTTGTAGCATTTTTTCCTGCGCCACCAACTCCGATGATCTTTATCCTAGCGAATGCTTCAACAGCTGTATTTATTTTTGGCATATTGTTTCTTTTATTGTTGATAATTTAATCTTTGACCTTTAAATCAAACCCTATATTTATAATATATTATAATATTATCAGAAAAACTGGAACTATACAAAGAATTGTTTAATCCATTTTTTACCTCGATCTTTTATGTTTTTTGCTAATTTTGGTACAGAAAAGGAATCTTCTTCCATAGTTGAACCAGCCAAACAGAGTCCGCAGGCGACTGCCCATGTTGAGTCTTGAATTCTGTCACGATTTGAACTCAAAAAATATAGATTAGCAATCTTTGAAGGAAGATTAAGAGAAGCTTTTGCTAATTCGTTTATAGTTGTCATTCCAGAGCCTCCTCCTGAAATTATAATACCTGCTGGCAGTAAACCGTTTCTATTTATTTTTTTTAAATGATTTTCTATTAGAACAAAAATATCTTCAAGACGTGCTGTTATGATTTCGTCTAGTTCTCTTTGTGAGTAAATGGTTGATGTCATTACTCCATGCTTTATCTTTTCAGCTTCACTTAAATCGATTCTGAGTCCAAGGGCTATATCGTGGGTTATGTTTGTTGACCCCATTGGGAAAGTCTCTAGTGAAATAGGAAGGTTGTTCTCAAATACCACGATAGATATTGTTTCAGCTCCAATGTCAGCTAAAACACAACCAGCTATTTTTTGAGTTTTGGTTAAGGTAACACAACTACCTGCAATAGGGGAAGCAACAATATCTCCCTCAACTTCTATCTGAGCATCCTCAACTGTTTGGATGAGGTTATTATAGTGTTGTTCTAAACACACGATAAAAAGGGATTCTACTTTTAGTTTTTCTCCTTTCATACCAACAGGGTCACCTAAAACTTTTCTATTATCAATACTAAAACCATAGGTGGCTATATGGATTATTTTTTTATTTAATAAGGGAGCGTTTTCCTGGCTTTCTTTAATAGCATTTTCCACATCAAGTTGTGTGATTTCTGAGTCAGCTCTTGTTATGACGGTTGTTCCTTTTGCCCGAATTCCTTCTAACCCTTCTCCTCCTATGGAAATAATAGCTTTTTTAATTCTTACATTAGCTGTTTCTTCTGCTTGGCTAACCGCTTGTAATATACTTTCGGTTACTTCTCCTTTATTTATGATATACCCATTTCTCAAACCTCTTGATCGGCATAAACCTCTTCCAATAATTTGAGGGAAACTTCTTCCATTTTTGTCTTTTACCAATTCAGTAATAACCACTTTTATTTGGTAAGTTCCTATATCTATTCCTGTGGTTATTTTTCTTGTCACAATAAATTTAAAGACAGAGGATAAGTTAATAATTTAATTCATAAAAATATTAAACACAAAAAAGATAAACAGATTTTTTTGTCTTTAATAGAATCCTTTTTAGGAATAAAAAATTAGAGATTAAATCTTCTCCGTATTTTTTTTTCCTCTACCTCCATTTTACTACTATGTTCGTAACCTTTCAAATGGAGTAAACCGTGGATAAACAGAAAACCTATAAAATCGTCATATTTTCTGCCAAATTTGATGGATTGTTTTTTTGATAACCCTAGGTTTATAAAGATTTCACCTTCATTTTTGGAAAGAGGAAAGGTTAAAATGTTTGTTGGCTTATTAATCTTACGATATTTCTTATTTAATTTTAGAGATAATTTGTCACCAATAAAAACTAAACTAAGTTCATATTTTTTACCTAGGACAGATTCTTTTATCTTGTCGAATTGAACCGAAGGATTATTTTTTCTTGTATTATTTTTTATGTCCATGGGAAATTACTTTATACATAAAAATAGGTGAGCTGAGAGCTCACCTATTTAATTTCTAGTTAGCGTAATCTGTTTTCTGGCATTTTGCCCAATTTTATTAATTTTTTTATCTCCTCTCTCTTTTCAATTTTCTTTAGAGCTTCTTTCTTCTTTATATATTTTGATGTAGTTCTGTTGTTATAACGAATGGAACGGACTCTAGGAAGGATTCCTGCATTACGTACTCTTTTAGTAAAACGACGCATGATACTCATGTCGTTCTCATTGTTATTCTTAGTTACTTCTATATTTATCATGGCTATAAAATAACATTTCTTTGCCTAAAATGCAATGTATGTTTATTTCAATTGCCTTAGATAAGGAAGGAGACTACATGTAGGTATGATCTCTTGAGAGGCTTTTCTTAAGTCTTTTACTATAACAGTGTCATCAGAGGCTTCTTTTTGACCTAGGATTATTGCGTAAGGTATATCTGATCTTTTAGCTACTTCTATTTGTTCAGAGAACTTATTCATATATAAGTTTTGTTTTATTACTAATCCTGATTGTCTAAGTAATTCTATTAAAGAAAGGCTCTGTAGTTTTGCTTTTGGTCCAAATTGGATAAAGTAAAATTTAGGTTTTTTCTCAGAAGGAAGCTTGGTTTGTTTATCTTTGATTTTTTCTATTCTAAGGGATACACCTACAGCAGTTAACTCTTTTCTCTTAATTATCTTTCTGGCTAGTTCGTCATAGCGACCTCCTTTTCCTAATAAGATTTCTTTATCTTTTTTATCATCTTTACTTTTTATCTCAAAAATTACTTTTGAAAAGTGATTACCAGAACTTATTAACGAATCATTAATACAATATGTGATTCCAGATGACTCTAAGTGTTCCAAGATTTCTTTTAAATGCCTCTGGCTGTTTTCTGACAGAAAATAAATTGATTTGGGGGCGTTGACCTTCAGTGATCGGCATTCCTCATGTTCACAGGTTAACAGATTAAATATATTTTTTTTGCTTAACTTCCTACAATTAGGATGCAGTTCACTGACTCTCTTTTTATAATAATCAAAAAGTTCATTCTTAAATAAGGTAAAAGACTCTTTATCACCAATACTATTTATGTCTATAGAGACATCTTTAAAACCCTCTTCCCTTAGAGCGACAATAGCAGTTTGGATTATTATTGCTTCAGCAATTCCGTTTTTAATACCGACGATATCAAAACTAAAGTTTTTTAAATTTGGAGATTCTTTCTTTGAATTATTTTTTAATGATTTTTGATTATTGTAAATCATTGAGACCCCGTAATCTTTTTTTATAAAATTATCAGATAGATATGATTTTAAAGTAGAAGTTTTCTCCTCCAAACAGAAAGGGGATTCGTTATCTATATGAACTGGGGGAAATTCTCCTGTTTCAAACCCGTAGTGTCTAGCCACTCCGTCTATTCCGTTGATTGTTTTAGACATGTTTTAAATAAGAGTTAGTTATTAACTGGGCTAATAAAAACTTACTTAATCTTTAAAATTTACTCAAACTTTCAGGAAAAACACTGATTTCATTAAAAGGGAATAGCCTTAAAAAAGCTCTTCCTATAATAAGTTTTTCTGATAAAGAACCCCATGTTCTTGAATCTGAACTAGCAGGTCTATTGTCTCCCATAACATAGTATTCATCACTATTTAATGTTACTTCAATATTATTTTGACCAAGATTTTCTATATAATCTTCTTTTATTTCTATTCCATTGGGATTTTTTCCATTTTTTATAAAGACTTTTGAACCTTCTATCTTAATTGTTTCATTAGGTAATCCAATTATTCTTTTTATAAAAAATTTTTTAGTGTCATTAGGGTATTTAAAGACGACAACCTCGCCTCTTTGCGGATTTTTAAAATTATATGAAAGTTGATCTACTATAAGGTAGTGTCCAGTTTCAAAATTAGGACTCATTGAGGCACCGCTAACCAAAAAAGGTTGTGCGATAAAAATTCGGAAGGGCAGAACTATTAAGATGGCTATCAAGGAGAATTTAAGAGTTTCTATAATAAAATTTTCTTTATTTTCACTCATCTTAAGAAACATTTTATTACACTAGAGACTAAAAAGCAAAAATTAGAACACAAAAAACAAATAAAAAAATTCATTAATCAAAATTAGAAGAGGAGACAGTTTTATTTACAATTTGGATTAAATAATAAACGAAACTTAAGTATGTCAGGCACAATTTTTATTGTGAGGGAAACTGTCATATCTTGGGTTATTAAATTATGGAAATGGTAAAAAGTTTAAAAGAAAAATTAAATGTTTTATAATTAGAAGGGATTGATAAATAATCTTATTTTTTTAATTGTTTTGTTATATAATAGTTGTATATGTATTATGTAATCGTTGGTCTGGGAAATCCTGGAGAGGAATATGAGAAAACTCGTCATAATTTAGGGCGAATTGTTTTGGAATATTTTCGTAAAAAATATGATTTTTCTAGCTGGGAATTAGATAAGAAGAGTAAGGCTTTATTGTCAGAAGGAAAATTTGGTAAGCAAAAAACAGTTCTTTTAGAACCGGAAACTTTTATGAATAAATCGGGATTAAGTGTTAAGAGTTTGGTTACAAGCAAAAAGAAAGCAGAAAAATTAATAGTGATTTATGATGATTTAGACTTACCTAACGGGACATTTAAAATTTCTTTTAATAAAGGTACAGGTGGTCATAAAGGATTAGAGTCAATTGCAAAAGCTATAAAGACAAAAGAATTTATTAGAGTGAGAGTAGGAATTTCTCAAGTAACTCCAACTGGGAAATTAAGAAAACCAAAAGGAGAACAAAAAATCCTTGATTATTTGATGTCAGATTTTGGTAAAAAAGATTTAGAAATTTTGAAAAAAATAAAACCTAAAATAGCTAAAGTTCTGGAAGTGATAATTTTAGAAGGAAGAGTAAAAGCAATGAATGAATTTAATTAAAAAAAGACGACCACGGAGTGGTTGTCTTTTTCTTTTAAAGAGTTAACCTTGAAGATTAACTAATGAAAGAGAGTGTCATCTTTTGTGAATCTGGCTCAAAGATATTGATCTTGAATGAATAACTTTTACCAATTTCTAATGTTTCTCTAAGTTTCTCTTCGTTTTCAAATTCTGAAACATGAACTAGTCCAGCTACTCCTTCTTCTATACTAGCTAAAGCGCCATGTTTATTAAATTTAATTATAACTCCGCTAACCTCGTCACCTTTCTTGTATTTACCAGAAGCTCTTTTCCACGGGTTTTCAGTTAAGGCTTTGATGGATAGGGAAATCTTTCCATTTTCAATTTCTATTATTTTCACTTGGATTTTATCCCCTGGTTTAAAGAGAGTTTTAGGGTCTTTCACTAGAGACCAACTTATCTCAGAAATATGAATCAACCCTTCTAGTTCGTCCTCAATTTTTACAAAGATTCCGAAATCTACAGCACTGGTTATTTCTCCTTCAATAATATCTCCAATATTGTATTTCTCAACAATTTGACCTTTTTCTTTTTGGTTGGGATCTTTTTCTGAGAAGATTAATTTATTTTCTTTAGGGAGAACTCCAATAATTGCAACAGGGAGACTTTGACCAACTATTTTGTTTAATTCTTCTAAGATTCTGTCTTTATTACCATCTATTACGCGAGGGTAATGTTCTGCCTTAAGTTGGGAAGCTGGTAAGAATCCTTGAATTCCTTGCCATTCTATAATAAGCCCTCCTTTGTTGGCTTCTTTTATAGGTAAGTCCATAACAGACTTTTTTTCCATTAACT
Organism: Patescibacteria group bacterium; assembly: GCA_034661035.1. GTDB lineage: Bacteria > Patescibacteriota > Minisyncoccia > Phycocordibacterales > UBA12079 > JAGYLJ01. Next base: position 9,294 of record JAYEKM010000008.1, on the reverse strand, counting down.
CCTCAGCTTCTCCCCAAATAACAGCTTGGCGAGCTTCTTTCAAAGATAACTCAATATAACCATCTTCGTTTTCTTCACTAGTTACCTTAGCTACGATACTGTCTCCAGGGTTCATGTTCTTGAAAACATCTCGTACAGCTATATATTCTTTACCAAAAATTATACCAACACCAAAAGGGGGTAAATTAACGTAAACAGCATTTTTTTCGAGTGAAATTACTTTTCCTTCTACTATATCTCCTCCAATAGGGAGAGCTTTGGTTTTGTCTAGAAAACTAGACATTATTGATTGTTTTTCTTCGTCCAGTTGTTCAATTTTTTCTGTTTCGGTTGTTTTTGCAGAAGTTTTTTCGTCGTTTAAAACTTCTTCTTTGATTTTATTCATAAAATAAAAAATAGAAAGTCTTTTTAACCAAACTAAAATCTAGTTTTTTATAAAAAGGGTTAACTTCTATTTAGGGGTTAATAATAAAAATAGAGTAATAAACTAAACCTACTTAGTCAATTTCTACTAGATATACAGTATATCTAAAAAAAACGTTTTGTAAACATGTAATTTTTGTTCATAATTAGTGGATGTATGATATAATGGAAATATAATGATAATAAATTATAATGGAATGGAATCTTTTAAGATTCAATCAGGGGGTTTTGTTTTAGCATTTAACCCTATTTCTAAGAAATCAAAATTAAAACAAACAAGATTTGGGGCTGACATTACTTGTATAAGTGTGAATCATCCTGATTTTGATGGTCTAGACCAGACTATTTCAAAGAATAAAAAAACTTTTTCTATTGATGGAGCAGGAGAGTATGAGGTAGAAGGGATTTTTATTAAAGGTTACCAAGTGACGACTAAATATGAAGGAAAAGATAAAATAAATACTATTTATTCAGTTGTTTGGGATGGTATGAGTATGGGTTTTTTAGGTATTTTGAATACACTTGAAATAGATAATGAATTAAAAGAGATTTTAAGCAACATAGACATCCTCTTTGTACCGATTGGGGGAGGTGATGTTTTAGATGCTTCGCAGGCTTATAAATTGTCTTTGAAATTAGGAGTAAAACTTATCATCCCGATGTGTTACAAAGAAACAGGAGAAAAAGATGCTCTGAAAAGTTTTTTGAAAGAAAGTGGTAGTAATGGTCTGAAAGCAGTTAAAAAAATAACTTTAAAAAGCAGCGATCTGTCCAATAAAGAAGGAGAAGTCGTTGTTCTGGAGGGTGAATAGTTTTTAATTAAGATTAAAGAGGCTAAATCATGCTTTTTGTAAAAGACCTGAAAGGTAAATCTGATAATCAGAAGAAAAGAATTTTGGTTATTGTTTTAATTGTTTTAATGCCTCTGGTTTTTTTTGCTTGGTTTTTGCAGATTAAAAATTATTCCCCAGTTGAAAGTAATCTTGAGCTGACGCCTATTATTGATTTGAAAAACGAAGTCACAGGGGCTTACACTGAGTCGATGGAAAAGATCAAAAGTATCAAAGAAGATATGGGTAATCCTGATGAAATTAACCCTAATTTATGATATAATTGGACTGTTAAATATTAAAAAATAAATTATTATGACGGAAAAAGAACCAAAAGAAAATAACCAGGATGTGTCGAAAAAAGGTATTATTCCTATTGGAATTAGTGACGAAATGAGAAAATGTTATCTTGACTATGCTATGTCGGTGATTACTTCTAGGGCTCTCCCTGATGTAAGGGACGGACTTAAACCAGTTCACCGTCGTATTTTGTATGCAATGAATGATATTGGTTTGACATCCACAGCTAAATTTAGAAAATCAGCGACAGTTGTTGGAGATGTTCTTGGTAAATACCATCCTCATGGAGATGCTGCAATTTATGAAACTATGGTGAAGATGGCACAGGATTTTGTTATGAGATATCCTTTGGTTATTGGTCAAGGAAACTTTGGTTCAATTGATGGTGATTCAGCTGCTGCTCATAGGTATACTGAAGCAAAAATGGCTAAGATTTCTAATGAAATTCTTCAAGATCTAGAAAAAGACACGGTTGATTTTGTTCCTAACTATGATGGAACAAAAAAAGAACCCCTAGTTTTACCTACAGTTGTTCCTAATTTATTGCTTAATGGAATTTTGGGTATTGCCGTCGGAATGGCAACAAATATACCACCTCATAATTTAAGAGAGGTTATCGGGGCTACTATTCATTTAATTGAGAATAAGAAAGCCACCACTAACGATTTATTGCAGTTTATAAAAGGACCTGATTTTCCTCTAGGGGGTATTATTTTTAATCAAGAAGATATTAAACATGCTTACTCTACTGGACGAGGAGGAGTAGTTTGTCGTGGAGAAGCTGAGATAATTGAAAGTAAAGCAGGGATGTTCCAAATTATTATTACTTCAATTCCTTTTAGGGTTAATAAAGCAGAATTAATTTCTAAAATAGCTGAACTTCATCGCGATAAAAAGGTTGAAGGAATCAAGGCTCTTCGGGATGAATCTACAAAAGACATTAGAGTTGTGATTGATTTAAAGAATGGGGTTAATCCACAGAACCTTTTAAATAATTTATATAAGAAGACTCAATTGGAGGAGACTTTTCATTTCAACACTGTTGTTTTAGTTGACGGAGTTCCTCAAACACTTTCTCTGAAATCTATTTTAGAAGAATTTATTTCTCACAGACAGGTTGTTGTGACGAGAAGAATTAAATTTGAATTGAAAAAAGCTGAAGATAGGGAGCATATTTTACTGGGTCTAAAAATTGCTTTAGATCATATTGATGCTGTTATTAAATTAATCAGAGCCTCAAAGACAGTTCCTGATGCGCGAGCAGGATTAATTAAGAAATTTAAATTATCTGAAAAACAGGCTAATGCTATTTTAGAGATGAAGCTTCAGAAATTGGCTGGTTTGGAAAGACAAAAAATTGAAGATGAATTAGCTGTTATTCAAGAATTAATTAAAAAATTAAAAGATCTTCTAAAGAGTCCAGCCAAGATATTAACTGTAATCAAAAAAGAACTGAAAGATATTTCTGAGAAATACGGAGACGAGAGAAGAACTAAGGTTGTTAAACATGGAGCTAAATCTATTTCTCTCGAAGATTTGATTGATGAAGAAGAGAACGTTCTGGTTATGACAGCAGGAGGTTACGTAAAGAGAATTAATCCTGATGAATTTAAAACACAGAGAAGAGGGGGCGTTGGGGTTGTTGACTTGAATACTAAAGAAGAGGATTTTGTCGTAAGATTTTTAAGAACTAGCACACACAGCGACTTACTTTTCTTTAGTAATAAGGGAAAAGTTTATCAAATAAAAATGTATGAGATTCCGGAAGGAAGAAGAGCTACCAAAGGTAAGTCTATTATGAATTTCTTACCTCTTGAGGATAGCGAGGAAATTACTTCTGTTTTGGAAATGCCAAAGAATATAAAGAAGGATCAGATGTCTTTGATGATGGTAACTAAAGACGGGATAGCCAAAAAAGTTGATGCTGAAAGTTTCTATAGTGTTAGAAGAAGTGGTCTAATTGCAATCAAGCTTGGTGTAGAGGATAGTTTAATTTCATCTTCTTTTGTTGAAAAAGGTGATACTGTTGTCTTAACAACCACAGAGGGTCAGTCAATCAGATTTAATGAGAAAGATGTGCGAGTTATGGGTCGTGCGGCTGGAGGTGTTCGTGGAATAAAGTTAAGTAAGAAAGATGACAAAGTAATTGGGGTTAACATCATTGAAAAAGATCAAAAAGATCCTCAATTGTTAGTAGTAAGTAGCAATGGTTTTGGGAAAAGGACAAGTATAAATGAATACAAAGTACAAAATAGAGGTGGTTCAGGGATAAAGACAATTAAGTTAAACGTTAAAGTTGGAAAATTAATCTCTTCTGAGATAGTTTCAGGTGATTCCGATGAAATAGTAGCTATTTCACAAAAGGGGCAGGTCATAAGGATTGGTTTATCTGAGATCCCTACTCTAGGTAGACAGACACAAGGTGTCAGAATAATGAAATTAAGGACTGGGGATAATGTTGCTTCACTTGTTTGTTTATAATGTAGTATAATAAATACATGTCATTTACTTCTCCACAAGATAATATTGATCAATTTGATTTAGATAAAGGAATGTATGTAGCAGACCTAGGAGCAGGAACTGGTGCTTATACTATAGTTGTTGCTAAAAAGGTTGGAGACGAGGGGAGAGTGAACGCTGTGGAGGTTCAACAGCCATTGTTAGGTAAAATTCGTGATTTGGCTGTTATGGAACATTTATTTAATGTTGAAGTTATTTGGGGTGATATTGAAAAAATCGGCGGTACGAAATTACGTGATTCTTCTATGGATGCTGTTATTATTTCTAATGTTTTATTTCAATTGGCAGAAAAAGGAAACATAATTAAAGAAGCTAATCGTATTTTAAAACCAAATAGAAGAGTGCTGTTTATAGAGTGGTCTGGTTCTTATGGCGGTGTAGGTCCAGCCTTAGAAGAAGTTGTACCTCAAGACATGGCGAAAGAAATGTTTGTTAAAAATGGTTTTGAGTATGAAAAAGATATTTTCACAGGGGATAATCATTATGGAATGATTTTCAGAAAAAAGGATGAAGTGAATACTCTTAATAGATAATTAATTTATTGTGTCAAAATTTCAAATTATTCTTACAACAGTTTTTGCCGTTTTTAGCGTAATTGGAGTTATCACTTTTGCCACCTCTGGTGGGGGTGATCCAGCCAAAGCTGTTGGTAATGTCATCATCTGGGGAACCCTTGATAAGGGAATTATGAGAGGTGTGATTAATGATTTAATTGAAAGAGATGAAAGTTTTAAGAATGTAAAGTATGAAGAAAAGGACGAAAATGAATTTGATCTGTTGTTAGTTGAAGCTATTGCTTCTGGTGCTGGTCCAGATGTCTTTCTTTTACCTCAATCAGAAATATTAAAAAAACAAAACAAAGTTATCTCTATTCCTTACGTTAATTTTTCAATCAGGGATTTTAAAGATTATTTTATAGAAGAAGGGGAACTGTATTTGACTAACGATGGGATATTGGCTTTACCTTTTATTGTTGATCCCTTAGTGATGTATTGGAACAGGAGTTTGTTCACTAGTGCTGGTGTAGCTAGCCCTCCTGTAGTTTGGGATGATTTCTTTGTTTTATCTAAAAAACTAACTAAGAAAGATGCTAATAAAAATATTCTTATAAGTGCAGTTCCATTTGGAGAATTTGCTAATGTTGAAAATGCTAAGGAGGTTTTAGCGGCTCTTATTATGCAGTCAGGTAACCCGATTGTTTTTAGGGGTGACAATGATGTTATTGAGGTTTCTCTCAGAGATATTTACAACGATCAAGCTACTCCGACCGAGTCAGCTCTGCGTTTTTATACTGAATTTTCTAATCCTGTAAAGGAAACTTACACTTGGAATAAGGCAATGCCTAATTCTAAGATAGCCTTTCTTTCTGGGGATGTAGCTATTTATTTTGGTTTTGCTAGTGAGTTAGAAGATTTACAAATTAAAAACCCTAATTTAAATTTTGATGTTTCCTATTTGCCTCAGACAGAGAATTTAAAGAATAATGTTACTTTTGGAGAGGTGCAGGCTTTAGCAATTAGTAAAGGTTGTAAGAATGTGGTAGGAGCCTTTAATGTTATTACTAATTTGATAAAAAGTGAATCATTGGCATACCTGAGTAGTCAAACTAATCTTCCACCAGTTTCTAGAGTTTTGTTGATGCAAGGAACTACTGATCCCTATCAAGAGATTTTTTATAAGTCAGCCTTATCAGCTAAAGGTTTCCTAGATCCAGACCAAGCAGAAACAAATTTAATTTTTAGGGACCTAGTTGAATCTGTTATTTCTGGAAGAAGGGATTTAGGAGGAGCTGTGTCTTGGGCGAATGCTGAATTAGAAGAATTGATTAAATGATTTAAATATAATGAAAATAGCGAAACATTTAAATAAAATAATACCTCTAATATCGTTGATACTTTTATTAACTCCTCTTATTCTCATTGCTGGGGTAGTTCCTTGTTCTGGTTCAGATTGTAATTTTAGCATGCTTGTTAAATTAGTTAAAAATATACTTGATTATATTTTGATTATTACTGCTCCACTCTCAGCTATTATGTTCGCCTACGCAGGCTTTCTTTATTTGTCTTCGCAAGGTAACCCTGCTAAGAGGTCAAAAGCAAATAGTGTCTTTGTAAATGTGGGTATAGGAATATTTTTTATAGTAGGAGCTTGGTTGATAGCAAAAGCAGTTCTGTCTGGTTTAGAGACAAAGTCTGGTTATGATCTCTTAAGTGATTAATAAATTAAAGTAATTTCATGAAAAAAATTTTTAATAAAATACAGTACTTGATTATCTATCTAATGATGTTTTTACCGTTGGGACTCATAAGAGCGACTGACGTAGAAATAAGTGTAGAATTAGAAAATCCTATTGAAGCTGATACATTTCAAGAGTTGGTAGAAGCCATTCTGGAAGTAGTCGTGGCTATTGGAACACCGATCGCTATTTTAGCGATAATTTATTCAGGATTTCTATTTGTGTCTGCTAGAGGTAATTCTGAGAAATTGGTTAAAGCGAGAGAGGCTTTTATGTGGACGATTATTGGAGTAGCTATTTTACTAGGAGCAAAATTATTGTCAACTGTGATAAGTGGGACAATCAGTAACTTAGGTTAATCAAAAAATACAAAAATAAAAGGCGGTGATGTCTAAACGACATCTCCGCCTTTTTGCTTGGATTTAATATTTAAAGAAAACCACGGTTCTAGGTAAGAGTGATAAAAACTCTACCTGTTTTCCATGTTTAAGCTTTATTTTTGAGCCGGGGTATTCCTTGTAGGTATCACGGTTGTTTTTGTCTACTCTAACAGTGATTCCTCCTTTTGCTACCCTCCATTTAGTTCCGTTTTTGATGTTGTATGGTCCGTACCATTTATTTTTAATCGTCTCAATTTTTTTCCACCTTGACCCCAGTCGTTCTCCCATCTGAGTTATTACATCTACTGGATATACGACTTCTCCTCTTATTCCAGAGTTGGAGGCCTCTTTGTTCCAATTTTCGACTATCTTCACAGTGATTACTGCGACAAAAATTGTAATTGCAACTAAAGCAGCTAAAGTCCGTATTTTTCCGGTCATTATTTATCACCTCCTACTCCTAACATAGGGACAGCTTTTTTGTCTCCCGTAATTTTGATAACCTTTCCTGTTGATTTTTCGGATACTATCATGGCTTGGTCCCAAGATTTTTCCCAGCTCATTTTTCCTCCAGATTTTTCGTGAATCTTATCAGCCATTAGTTCAATTTCTTCCATAGCCTTGTTGCTGGTTAAGATATTTTGATAGTTTTCCTCAAAATCTAGGTCAACTAACTTAGCTATAATGATAATGACCCCATAAGATTTTTCGATAGGGCTTTGGTCCCTTGTAAGTTGGGACATTTTTTTAGGATTTTCAATTGTTCTTTTCTCATCTTCGTCAATTCCAAATTTTTCCCTTATCTCCTCATGTAACTCCTCAATGTTCCCCCTTATCTCTTTTGCCTTTCTATCAGGTTCAGCTATATAGGCAAGGAGTACACTACTAACATGTTCCATTAAACCTTGGGTGATAACCTTATTATCTACCCCTTCAAAAGTTATAAGGTTAAGAGGGTCAGGGGCAAACTGTACCATGATCTCAGCTATTAACACTGTTCCTCCTCCTGTTGGGTAGTCTCTTTTCTGAGTGTCTTCCTTTGTGCTCTTTAAAGAGTGAATACTTTCAGGTTTAACTAGTTCCCAAGGAAATTTGCAATAAAATCCAGGTAGAAAAGTTGTTTGCTTTCCCGTGAAATAGTTAAATAAGTTTATTCCTGTCCATTCAGGGACATTAAAAGTAAAGCCTTTCCAGACCATGCTTGCTACAAGGAACATTCCGCCCAAAAAGATAGCAGTTTTTATCAGGATACTCGGGTCTGTAAAGAGGGGGATTAAAAAAAATCCCCAAGTTATTAAGTAACTTATTAACCCTAAACATCCTATCGCAAAGAAAAATCTTATGTTGTATTTATCCCCTACGGTTTGAGTTATCTCAACAATCCCTTTCTTCAATTGTATGGCAATTATCAAGACTGAGATCCCCAAAATGAGTGCCCATAGAGGACGGTTATTTTGATACAATATCAGTGCTAAGGTTCCAGAAATTGCAATTAACAAGTTTACCCCAAAAATTTGTCTATTCCGTTTCTTTATTTGTTGTTCCTCTTCTTTTCTTTCCTGCTCTCTTTTATTGTTTCGTTTTCTTCTCTCTTGCTCCCGCTCCTCTTTTTTTTCTTCCTTGTTTCTTTAACGAAATCATCCATCTCTAATTTTAACAATACATCTGTGATTTTAGTTACTTCTTTTGTGTATTCTTTTACTAAGTTTCCACCTACTTTGACTTCATTTTCTAACTTTTCTTCTACTTTTTCTAATCTCTGCTCCACTCTTTTTCGTGATTTTTGGTATGCTGTCTCCTTCATTTTTTCTCCTCCTTGCCCGGCAGTTTTTGACTGTTTAGGGCTTCAAATTTTTTTATATTCTATTTTCAAAGGGTTTGCCCTAAATCCAAAAAGGGAACCCAAACTTTATCCTTTTACAATTATACCTTAATTTATCTCACTTTGTCAACCCTTATTAAATTACCCACATAACCACTTAGACCTCCAAGGTCTAAGTGGTATAATTAATAATTAAGTATGAGAAAAGAGCCTTTTTTAATAGGAAAATATTATCATATCTATAACAGAGGAACTGATAAAAGGATTATTTTTTCAGATGTTTTTGATTTGCAAAGATTTATACAAAGTATGGAAGAGTTTAATGTTGTTGACCCAACCGGCGGTATTTATAATAATAAATTTAAAAATAGAGAAAAATTTAGGATTTCTTCTCCTAAATTAGTAGATTTTGTATGTTATTGTTTAAATCCAAATCATTACCACTTTATTTTATCCCCATTGGTTGACAATGGAATTGAAAAATTTATGCAGAAATTAGGAGCTGGTTATACAAAGTACTTTAATGAAAAATACCAAAGATCAGGAGTATTGTTTCAGGGGAGATATAAATCTATTTATATAAGTAGTGATAAATATTTGATGTATCTAAGTGCTTATATAAATCTAAATGATCATATCCATAGACTTAGACCTTGGAGGTCTAAGTCTATGGATAAAGGGGTAAAATTGTTTTGGAAAAGTAGTTGGGGGGAGTATTTGGGAAAAAAGAAAGAAAATTTTTGTAATAAGAGTATCATTTTAGATAGATATAAAGATGTTAAT
>JAYEKM010000007.1:0-5211 GCA_034661035.1 Patescibacteria group bacterium | reverse complement strand
GTAAATTACTGCATAACGTGCTGTGATTGTTGAACTCGACCATGTTACATCATCAGCATCAAATTTACCTAAATCATTAGCATTATCTTGAGTAACTGCTTTATTAGCAAGAGCTTTACCTCCTGCTGTGTAGCCAGTTCCTGTAACTTCATTAGTTGACACATCATCAATATAAATCTGTGTATCTATATTGGTAGTATGTGTTGAAGTCAAAAGCATTACTTTTATAGTGTCTGCTTCAAGGTCAAAATCACTATCCATTACTAATTTTTTAAAACCATTTACTATTGCCATATAATTTTATTTAAGCTATGTATTGAATATATAAACTACCTTCTGTTGTTGTACTCGCTGTAGGCGGAGTAGCACTTGTGCCATAACAAACATTAACTATCTGGTCTGTTGTGCCTGTCCCGTGGTCTTGAGCCACTGCCCCACTCCCTAAGGTGGTGTCAGTTCCTTGTGCATGTCTTGCACTTGTATTTTCTGAAATTCCATCATGGTCATGAAGAGTTGTGTCTCCACCATCCGTTAAATCTGTAGCGTTTACATCACTGATATTATTTACTTCTGCTAAAGCTTCAATACCAGCTAATTTTGTTGAATCAGCAGATGGGTATGTTATTTTAGCTGTATTAGCTACTACATCTGTATTATTAGATACTTCTGTATCAAAATCACTTATAGTGCTTGCTGTTTGTGTACCTGTATGATTAACTCTTGCAAGCAAATAAGCATCTGTTTCATTAACTGTACCTAAAATTAAATCATCAACGGTATCTAAAGCTTTTTGAACTGTATCATCTAAACTTGAAAGGTTGTTTGTAAAGTTTGTTGTATCTGGAATTATTACATCAGCAGGATGCCCATCAACCGCCTTATCAGATAAATTTATATGTGAACTGGGAGCGGTTGCACTTGCTATCCCTGAAGTTCTCCAATCTAACCAAGTTGAGCCTAAGTCGTTTGTTACCACCTCTCCATTTCTGTCTAATATAACAGTTGCTACAAATACAAATTCAGGGGTTGGCATTCCTGCAAGGATAAGACTTGCAATTTCATCATTAGCACCCTCTCTAGCATTACTTATTCTAGTATAAACATCTTGACCTTGAACCATCACAACCTTAGAGGAAATATTGTTTGTTGCTAAAAAATGAACACAAACAAACTGTAACATTCCTAGTTCTGTTTGTTGCCAAGTAGTGCCATTAAACTCATTATAATTAGCATAAGTAGTACCCATTTTAGCAAGTACATTCGTAGCAGTGTCTTTAGCCCAATATGAGCCATCCATATACCAATATTCAGCATCTGTTTGTGCATCTATATTGTTTGTTATATCTTCATCAAAAATAACTCCAGCCTCACTGCCTGTATAGGTAGTTAAACCCTCTGTAACTCCATTAATTGCTAACCCTGAAAAGTATCTAGCTCCGAATGTTCTATGATTATAAAGATGAGTAAAGCCGTCCATTTGAACGCCGTGTCTTTCATCTGCAAAAACAACATTAGCTCCAACTGTAACATTCCAATATAAAATAGTTACAATTGCATATTTCAACAAAATATCAGTTGATAAAGAAGTGCTTTCCTGTAGCTCTCCAGTCTCATCAAAGTAAATAATATGAAGTCCATTAACATCAGATATAACCAAACTCTTTGTAGCTGTCTCTTGAGTTTTAACTCCTTCAACATAATAGTCAAAAGTAGTCTCTCCAGATTGTGGAGTGATTGAAAAAGTTCTTGTAGCATCTACAAAACTAATATCTCCCATTGTTGTTGGCTCTTCTCTTATAAATCCATTAGGTTCTCCTGTATCAGTATGGATTGCGTTTATTTTGTCTAATTCATCTCCAACATTATTAATTGTGTTGTATCTTACATCATAAGCATCTTGTTTTGGGTAATCAGCGTTTACTTGTAAAGCCCCATTAATAGCGTGGCTTCTAACAACATAAGCAATAGGTTGAGAATATCCAGTGGTTGGTTCTATGTCTGTTAAAATACCAGTCCCATCAAGATAAAGTATTAACCCCTCGCTCCAAGCACTTGTATCAATATCGACTAAGGTACCAGACTGTTCCATCATTCCAAATTCGCCATTTAACATATTGGTGCTTGCTAATCCGTTAGCAACATTATTCTGTTGGTTTGCTAATTCTACTTCATAAGCACTTTCCCCAACATTCCAACCAGTTATAGTTACTGGCTGTCCTTTATCAATATCTTCTGTGGCTTTTACTCTAAAGTGCAAAGCATCAGCGTGAATATGGTTAGTATAATCATCAAGTGTTTTGTTTGTTAGTGTGTCTGTACTATCTGCTTCAATTTTAGTGTCTAATTCAGCTTGTAAATCAATCTGGTCTGACAATGTTCCTGTTATATCTCCCCAAACAGTAGAACCACCAGAAGGACTTGAAACCCAATTAGCGTCTTGCCTTGAATATGGAGTACCATCTTCAGGAGCTTCTTCAATACCATCACCAGAACCAGAGGAACCAGTCATGCCACGAATACCTTGTACACCACGAGGGCCAGGTTCACCTTCATCACCTTTAAAGCCACGAAGACCTCTATCACCCTTGTTGCCTTTTTTACCATCAATTCCATCTTTACCATCCTTACCGTCTTTACCATCTATACCATCAGAACCAATAATTCCATCTTTACCAGAAACTCCTTGAATACCTTGAGCTCCTTGCTCTCCAGAAGCTCCTTTTTGACCTCTACGCCCTCTAACACCCTTTTCCCCATCTGAACCCTGTTCACTCAAAAGAGTCCAAGAATCGCCTCCTGGAGCACTGTTACCACCAGTTGAAATATAAGATGAGCCCTTATAGGAAACTAAATCTCCAGGGGCATAAGAAACACCACTTTGATATTTACCTTTAGAATTAACTGGGACAACTGTATTATTAACAGTAACAGGAGAATTAACATTAACTTTAGTATCACTTGCTTTAACAGCCTTAAGAATTTGTTCAAGTTTTTTTAATTCACTTTTATCAGAATTGCCAGAACCTATAGTCTTCTTTAAATCAAATAAAGACCTTAATAAAAGTCTTGATTGGTCATCAGATTTTGTGGAAGAGTTAAGGGAATTAATGCCGCTTTCAATCTTCTCAAGTATTTCTTCTTGTGAGTAATTAAACATATTTTATATTTATGAACTTATTAGCTAGTCGTATTCAGGGAAATACGCCTAGCTAACAAACCCATAAGGTTTGTTATACTCCTATAAAATGCCCAGAAAAAAATGTCCTAGCTGAATCAGGACTTGTGTTTTTAGATGAAGTATTAGTATGATAAGCAGTACCATACACAACATCACCAGCATTTAATCTAATATCTAGACAAGCTATTGAACTACCGTTTGCACTTTGGCTTGAAGACCTCACCCCAAAATAATTAGCCCCCTCCACATTTATACAAGACAAAATCAAATCACCAACTGTCATTCCTGTCAACTCAACATTATTTTTAAATGAATAAGTACCAGGAATTGGTGCTGTGAATATTGATGTTGATACATCATAATCACCATTGGGGTCATAATTTTCTGTAGCAAAATTAACTTTTGTAAACGCTACTGTTGGAATAGCTGTCACAGCAGAAGCGTAAGCACTAAACTTATACCAATCCTCACCTTTTTTAAATCCCTGTGGACAGTCTGAATATGAATAATAGGGTAAAGTAATTGCCCCAACTTCCAAATCTTCTTCACCAGCAAGAGTAACGATAGTCTCAAAATCTCCTCCAACAGCCTCAAAACTACTTGATACAACGTAAAAAGTCTTAACATCGCCATCATTTGTTAATTTAACTTTAGAACCTTTTGTATAAGTTGTTGTTCTATTAACATTAAAAATAGTAAATTTATTTGGTAACTCATAAAGTAGTGTATCACTAGATGGTATCCACCCATCAATAGGAGTTAAGTAAGAGCTTAAGGCATCACTTAAAACATCAGCTTGATGCGTACCATCTTGCTCATGTTCAACTAAAATACCGTCCATTACATCATCCCAATTATCAGCTGTAAGTCTAGCTTCAACAATTGCTCCAGCTGCATGAGATTGAGCAAGCCCTTCATCACCACGAGTACAAGTAATTAAATTATCACCAGAAACAACTCCAGTAACAACCTCCTCTTTATCCAATGTTAAATTACCAGAAGCATCAACTCTATCAATAGTAACCTGAACCGCTGTAGCGGTAGGTAATCCAGCTGTAGTATCTAGTGGAACAGTTGTTGTTGTTTCATCAGGAACACCACCAGTACCAATGGTGGTTGAAAAACGTCTAGCTCCTTTTTTAAATTTATCTGTATTTGCTGCCATATATATTTATTATTAAATTAATCTCTCCAAATATTAGGTGGATTCATTGCTATTCCTCTACCATTAGCTTGAACTCCTAATATAGAATATTCAGTCCCTGCTTTAACAGAAGAGATTTTAAATTGTATTCTATTTAACCTTTTATTAACTCTTAATCTTTTCTTTATTGTAGCCTCTGTATAAAAAATTGGCAAGGCTTGTCCTTCTGACCAAGCAAAATCACTCCATAAAGCATTTGCAAAATCAATAGTAGCATTAGCTTCTTTGATATATTCTCTTGAAACTAATGACCTAAACCCTCTATTTTTTTCAATACCAAATATCTCAAAATTCACATTGCCCTTTAAATCACCAAATTCAACAAGCCCTTGATAAACCTTTGCAAATCCATCCATTCGTTTATCAAAAGAAAATAAACCACTAACATAAGAGGTCCTAAAAGCTCCTCCAAAATCTCTTGTAAATTTATCATTTATTTCTACAAGTCGATTACCACTAGTAGGAACAGCTAAGAAATGATGTCTTATACCAGCATCAGTTGCTTCGAAAAAATCCTTAACACCAAAGTCCCAAAAATAATTCCAGTTCTTTCTTTCAACATCATAAATATAAACAACATCATTTTCTCCACCACCAACAGAAGCTGAAAAGAAAAGTTTAGCATCATAATAATGACCAACCATACCACCTAAAGAATCTTCATTAAAATTACGATAATCAGGACGAATAGCTTGTGAAACTTCAGCAGAAACAAGAATATTATACATCTGCTCTTTATTCCCTAAGTCAAAAATACCATTAATATTAGGAAAAAAAACTTTATCACCAGCCTTAACAATAGCCCCATGAGAAGTACACCCAATATAAT
>JAYEKM010000006.1:0-5294 GCA_034661035.1 Patescibacteria group bacterium | reverse complement strand
ACTACAGGAGGTAGTTCTTCAAAATCTGTGATTTCTAGAGGTAAAACAGAGTCCGCGCCCCAAAGATTTCCCCACTTACGACCCCATTTCATAATTTTTTCTTTCTTTTTTATTTAAGATATTTTTACTGGAAGTCAAATAAAATTTATTAAAAATTAAAGTTAGATTTTTTATGCACTTCCATAGCTAGAAATTTGACCTACAGCTAACCAGTCTATTGTAATCCCTCCTGCTGGGGCGACTGAATTAAGGTATACTGTAAACCCACTAGTTGTTTTATTTGTAAAATTTATTGAACGAATGACAGAATCACTACCTCGGCTGCAAGAGAGGGAAAGTATAGGGGTTGAAGAGAAAGTAACTCCATAATTTATGTCTTTACTAGAATTTTCGTTTATGATTGTGGTCGAGCCTGAGATTAGATTTTGACCTGTTGAGTTGCTAAAAACTTGATACTCAGCAGCGTATTTAAGATCGTGAGGCCTATGATCTGTTAAGGTTGCTGGAGATGCCGTATCATCCCAGATAGCCAATCTTAAATGGGCGGTAGTCGGCCAGTTAGAAGTGGAAATTGTAGATACGTTATTAGCTAAATCCAAGTAAATATAATTTATTTGGCCTGCTTGTAAATTTAAAACAGCTGTACCTGGGTATTCCTTTTGTGAGCCTTGATATACATATGTTAGAGCTTCTACTACTGCTATAGCTCCTGATACCGTAACTTCTGCCCGTCCGCCAACGCCTAAAGAATCTATAATTGCTAGTATCTCCGCACTCCATTGATTTGCGTCTCTGCCTTCGGCCAGGGTTGAGTCTTCTATCGAAGGATCAAGTAATTCTGATTGTGCAATAAATTCGGGGATAGAGTCAGGGAAAGCACTGATAATGCTGCCTTTTGTTCGATTACTCATTTTTTTCCTCTTAAATTAAAAAATAAAATCTTTTTAAAATTTCTAAGACAACTTCTTAAATTGTATGGCGAATTCACAAGTTATCTTATTTGTAACGGCATTTTTATAAGCCCGTGAAAAGGAACAACTTTCCATTTTTACTTTTGAATAGACTAGTCCATGTATATCTAAAGTTCCCACACCCCCATCATTCCAGTCTTCAATCGTGGATTTAAGAAAACTTCCAGTTAGCATGTCTATAATCAATCCTTTAACTGTGAAACTTCGTTGTCGCTTCCCCATGTCCATCTCTTGTGTTCCATTAACCGCAGGGAAAGAGATAATTTTTTCTGCTCGCTCTGTTGTACTA
Source organism: Patescibacteria group bacterium (assembly GCA_034661035.1). Taxonomy (GTDB): domain Bacteria; phylum Patescibacteriota; class Minisyncoccia; order Phycocordibacterales; family UBA12079; genus JAGYLJ01. Next base: position 4,034 of record JAYEKM010000006.1, on the reverse strand, counting down.
TCTTGGTGCTTACCAAAAGGAAGTGTAATACCTCGATATTTAATCGCCATCTTTATCTCCACGAGGGTTGATACTTGTCTGCTTTATAAGTTGTTTAGACCTATTTTCTTGACGGTAAAGATGTTGAACTCTGTTATCTGTTACTTGAATATTTTGAGAAGACTCTCTTGATGTATAGGTTTCTTCTTGTTCAGCCATAATTCTTTTTTTTGTTCCTTCAAAAGCTTTTTCTTGAGTAGCTTTAATTCTTTCTGTTATCTCTTCAAAAGTTTCTTTTGGTTTTTTTTCTTTTTGAGCATTTACAACCATTCCTTTTATCTCTTCAAAAGCTTCTTTTTGTCCAGATGTAGGAACTTGTTTTACTGCCTCTGTAAAATTCTGTATGGCTGGAGAAAAAGACTCCATTAACTCCTCTCTTTGTTTTTTATAATGCTCGCTCACCCCACTTAAAGAAGGAATTGAAGCTTCTGCTGCTTTTTCCGATAAAAAAGTAATCCCTTCTTTAGATGATTCACCTACAGCATCAATTAACCCTTGAGCAGATTCTTTTATAACATCTGTATCAGCAAAACCCGTTAAATCTTTCGCTGTAATTGATTGTCTTGCTTTCCCTTCTTTCCAATATTCTGATGCTGTTGTGTGTAGATGCATAAAATTAGCCATATCTCCAACCATAACCATCATGTCGCCTAGATAATGATTCATCCAAACACCAAAAGAAGACATTACTAGATTAAAACCATCAACAATTATTGATACAAATAATTTAGCCCCCTCACTAGCAACATAAATAAAAGCAGAAAAAACTATAGGTACTAAGGAAAAGCCTTTTTTAATCACAAGAGGCAAACTAACAGTAAGTTTTTCTAATAAAAAGGATACTCCAATACCAGCAGACACTTTAAATAATTCAGTTAAAGCAGGTAAAACTTTAATGAAAATTGTATGAAAATTAGAGATTAAAGCATCAGGATCAAAAATTTTAATTCCTTGTGTTTTTAAACTGTTAAAATCTATATTACTTACAACTCTGGTTAAAGCGGCAAAGACATCTGTTGTCTTATGTGCTAGGTCTTTTAAGTTAAAAACCTTAGCTAAACTTTCTCCAACTGCTATTGAAAATAAGCCCATACTAGCACTTGTTTGCTCAAAAGCAAACCCTAATCCTTTTTGCATTTTTTCAGCAATTCTAGCCGCTGTTCCACTTTTGTTCATTTGTGAAGACATTTTCCTCATTTTTTCTGTTGATGTTTCATTTTCATCACCTAAGTCTATCAACATTTGAACAACAGGACCCGCTCGTTTACCCAATAAAGAAAACATATCCCCACTACTAACCCCTGCTTCCTCTAAGGTTTTTAAGACATCTATAAATTTACGATTAGTTGGGTCTACATCAGCAATAGTTAGACCATATTTTTCAAGAATTTTATTATTAGCTCGTGATTCTGTAGCTAAATCTGTTAATGCTGCTCTCATTTGAGTTCCAGCAGAAGAAGCTTCGATTCCTCTATCCGAAAGAAGTGCTAAAAGAGCAACCGTATCTTCTAGAGATTCACCAAGAAGATTAGCGGAAGGACCAGCATATTGCATAGCTGTAGCAAACTTTTCAAGATTTAAACTAGAATTAGTATAAGCATTAACTAAGACATCAGCTACAGACCCCGCGTCTTTCATTTCTATCTTGAACTGTTTCATTGTCTTCAGAAGAACCTCAGCAGTTTCTCCTGCACCACGATCCATAGCAATCGCTGTTTTAGTTACGACAGGAAGCATTTGCTCAAATGCCTCAGTACCTTTAACCCCTAGTGTAGCTAAACTATAAGCTGCTTCAGAAACTTCTTTAGAGGTGAATTTAGTTTCTATGGCTAAGTCGTTAATTAAAGTTTTCATAGCCAGCATTTCTTTGCTAGCCATACTTGTGACGGCTTCTAATTTAATCATCCCTTCTTCAAAACTGGCAAAAGATACGACAGTATTTTTTAGCGTGGAAGTTATTTTAAAAGCTCCCTGTAATCCAAGCATATTGGTTTGTAAAGTCGCTATTTTAGCCGCAGTAGAGACAAGAGAGCCACTCATATGCTGAAGAGATGCTCCAAAACTTCTTGCACTCGTACTAGTTTTTCCTAAAGAAGTTTTTAGTTTACTCGAACCTGTTGAAGCTTGTGTTACTGCTCTTGAGAAGCTACTTGAGTTTCCTTTGATATGGAATAGCACTGAACTAGCCATTTAATTTTTCTTTCTTTTATCAGTTATCAAAAAGTTTTATTTTTTCTTTCTTTTATCGACTGCTAACCCCATTTTTGCTAGCATCAAAAATTGTTCAGCAGATTGAATGTTATTTCCTAAAAATTGTTTACCAGATTGTTTATTAAGTCCTGCTTGTAAAGGAATACCCTTTTTAGGAGGTTCAAAAAGACCTTGATAAAAATCTTTTAAGCTACAAGCTCTTGGGAATTCACAGCGTAAAGCGCAAATAACGGTATCCAAGCCTTCATCTATATCCAAATTTTCTAAATCACACCCCAATTGTCGTAAATTAGCTTTTAGCCAACGAATTACTTGACGCAGTGACAACTTTACATTGTCACTGCTTTCGCTTCCCCCGATACATCTCCTAAATCTTCACCGCCCTGACATATCTTTTGAAAGAGCATACATTGAGGAAGAGTTACTAGATTAAGAGCATCAAAAATTTCTCGTGTGAGACGGGGGTAGTTTACTTTAAGAAGAAGATAAGCAAAAGTAGCTGATTTATTTAACAAAATACGAGTACGAGTCATAGTTTGAACAGTAGTTTCATCTTTAGGAATTTCTTGTTCTTGGAGAGAGTATAACTCTTCTAAAGAGATTAGAATTTCATCACAAGCCGAGCCTAATGGAAGTGGAGAGATACACCAGCTTTCCCCGTCTCCCAACCTTAACCAAGTTCCGTTTGGTGTCTCACATTTTCTTAACTCTTTTTCTGAGGCTTCTGATACTGACATTTCTGACATTTTTATCTCTTGTGAGGTTTCTGATGTTTCTGTTTTCTCTGACATGATAAATCCTTTATTTTTGATCTTAAGATAAGCTAATAGGAGATGTTTGACCGTCTGAGCTATAAGCCTTAAAACTAAATTTACGTTCTAAACGACCTCCATGAGACGCAGAAAGGTCAACCGAAGTACAGACACAGTTTTCAATAGATACATCTACATCTGCACCACCATCAGCTGAAGGAGCAGTAAAACTAATAGTTCCGGAGTCCCCAGCATGAATCTCAAAAACCGTAGATTGTCCGTCAGATGTAGTATTAAAAATTTGAGCTTCGTTACTCGCGTCCCCGCCCCCTTTTAACTTGATAGAGCCGCTGTGAAGGTCTCCATGTTTCAAACCAGGAGAGATACCAACAATAGTCATATCAAGTCCATGGAAACGCTCATAAGACGTTCTATCGGCAAGCCCAGTTAGGGCTGCTCCTGGAAGAACATCGAACTGAAACTTGCCCATGTCTCCTATTTTTACTGTCGTACTTGTCATGATCTGACTAAAATCTCGAAGTTCCACGTCAGCTTCCACGACTCTTTTTGTAATCCCAACAAAGGTGATCCAGTCATCGTCTTCGCTGCTGTCCACGATTTCACTAGCTTTCTCACCCATAGAAATCTTTAAAACTTCGTTTAAAGCCAATTGTGGGGAGCTACCAAATACAGGAGAAGAAATATCTCGTTTATAGCTGGGGTCTTGTACTGTAATATCAATCCCCACACTCTGTTTAGTTACGTCCACCCGTCTAATCGAAGTATTATCGTCTCCTGAATAATCAAAAGAATCAGCTTCTAAAGGACAATTGACATCCTGAACCCCTGTCCAGCTATTGCCAAAGACAACCACAGATTTTATATCTCTGTATCTACTCATGCTTAAAATCCTTTCTCAGCAAACACCGCTGAAGCCGTTATAATTCCTATCTTTACGCCAATTGACTCGCTATTAAAATTTTCATAAACTTCATCGGCAAAATCTATTCTCATTTGTCTATATCCTAAAAA
>JAYEKM010000005.1:0-19827 GCA_034661035.1 Patescibacteria group bacterium | reverse complement strand
GTTATCCTATTAAATACAAAATCTTTGATTTTGTTCTTTTGCTTCGCAAAAGATTTAACAGGATAATATTTTGCAACCACAGATTTGAATTCAGTAAACTAAATTCAAATCTGTGGGCAAAATATTATACCCTTCTTGGTTTTTTAGGTCTTGGACCATTATGAGGAATTGGTGTCATATCTTTTATAGAGTTAATATGAATCCCATTAGATACGAAAGCCCTAATAGAAGATTCTCTTCCTGCACCTACTCCTTTTACAATAACATCAACGTTTTTAACTCCCATCCCTTTCGCTGTTTCGCCAATTAACTCTCCTGCTTTGGCTGCTGCAAAAGGAGTTCCCTTTTTCGCACCTTTGAACCCAAGAGCTCCACTTGATAGTGAACAGACTAAATTACCTTCCCTGTCAGTTAAAGAAACACGCGTGTTATTATAAGTGGACTGAACATGTAAAATCCCAGTTTCAATTTTCTTTTTAGAGACACGACTTAAAAACCTTGATTTCAAAGCAGTATTTTTACCTGCTCCAGATTTCCCCATTTTTTTAACAATTCGTTTTTTTCCCATAATATTTTTCTTATGAGCAAAGCGAATTAGAAAATATCACCCCGTGAAATTCAAATTCTTCAGAATTTGAATCATCTAAATTTTTAATTTAGATGATATTTCACTGGGGTTATTTTTCTAACCCACTTTACTCTGATTGCACACACTATCCTATTAAATGCAAAATCAAAGATTTTGCTCTTTTGCAAAGCAAAAGATTTAACAGGATAATATTTTGCAACCACAGATTTGAATTCAGTAAACTGAATTCAAATCTGTGGGCAAAATACTATTTTTTAGTCGTAGCTTTTCTTCCAGATCCCATAGTCTTTTTACTCCCACGTAATGTTCTAGCATTTGTTTTTGTTCTTTGGCCTCGACTTGGTAATTTCCTAACATGCCTTGTTCCTCTATAGGCTTTAATATCGATCAACCTTTTTATATTACCAGAGACTTCTCTTTTTAAATCACCTTCCAATTTATATTCTTCAACTGCCTTTCTGATATTATTTTCTTCATCTGTAGATAAATCTTTAGGTTTTTTTGAAAAATCTACTTTTACTCCTTCTAAAATTTCATGAGCTCTTGACCTACCTATACCAAATAAAACCGTTAGACCTATTTCTAATCTTTTTTCTTCTGGTATTGTAATTCCTAGTATTCTCATATTTTTATAAATTTAATTCTTACCTTTGTCTTTGTTTGTGCCTTGGATTCTCACACACAACGCGAACTCGACCATTTCTTCTAACGGTCTTACATTTTACACATATTTTTTTGACTGATGTTTTAACTTTCATAATTTCCTTATGAGCAATAGTGAATTAGAAAAATATTACCTTCTTAACCTTTGAACAATTCTACCTCGCCCACCATAAGAATCTAATTGAATCTTAACTTTATCGCCTACAAGAACCCTAATTCTATGAATTCTCATTTTACCAGCTAAATAAACCAAGATGATTTCTTCTTCTTTTTCATCAGGTTCCTCTACCTCAACACGAAAAAGAGTATTAGGTAAAGCCTCAATGACAGTACCCGTTATGTACCGTTGTTCTTGTTCTTCTTTATTATTCATTATAACAGGAGTAATCTTAACAAAATTACTATTATTTTTCAAGTCTTTTTCGTATTTTTCTTAAAACTAGAAGAATCTCTAATTATTCTCTAGGTCTTTAATGACTTGAATCTTACTCGTACTACGTGGAAATGATTTCTTCCAGAAAGGGGTTATTTCCATTTTAGCTGACTCTATACCACTATAATTAGCTAAAATATTATTTATATTAGTCTCGTTCTTTGATTGTCCTACAAAGTCATTTTTAAGTTTTTCCTCGTCATAAAGCCACTCAAAACTTACTTCACCTTTTAGAGAAAAAATAAAACGACCTTCTGTCCATGGCTCAACTTCGTCTCTATTCTTTATCTCAAAGTTTAAATCTCCAAGATTGGTAATCATTATCTCTTCACCTTGATAATCATCCAAGGTATCATTTGCGATTTGTCTATTTAAGTTGTCTCTATCAAAAATTACAGCATATACAGAAACTTTTTCTTTAACGTCAACCATATCTTCTTTACCTTCTCCAGAATCAACCGTCCCAATAAAACTTGACCTTACAAATAAACCTTCATCATAAAGAATAAAATTTTCTGGAATCTTAGATAAAATCTCTGTAGATAATTTTTGTTCTAATTCTTTAGAAAGTTCTGCCCTAGCTTTTTCCACATCTTCTTCAGAAGCGATTTTCTTTACTCCTTCAAAACCACCTGTCATAGTTGTTTTAGATCTTGCATAAAACTTATCAAATCTTTCAGAGCCTGCAAATCCAGGAATTGTGAAATCAGCTAATCCAATATTGTATTCCTCTCCTGGTTGATCAGCATAGACAATTACTTCAATATTTCCTGGGACAGTTTCTCCCTCACTATCAACAGTTTGTCCAGGAACAACAACAGAATTCTGGATTCTATAAGTTAGACCTTCTGATGTTTCAAAGCGAGTATTTTTTATAAGTCGTTGACCGACTTTACTAAAATTATTAAAGATTACTATTTTCCCACTAGCTTTTTCCTTAACAACTTCTTCACTAGTTGATTGCACTTCTTTAGAACCAGTTTCATCTAACATCATAATATCAAAAGGAACTCCACCTGTTTCTTTTTCAGAAACTGCAATAAAACTAGCATCTACTCTTTCCTGAAGTTGGATAGGAGTAATTGTGATAACAACACTGGAAGACATCAAAAAGAAAAATGCTGAAGAAAGTAATACCAACAAAACAACAAAAATTAAAAGATTTCTTTTTGTTTTCTTTGCTTTTTTGCTTTTTGAAGAGCCAAAAAAACCAGCCTTTTTCCTACTAGTGGAACGGTTTAAATCGTTCTTTCTATTTTTACCTGTAGGTATTGGAATATCTTGAATAGATCTCTTCGGAGGAGTCACATCCTGAAGAATTTTTTTATCATTAATCATAATTTCTTTACCCAACACCTTTTTGGGGTTTAGGGTCCTTAATAATACTTAATTGTTGATAATAAATTACGTCTATAAAACTTGAAATATTTTACCATAAAAAAACGAAAACACGAAAACAAGTTGATTCCTCCAATAACTCAAGGCTATTAACTATCCCTAATTAAATATTCCAGTTTAAAGGTTTATTCAAAATTTAAAACTGCTTTAATTCTGCGAACGCCGGCACTACTGCTTTGTTCTTTGGTAATTTTGAATTTACCCAATTCCCCTATTTTCTCTATGTGAGGGCCACCACAAATCTCATAGGAAAAAATATCATCTCCCTCTGTGATTTTATAGACCTTAACTCGTTCTCCATATTTTTCATCAAAAGCTCCAACCGCTCCATTCTTCTTTGCTTCATTTAGAGAAATCTCCTCACAAATAACTGGCAAATCTTTTTGAATAGCTTCGTTAACTAATCTTTCTACTTCAATTTTTTGTTCATCTGTTAATTTTTCACCATAGGAAAAGTCAAACCTTAACCTCTCTGGTGTAATATTACTTCCTTTTTGTTGAACATCTTCCCCGAGGACTTTTCTTAAAGCGGCTAATAACAAATGAGCAGTTGTATGCAAACTAATAGTTTCTTCAGAAGAATCAGCTAAACCTCCTTTGAACTTTCCCACTGAAGCTGTCCTGGAAAGTTCTTGGTGTTTTTTCATCTTTTTTTCAAAATCTTTTAAATTTACTTTTATCCCTTTTTCTTCGGCTATCTCTTGAGTCATTTCTATAGGAAAACCATAGGTAGTAAATAAGACAAATGGATCAATCCCTTTTCCTAGTTCTCTCAAACCTTTTTCCAAAGTTTTGGAAAATTGTATTTCTTCTTTATCTAATTGCTCTAAAATAAAATCTTTATTTTTTTCTAACTCTGAATAAACATCCTTATATTCATTAATAACTACTTCAGCAATTTCTTTTGTCCAATTATCTTTTTCTATTCCCAACTGTTTTCCATAACGAATTGCTCGGCGAATTAAACGACGAACAATATATCCTTGGTCAGTATTAGATGGAGTAACTCCCTTATTGTCTCCAATTATAAAAGTAGCCCCTCTCAAATGATCCATCACTATTCTAAAAGAATTAGTAACTTCACTACTTTCATCATATTTTCTACCTGATAATTCTTCTAATTTTAATCTTATTTCCTTAAATAAATCACCCATAAATACATCAGGATTATCCAAAACTGCTGCTGCCAATCTCTCTAAACCACCCCCAAAGTCAATGTTCTTTTTTTCCAAAGGCTGAAAACCACTTTCGGTTTTTACATATTCCATGAAAACATTATTTCCTATCTCCAAAAATCTTCCACAGTCACAAGCAGGATGACAAGGCTGATTTTTATAAGATGAATTCTCATGAATTTTTAAATCAGCTCCAAAGTCCCAAAACATTTCAGAATCCGGTCCTCCTGGTTCACCCACTGGCATATTATCTGGAGTGCCTGATCGAGACCACCAGTTCTCCTTTTCATCATAGTAAAAAATTCTGCCACCTCTCATTCCTTTTTTCTCGGCCATATCAACAGCTAGAGCATCTATTCCAACACTTTTAAATCTTTCCTGCCAAAATTCGACAGCTTCCTTATCTTGAGAAATACCTATTTTTTTATCCCCACGAAAAACTGAAATATAAATTCTGTTAGGATCAAGCTTTAGTTCTTTAGTTAAAAATTCAAACATCCATTCAATTTGTTCTTTTTTGAAATAATCACCTAAAGACCAATTTCCTAACATCTCAAAAAAAGTAGTGTGACGATTATCACCAACATCTTCAATGTCTCCTGTTCGAAAACTTTTTTGAGAATCTGTTAATCTCGTTCCTGCTGGATGTTCCTCTCCTAACAAATAAGACACCATGGGTTGCATACCTGAACCAGTGAACAAAGTAGAAGGATCATTTTCTGGCATAATAGAAGCACTTGGGATAATTGTATGTCCTTTGGACTCAAAAAACCTCAAATATTTTTCTCTAATTTCTTTTGCAAACATAATTGATTTTGCTGTTTATTTGATTTAATAAAAACTTAATTTTGTCATATCTTGCCCTCTGTAACTTTAGTGGAAGAGGGGCTAATTTCTTTTGCTTTCATAGAATATTTATTTATGAGTAAACTAATTCCAAGTATATAATATTTTTAATATAAAAAAAACCACCAAACCTCTAAAAATAGGTTTGGTGATTCGGAGTTGATCTCCTTCCTTTATTTTCCTCCGGTGGAATCAGCCCCCTTGCATTCAGGGCAAATAATTCCTTCAGCAAAGAACAACTTCTTATGATATCCCTTATTAAAGATTTGGCTAAAAGGAACATCATGTTTCTTTCCGCATTCCGAACAACGAATTTCTAAAGTCCCTTCTTTCTTTCCCATTTTGATCTCCTCCCAGAAGATTTTTAAGAGATACAGCCTTTTCAGTTTATATCGTCTAAATAAACAACTGTCAATATCAAAAAGGTTTATTTATTATCAAGTGACCTAAAATCTTTCTTTAAATCATCACGAGAAAATGAATTATAGAGGGCGACCGCCGGATGAAGTAAAGGAATTATTTTAATTCTTCCATAAGAAGTTCCCACTTCAAAAGTTTTTCCTCGCATTTTACCTATACTTTCTATCTCATCTTCCAAACCAAATTTCTTCATTATATATTCTGCTGAATATCTACCGAGTGTCGCAATTACCTGCGGTTGGATTATCTCGATTTGCCTATCCAGAAATGGACCATAAATTTCAATTTCTTCTGATGAAGGGTCACGATTGGCTGTTGGTCTATCTTTGACAATATTAGTAATATAAACATCCTCTCTCTTCAGAGAAATAGAATCTAATAATTCATCTAAAACTTTACCTGAAGCACCACAAAAAGGTTGCCCTGTTTTCGCTTCATTTTTTCCAGGAGCTTCACCGACAAACATAATCTGAGCATTATGACTTCCCTCCCCAATTACAGGGAAAACTTCATTCTTTATTCTTTCAGCATAAAGAGGAGATTTTTTTAAAATTAAAATCTCATCTTTTATTTGTTTCATTTGTTCTGTTTTTGATTCCATTTACCCTGTTAAATAATTTTAAATTTAATAAAGTCTATCGATCATGTTTATAATAAAATTTATCTTTAACATCTCATATTATTATATAATAAAGGAAATTTAAAGTTAAAATTTGTCACAACAAATTTTATTTAACAGGGTGAATTTAAAATAAAGATTGATCTGATTTTTTTTCTTTATATTTTTTATTTTGTTCAATAATAACACCACCAGCTGATTTACGATAAGAGCAATAATCACAATCATCAGCTGATGGGGGGATAACTTCACTAACCAAAAGACTTTTAGCCTCCATTAAAGTTTTAACAACCCATTTATCTGAACCTGTATAAGCAATGACTGTTACATCAAATTCTAGTTTTCCATCAAAAGCAGCTTTATCTTTTCTTCCATTCGCATAGACAAAATAACCCGTATCAGAAACTTTAAAACCATTTTGTCGTAACAACCATTGATAAATCTCCATTTGACGCTTATAGGCAATTTGCCAATCAGCATCTAAAGTAATTTCAGAATTTTTACTAGTTGATTTATAATCCACTACAATTAACTCACCTTGCGGGTTGATCCAAATATCATCAACAGCACCAAACACTAAGAAATTACTTTTTTCGTGTAAATACTGAACCCCCACAAAATTTTCCCGCCAAACATCCATTTTTTCATGCTGAAAAGGAACAGCATCAATTCCATACTTTTCCATAAGAGGGTGAGCTGTTTCCTCTACCCTATGAATATCAAATTCTTTTTTAAACAATGCATCCACAGCACTATTCAAATTAAAAGGGAAACCAGGTGGTCTCCCTACTCCTAACCGACGATCTAAATAAAAACATCTCTGACATTGTAAAAATAAATCAATTTTAGAACGACTCAATTTAAAAGATTTCTCTGATTGAGGATTAAATAAATTCTTAGTTCTTTTGGAATTATAGTAAGTTGACATTAATTTTGTAATTTAAAGTTATTATAACACAAAAGAAAAGGGCCAGACGAACAAATGAGTTCGTCTGGCCCGACAATAAGGAGAAAAGAACGATGAGTCTTCATATTATTACTTATAACCAACTAAGTCAAGGTACTTATCCACAAAAAAATAGCGCTGGACGAGTCTCCGTCCAGCGCTGTGTGTCTTCTCTTCTCTTAAATATGAAGTTGGCTTTTATGTTGACGCCCCAACTTTTAGCGTTTAAACCCCGACTCCGATGACGCCTGTCACCGCCAGATAACAACTTCAAACCGAAGATCCTTTGGACCTCATGGTATTGCCCTTACGAGGGACTTTTAAGGATTTGTTTTCAGGCCACTCCATGACAACAACCAAACAACTTCTAAAATTTTCCATAGGCTGAATCTCCTTGTCTTGAGGTTAATAAATGAACTACCAGTTATTAATTTAATATTCTTGACTTACTAAGTCAAGAATATTTATCCACACTGTTTATTTTGTCATAAGAGTTATTTGAGATAAATGCTCTAAAATCATCTTGACTGACGGTGAACGGTCATTCAGATAAGACCGACATTTTCTTATTTCAGAAAATATATTTTCAAGTTTTGCATTATTTACTTGCTCATCTTTATATAAAACTTCTTCCAACTTATTTAGAAAATCAATAATCTCAGATTTACTGATTTTTTCATCTTTAGTTTTCGGTAAAAAGTTTTTAATTAATTCTAACCTTTCAGTGAGATTTGCCTTAAGAAAATCTTTGGCTTGCAACTTGGACGTCCGACGTCCAAGTTGTTTACTTGGACGTCGGACGTCCAAATCTTTAAAAATCATCAGCCGAGATTTGAGAGTTGGTAAAAGATTTTCTGCTGAAGGTATTATTAAAAATAAATGGGTATTCTTCGTTGGTTCCTCAAAAACTTTTAGTAAAGAATTTTGAGCTTCATGAGTAATAAAATTAGTTTGGATAACCAGAATTTTTTTATTATCAGAAAAAGACTTATTTGATTGAAAACTTTTAATCGCACGACTATCGTCTATCCCTAAACTATCAAAATTACCCACCCAAAAATCTGGGTTCCCAGTTGTAGAAAAGTTAAGTTTTTTATTTAAGAAGTCTAAAAGCCCCTGAAGAACAACCTGTCTTTCTCCTTCCAATAGATAAGCGTGGTGAAGATCTTTTGATACATCAATAAAAGACAACATAATTAGCGATACTTTGAGATAACACTTCTTTTATAAATATCAACATGCATAAGGGCAATACCAGTTCCGTTGGCTACACAAAAGAAAGGATCTTTAGCTAAACGAGCCTTAACCCCAGTTCTTCTATAAATCAATTCCGGTAGATTTCTCAGTTGAGAAGACCCTCCAGTCATAATGATACCTTTTTGAATAATATCTGCTGACAACTCTGGTGGAGTATCCTGAAAAACAACTTTAATAGCTTTTACCATTTCGCGAAGTTCTTTTGTAATAGATTTCGCAATCTCGTTTGTTCTTACTTCAACTGAACGAGGTAAACCAGAAATAAAATCCCTTCCTCTAATTTCCATTGTTAATTCCTCTTCCAGTGGTAAGGCTGAACCAATTTGTATTTTTATGTCCTCAGCTGTTTTATCTCCAACAAAAAGATTAGAACTTTTTTTGATGGCATCAGTAATAGCTCTATTAATTTTATCACCAGCACACTTAACAGAAGTAGAAGCAACAATTCCACCTAAAGAAATAACCGCCACATCAATAGTTCCTCCTCCAATATCGACAATCATATGACCCCCTGGTTCTTCAATTTTAACTCCAGCTCCAATAGCTGCTAAAATGGGTTCTTTCACGATGTAAGCTTTTTTTGCTCCTGCTTTTATGGTGGCTTCAATAACAGCCCTCCTTTCAGTAGAAGTAACCCCAGCTGGAACAGATACAATCACTTCTGGTTTAAAAAAGTTCCATTTCCCTAAAGCCTTATTGATAAAGTATCTTAGCATTGCTTCAGTAACTTTATAATCAGCAATTACCCCATCTTTCATCGGTCTAAAAGTAATAATACTTTCTGGAGTCCTTCCTACCATTTCTTTTGCTTCAAGACCTACAGCCAAAATTTTATTGTCCAATTCTGAAACAGCTACTACTGAAGGTTCATTTAAAATAACACCTCTCCCTGGAGCATAAACCAGTGTATTGGCAGTCCCTAAATCTATTCCTAATTTTTTAGTAAAGAATGACATAATATAAATTAGTCTAAGGTCTATAATGTCAAAAGTCAAAAGTCTTCTTTTAAAATTTACCTTGCAAATTTTTCGCTTTTGACTTTATGGACTTTATAAACTTTTAACTTCACCTAACTCTTTTAATATCAGCCCCGATTGCTCTTAACCTTTCTTCAACTTTTTCGTAGCCTCTATCCACATAGTAGACATTATTAATAATTGACTCCCCTTTTGCAACTAAACCAGCAATGATGAAAGCAAAACCTGTTCGAATATCTGGACCGTCTAATTCTTTACCTTTTAGAAGTGTCGGTCCGTGAACAGTAGCTCTGTGTGCATCCCACATCTTAATATCAGCTCCCATTTTTTTTAAATCGTCTGTGTAATTTAAACGCCCCTCAAAAATAGTTTCAAAAATAAAACTTTCCCCTATTACTTGAGTTAAATAAACCGTCATAGGTGCTTGTAAATCTGTTGGGAAACCTGGGTACTCATGAGTCTTAATATTAATAGATTTAAAATCAGAATTTTTTTTATTTTTATTATTTAAAATTTTTAAGTAATCTCCACCTACTTCAATTTCTACACCAGAATCTTTTAACATTCCAATCAAAATTTCGACGTGTTGGGGATGACAATTAGAAATTTTAAGATTATCAGCACACAAAGCTCCTAATAGAAGAAAACTCCCTGTTTCAATACGATCAGGTACTGTTATATATTCTTTTCCGTTAGATTTCAGTAAATCTCCCCCCTTGATTTCAATCGTTGGAGTACCTGCTCCTGTAATTTGAGCTCCACAGGAATTTAAGAAGTCAACCAAGCTAATGATTTCAGGTTCCATGGCTACATTTTTAAGAATTGTTTTTCCTTCAGCCAAAACACCGGCCATGATAAAAGTTTCCGTCGCTGTAACACTTTGAATTTTAAAAAAGATATTAGCTCCTTTTAATTTTTTACTTTGTCCGTCCAAAGAATTAGGATTATTGGCTGTAATAAAATATTTGTCATCCTTAACTTCTATTTTAGCTCCCATTTTTTCAAAACCTTCTATAAATAAATCAATTGGACGAGCTCCGATTACACAACCACCCGGATGGGGGAAAATTAACTCTCCAAACCTTGCCAAGAGAGGCCCAGTAAAAATAATAGAAGCTCTCAGCCTTCTAGAAATTTCTTCATCAATTTCTGCTTTATTTAATCCCTGTGGATTTATCAAATATTCTCCCTTTGCTTTCTTTGTTATTTCGATACCTAAACCAGAAAAAATTTCTATCATCCTGTTTAAATCTTCTATTTCAGGAACATTTTTCATTAAAAAACTATCTTCAAACAAAACACTAGATGCCATAACAGGCAAAAGAGCATTCTTAGCACCATTTATTTTGATTTCACCAGACAATTTTTTCTGCCCTCCTAATCCTTGAATGACAAATTTATCTTTTTTCATCCTGTTAGAGATACTTTACTAAAAGTATCTCTAAAGGGACAAGTCCCTAAACTTTTAGCAAAAATCTTAATCTAATTATTAATCTTTTAACCCCGTCAAATCTCTAACGGGATTCATGCTTATATTCTACGGTTTTTTGCTTAAAATAACAATTGATTTAATTAAAGTATTAGTGTTATTATGTAGCTAATGAAAAAAAATAAACAGAGGAAAAATACCCCTTATGCTGTTATTATTGGACTAATTATAGTCTTAATAATTATTTTTGGTATTTTCTACAGAGATAATCAATATGGAACCCTTCAAATTGAATCTCTAAATGACAATTTGACCGTCTTTATCGATAATCAGAGAAAAACAACTTCTCAAGATATTAATCCTCAGTTTAAGTTAAAGGCTGGTAAACACACTGTCGTTATATCAAAAGATAGATTTTGGCCTTGGATAAAAGAAATTGAGGTTAGGGTTGAGAGAGAAACAAAGATACAACCTTTCTTCATTCCACAAAACACCAGTGGAGCAATTATTGGGAAAGAAGACCCTGAATATTCCCAAATAATGGCACTTTTCCAAAAAGAAATCCTCTCTGAAGAAGCCCTTTCCAGTATTTCAAGTCAAGACGTTGTTTTCAAAGAATCTATTATTTCAGTAGACTTTTACAAAGACAGACAAGATGTAGTTATTATTTCTTCTGGCGATGGAATATATGCTCTAGAAATTGGAAGCGATAATATTCAAAACTTTCAACCCATCTATAAGGGAATAAAACCCATCTTTGCAAAAAAAGATAACTTGTCCATTTATGTCTTAGACAATGACAATCTGATGATTGTAAACTATTAGAAACTACTAGAATGAATCTAATAATAACCATACCTATTTTTAGAAATCGTTTTCAAAAAGCAGCTTTATTTTTTTCTACTCAAAAATTTTTAGTTGGTTCAATGATTTTTGTTCCTTACTCTAAATCAAATCAAAAACCAGCTTTAGTTATTAAAGTTGAAAATCTAGAAAAAGAAAAGTTTTTTTTACGAAAAAATAAAGTTACCGTCAAAAAATTAAATAATTCTCCTGAACTTAATTTTTTTGATAAAGAAATTATTAAGTTAGTTCTTTTAATTTCAGAAAAAAGAAACCTACCTATAGAAACAGTTTTGAGCAAAATTTTAAGTAAAAAGATTATCTCTCAAATAAATAAATTAACACCTACATCAGACATTCAAATAAATATCAAAAAGATAACGGCTGATTTTATAAAAAACAAATTTAAAAAACCTAAACAAGCAGGTACTCTTGAAGATAAACTTACTAAAAATGGGATTAAAAACATCAGTGATCTTCTTCCAGTAAGAACACAAGAAAAAACCTCCCTTCATTCTGAAAAACATTACTTAGCAAACGAAATCCGTAGTTATTTTAGTGAAACGGCTAAGAAAGGCAAAGGTTCTTTCAGTTTTTATTTAGGTTTCTTTAAAAGAATTCCAGAAGCTACTATTTATCAATACTGGGCAGAAGTTAAAGAAAGCCGTAAATCCATTAAAGATCAACAAAAACTCTTTTGGTGGAAAATTGGACAGCATTCCAAAAAGAAAGACTAAACATATTTTTTGTGTTATAAAATTTCACCCTGTTAAATAATTTTATTTGGCAAATAAAATTAAGATTTGACAAGGATGACAAATAAAAATAAACTAATATATAAAGACAATATTAATAGTAACAAGAATGACAAAAGTCAAATCTTATTTAATAGGGTAAATGGTAAAAGTTTTACAAAAAGGAGATAAAACTCTAGAAAAAACAGCCGAAGAAATTACTTTAGGAGAAATTCAAAGTCCTGAAATTAAAGGAATTATTTCAGAAATGAAGGACGTTTTGAAAAACACTGATGACGCAATTGCTTTAGCTGGTCCCCAGATAGGAAAATCTTTGAGAATTTTTATTGTTTCTAATAGATTTTTTGAAAAAAATAATAAAAAAGACCTTATTTTCATTAATCCTAAAATTGTAAAATTATCGAAAGAAAAACAATGGATGGAGGAAGGCTGTTTGAGTGTGAGGGATGTCTATGGAGAAGTAGAAAGATCTAAAAAAACTTTAATTAGTGCTCTTGACGAGCACGGTAAAAAATTTACTTTTGGAAGTAGTGGTTTGTTATCTCAAGTTTTCCAACATGAAGTAGACCACCTTAACGGAGTTCTTTTCACTACTAAAGCTAAGAACTTAAGAAAAGAAAAATCAACCGGAAGTACAACAATTTAAATCAAAATCCTCTGATATTGACAGATATATAAAAATGTATTACTATTAACAATAGAGTTAACTTATTTTTTAAAAATATTTGTTCTTTTTTAACTTAAAAGCTCTAATCCACCCTAGGTGGACGGGCAAGGAGGAAAAATGAAAGATCCTATTGTAGATTTTAGAGATTTTGTAGAAAGATTAAATAGCCAAATTTTTTGGGAAATAAAGCTCCCAGAATTTAATTGGGTTTACGTTAGTCCTTCTGTAGAAAAGCTTCGCGGTTACACAGTCGAAGAAGCAATGAAACAACCTCTAGAAGAAATTCTTACAAAAGAATCTTTTCAAGTTGTTGTTAAAAAACTTGAAAATGATTTAGAGAGGAAAACAACAGAAAAAGACCATCAATTCTTAAAACTAGAACACTTTTGTAAGGATGGAAGTACAAGATGGTTCTCTGTAGAAATTTCAGTCTCTAGAAATGAAAAAGGTGTCTCTACCAAAATCATTGGTATCAGTCATGATATTGATGACGTAGAAAACCAGCTGTTAAATCAAAAGAGAAAAATCGAGCAGTTGGAAGGAATTGCACAGAAAATAAAGGGATTGAAAGAAATTATTCCTATCTGTGCCTCCTGTAAAAAAATACGGGGAGAAGACGATAAATGGGAACAAGTGGAAGCTTACATAAGCCGAAACTATCCTATCAACTTCTCACACGGGATGTGTAAACCTTGTTCTAAAAAACTTTATCCAGAGATATACGATAAGATGTACCCCGAAGGATAAACTCTCCTAACACTAACCGGTATCACTATGTGGTGCCGGTTTTTTGTGTTTAACTTTATAGTTAAAGATGTATAATGTTATTAATTAATATTAAGTGTATAAATATGGATAAACAAACTACAAAAAAAATATCTTTCTTAGGATTTGGGACCTTTAATTGTGCAGTTGCCCACTACTTAACAGAAAAATTTGCAGAAGATGATTCTTATAATTTCTTTTTCTGGGACATCGACGAAAACATCTTTAATAATTTTCAAACTAATCGAGTACACCCTTACCATTTTCAGGAGCATAAATTTAACGAAAAACTTCAAGGTTGTCAGAACAAAGGGGATCTTATAAAAGATTCTGATATTGTTATTATTGGAATCAGTGCTCAAAATATCAGCGAAGCCTTAAGCGATATTAAAGCAATGATTAATAAAGACATGACCTTCGTCATTATCTCAAAAGGTATTGATAACAAAACCCATGAATTACTTAGTGTTATTGTTAAAAAAAATATTAAAGACAGTGGTTTTAACAACCCAATCGCTGTTTTCTCTGGAGGGACCATTGCTACTGATATAATCAACAAGGCTCCTCTAGTAGCTGAGATAGCTTGTCAGAACAATCTCTGTACAGAAGAAGTGGCTAACTTATTTCACAGCAAAACCCTGCGTATTTATACCAATAACGATGTTCTGTCTGTTGAAATCGCAGGGGCTTTAAAAAACTTTATTTCTATTGGAGCTGGTATTTGTGAAGGTTTGGGTTTTTCTGTAGGCACCAAAGCTTCTTTTATCACCAGAGCTGCTTTTGATGTGTATAAAATTGCAAAGAAAATGGGAGCTTCTGACACAACCTTTTTGCCCGGCTCAGCTTCTTTCTGGGGAGATATAATGTTGTCTTCTTTTGGAGATACCAGAAATAGAGAATTTGGAAAAAGGCTTTGCACAGACAGTAAAACTCCTCTAGAAATTATAGATGAGATGGAAAAGGAACATAAAACCGTTGAGGGTTATTATACTGTCAAAGCAGCTTATGAGATAGCCCAAGAAAATCAAATCGAGACGCCTTCTATTGAACTTATTTATCAAATAGTTTATGAAAATGCAGATCCTTTGGAAACTTACGACAAGATGATGAATAAAGACAGAAAGAAGCTGGGAATATGAAAAATATTTAACCCCTCACTCCTGGGCTGGCAGTATCTCTTTTTATTTCAAATTTTTCTTTGTTAAACCACCCCATCATTTTTGTATGTATCCCTCCAAAAAATACAGTTACTTTAGATGTTGCCGCCTGAATTTTTTCCGATACAGGAATCCTGAACTTTGTTTTTTTCGTGATAGTAATTTCCCTTCCTCCTTCAAGGACAATAACCAATTTTCCACCCTCATCTACAAAAACAGTATCGCCAGGAGCAAAAGAATCTCCCACTTTTACGGTTGTTGTATCAATTCCTCTTTCAACAAGAACTTTCCCCTCAACAGATTTAACCGTACCTTTAAGAACCCCTCTATTCTTAAACATTCTTACTAAACTATTTTCTTTAAAAAAAGAGGTTACCTTTCCCCAATATGAACCAGTTGATTGACCTGATTTTGTAAATTCTTTTTTATTATTACAAAATTCTGCTTGTGGTTGAGTAACACAGATACTCAGACACTTTCCTGTTTGAGAATCCCAATAATAATCCTCACTCATCCCTTTACACTTATGATGACAACTTCCATTTTTGTAATCGTATTGTGGTTTGCAAGCAGACCGACATTCACCTTTACCAATTCCCATCCAATAATATTCTCCCTCTTTACATTTTTCTTTATCAATATCAGTAAAAACCCTATCGAATTTGACGATATTCTCTCGTCCTTCAGCGTTAACACTTGTCAAAACTGAAAATGTACTAATTAGAATAATTACAACTAAAAAACGTTTATTTTCTGATAACCTCATATCGCAAGCTTATTAATTAAATACTATTTATAAATATGTTAATATAATAACATATATGGCAAAGAACATAAGTAAAAAATTAAAAATTGCTTTCTTTGGAACATCCCAGTTTGCTGTGAATGTTTTAACACAATTAGAATCCGAGCTTTTACCTGACCTGATAATAACCAACCCTGATAAACCAGCAGGTAGAAAACTAAAACTCACTCCTCCTCCAGTAAAAATATGGGCTGATGAGAACAATATTGAAACACAACAACCCGAAAAATTAGATAACCATTTTGTAAAAGAACTTAGTAAATCAACTTGGGATTTATTTATTGTGGCTGCCTATGGAGGGATTATTCCTCAATCTATTTTAGATTTACCTAAACATAAAACTATCAATATCCATCCTTCTTTATTACCTAAACTAAGAGGAGCCACTCCTATTCATAGTGCTATTCTAGGAGATGAGCAAGAAACAGGAGTCTCTATTATCTTGTTGGACGAAAAAATGGATCACGGACCAATTATTGCTCAAGAAAAATTTCAACTTTACCGAAATTCAATTTCAGAATTACCAACCAAAAGTGAGCTAGAAAAACAATTAGCTATCTTAGGAGGGCGATTATTAAATAAAACTATTCCCCAGTGGTCTAATAAGGAAATATTAGCTCAAGAACAAAATCACAATCAAGCCACTTATATCAAAAAATTAGCTTCCACTGACGGTTTAATAAATTTGAGTGACCGAGCTGAGTTAAACTTCAAAAAAATCCAAGCTTTTAACGTATGGCCTAAAGCTCATTTCTTTTTAAATAATAAAAGAATTATTATCAAAAAAGCCCACCTTAAAAACGATGAGCTTATTATAGACAGGGTTATTCCTGAAGGGGGTAAAGAAATTGATTATTCTAATTTACTAAAGTAACGCTTTCGATAATTACCGGTTCAACAGGAACATCTCTCTCACCTATCGCTACATTTTCTATTTGTATAACTATATCCATTCCATTTACAACTTTACCAAAGACGGTGTGTTTTTGATCCAGGAAGCTATTATCTGCAACATTTATAAAGAATTGACTACCATTTGTGTTGGGACCTGCATTAGCCATAGCAATTGATCCAACTGCGTTGGAATTACCTTCATAAATTTCATCTTCAAAAGAATAGCCTGGGCCACCAGTTCCCCAAGTTAACGGATTAGTGTCATCCTTTGTCAAAGGATCTCCTCCTTGAATCATAAAACCCTTGATAACTCTGTGAAATTTAACACCATCATAAAAACCATCTTGGGCTAACTTCTTAAAATTCTCAACAGTCTTAGGAGCTTTATCAGCAAATAACTCTAATTCAACATCACCAAGATTAGTTTTTAAAATAATGTCTCCACTTGTGTTTGAGCTTGAGGTGGATTTATCTACATCTGATTTTTCGTCATTCATAAATTGAAAATATATTATTCCGCTTATAATTAAAATTATTACTAAAAAAATTGTTATTTTACTACCGATTGTCATACTAATATTTACTTAATTATTAATCCTGTTAAATAAGATTTAACTTTTGTCTAATCAATAATCTTATATCTAATAATGTTTTTCTGTTTATTTTATTTTCATTTATACACTTTGTCAAATCTTGACTTTGTTTTGAAAAAACAAAGTTATTTGACAGGGTGAATATCTCTTCTTAACATTTTTTTAATTTTCATCCCTCCTTTTTTAAAGAGATTTTGTTTTCTCCCTTTATACGAAGAGATTTTTCTAGAAATGACGTCTTTCATATCATCAATAGCTGCATATAATTCATCTTTCTCTCCCTTGGCTCCATACTTCTTTCCAGCCGTTATGATACTTATTTCAGCTCTGTATAAATTCCCTGACCGACGACTTTTTGTTGATTTACTCAATCTAATATCAGTCACTACCTCGTCATTGTTAAAATCAATAAATTTTCTTAAACTCTCTAATTTTTTCATCAAGTAATCCTCAATTTTTTCATCTAATTCAACCCCAATTGCATTTATTTTTATATTCTTCATGTTTTTTAATTAATGTTATTAATACTAATTAATTTGCTTGGGTGATGATGACCGTTTATAATTTTAATGTCATCTTCTCCCACCTTAAAATATTGGGCCAACATCTCGATAATTCTTTGGTTGGCTAAATTTCTCTCAGCCTTTTCTTTAACTCTGATTTCAAACTTACCTTCCTTTACTTCCTTTAAATCCTCGTGTTTTGATTTAGGAAAAGCTCTTACTTTTATATACATAATAGATTAGTCAAAAGTTTTTAATGTCAAAAGTTGAAAGTTAAGAAAAATTTGCGGAGCAAATTTTTTACTTTACAAACTTTATGGACTTTACGGACTTTCTACTATTTCCCTTTCATATTTTCCGACTAACTCAGCTGTCTGTAAAATATGACCTTCCATTTCTTTTTCGACTTCTTCTCTAGAACTTCCTTCCGGTAGAGCCAACTCAGTATCAAGTGAATATAATCTAAAAACATAACTGTGTTCTGCTTCAGAAGGACAAGGACCTGAGTACTCTAGGTTACCCCCAGTTCCCTCACCTGAAATTCCTTCTGGTTCCCCTCCTTCAATAATTTCTTGAGTTGTAACTGGTATATTAAATTTAATCCAATGGTTCCAAACTTCTGTCAGAGCATCTGGATCATCCATAATAAGAACTAACGATTTTGCTTGTTCACCTACTCCTGATATCTGGAGAGGAGGATTTATATTATCTCCATCACAGGTGTATTTTGCAGAAATATTTGTTTGATCTAGGAAAACAGGACTACTAAGACCTAAATTCATTTCTTTTTGATTCGTGCCTATATCAGTTGCCCCGACAGGAACATTATTAGGAGCTAATTTTATAGAAATAGCATCATCTGTTATTTTATAATCTTCAGAACCTTTTTCTTCTAATCCCCCCTCAGGAGAAACAAAATAACTTGTTTGCTCTTTCTTATTTAAAATAATAAAGAATGTCGCCAACAAAACTACAACGACTACTGCAATAATTACATATTTTTTCATACACCAATTATATCACAAAACAGGATTTTGCAAGATTGAAAATATATAGATTTGATATTTATCCCGTTAGAAATCACAGAAGTCTTTATCTTCTTGTTTCTAACGGGATTTACTTCTGCCCTAATTTTGTGTAAAATACGATAAGTTCTAAGATAAAAAGAGAAAGAACTATGTATTCCGGTGTAGCTCAGCTCCGACGCTATGGTCGGAATCCCGACCGCAGCGTCGGGATTGGTAGAGTATTCTAATTATACCTACCCAAGCTTCACGGTTTGTAAAAAATAAATATTCCGGCGTAGCTCAGTTGGTAGAGCAGTTGACTGTTAATCAATTTGTCGCAGGTTCGAGTCCTGCCGCCGGAGCCACCAAAAATATCGCTTAGCAGAGCGATATTTTTTTATCCCCCTCACGAGACTTTTCCCCATGTTCGAACCTCTATAACTTATTTTTATAAATTCTATTTATCTCTTGATAACTTAGTTTGAATTTATATGTTTTTAAAAAAAGAGCATCAAATTCTTTTCGATTTTTAATTTTTTGTAGAGATTTTAAGAAATTTAAAAACTTTTTCTTACCAAATTTTTCAACTAACATTCCAACAAAAAAACCTGACTCATAATAAACTGTCTGTTTACCTTTAACATGTTGCTCATAAAAATATAAAAATTGACCAAATTTTTCTGGTTTAACTTTGAATTCATCCTGTCCTGCTGTGTAGGTAGCAGTTCCTTCCCATAGCCAAGTCGGCTGATAACCACTTCTCACTAAAACATTTGAAAATAAATGACTTAATTCATGTTTTATTAAAGCCACATATTCTTTTTTAGAATAACCTTTTTTATGTGAACTTTCTGTTTTAATTTTTACAATGTCTAAAACATATAGAGTATTAAAACCATCAACCCATCCTGTTACCCAATCTCTTGTTTTTTCTGCTCTGATAGCATTAATCTCCTGTCGACTTTTCAAAATAAAAACTTTAGGCATATTTCTTACCCAATTTATTTCATAGAAAACATTCAATTCTTTCATTGAATCTTTATAAGCTTCTTCTATAAATTTATTTTTCTTTTGTTTTAATTCAAA
>JAYEKM010000004.1:0-5619 GCA_034661035.1 Patescibacteria group bacterium | reverse complement strand
TTTGTAGGAAATTCGTCGGCAATGTATCTTGAAGCTCAATATTTAGGTGTTCCCTGTATCTCAATAGGAGAGAGGAATTTCGGGCGAGAGAAGGCTTTTAAATCGCATTTTTCTAGTGATTTTAGAAATGAGTTTGGTCTTCGAGAAGGCTGGGAAAAAGGGAAACATGGGCGAGGGGAAGCATCTAAGCGGATTTTAGATATTTTGGAAAGAATTGATAAACCTACTAGAGAATTTTTGTTTAAAGGGAGTTTTTATTAAAAAGAAAATTTTAGAAAGGGGTTTTTAAAATGCAAATAACTCAGCAATGCAGTTCTTGCCAGAGTCTTTATCATGTTTCAGCAGGACAATATAAAACTTTAAAAATTGCCTATTGTCCAGCCTGCGGGCATCCGAACGGAAAATCTCCGGCGCTTAAGAAAAAGGCTATACGTCAGGCAGCACAAGTAATTAGCGCCGAAGGAGGTAAAACAAAACAGCAAATTACATTAAAAAATTCGGGGACTCTTTCGCGTGGAGGTGTTAAAGCTAAAACTTTTGAAAAAGCTCAGCCTCTCGAAGTTCTACGGAGAAAAATTGAGGAAGTGGGAAAGGTTTTTCTTATTTCTGGTCGTCATAATTTTGATCTTGATATGCTTACAATATCTAGCATACCTTGTGTTTGTCTCAATAATTCTTGGGAACAGAATTTAGAGACAGATGCTTTGGTGTTGACAGATGGGGAATACCTACAGGGTAATTTTAAAAAAATAGATGAGTGGCAAGCAAAGTATAAAGGAAAGTTTATTTTCATTCAACGAAAAATGAAAGAAAAAACTTGGGTAAAAAAGGGGGGTTTTTATGGTTCTTTTGTAGATAAGTCGGGGAAGGTATATCTTGTTGAGCGAGTACTTTTGAAGTATTCTACTGTTTATTTTTTTGATACCTGTGAAAATTTCACGCTAGACTTTGAGCTTCCTTTTGTACTTCAAAAAGATAATCCAGCGACGAATCTTTTGAGGCTTCTCAAAGCAGAAAATATCTATGCTATAGGGAATGTAGATTTAGAAGACACAGGAGAAGACACAGGAGAAGACACAGGAGAAGACACAGGAGAAGACACAGGAGAAGACACAGGAGAAGACACAAGAAAGGATACGGGAAAAGACACAGGAAAAGACACAGGAGAAGACACAAGAAAGGATACGGGAAAAGACACAGGAGAGGAAGAAGTTAAAGAAAATAAAAAAAGACACAGTATAAAGATAGAGACACATCTAGATTTTGAAAAAATAACCAGTAATGATTATCCTTATTTTGTAGCTAAATTAATGAAAAAAATCCAACATGCAGGAGGTAAGTTATTTGTCTTAGGCTGCGCTCCAAGCTTAACTAAATTGCCTCTTTCCCAGCTTTTTGGTTTCCCTACATTGGGTTGTAACTCGGCTTTTCAAAAATACCCGCATTTGGATGCTTTAGCTTTTGGGGATAGGTATTTTATTGAGAAGTGGCAAACTGAATTGAAGACTTGGCAAGAATTGAGAGACGAGAAACCTATTTTAGTGTGGCAGGGGTACGGTGGAGGCTCAAAACTTCAAAAAATCCTGGCATACACAAAAGGACAGCCTTCTACAGTAATTTACGAAAATCTTCCAGGTCGAATTATGCCCATTTTTGCCCTTAAACATTCAATTATAACTGCCGCTATCAATGCGGCTTATTGGCTTAGAGCTAAAGAGATATATTTATTGGGCACGGAGTTTGGCGCAGGTCATTTTTTCGATCCGGATGGGCAAATTTATAAAGATTTAGGTAAAATTCATGACAGGTTTCCTCACGTTGAAAAGATCATCCCTTTCGTAAAACGTCAACATCAATATTTAGCTTCAAAAGGAGTTTCTTTATGTACTTGCTGGCCTAGGGAATGTGCTTTAACAAAGGTAATCCCTTATGTTCCTTTGGAAGAGGCGGCGGATAACCGGTTTTTGAGTCAATTAGGGAGGTAAAAAGGATTTCTTATAATTTTTTAAGTTCATATATAAATTATTCTTAGGAGATTTTATTTTGTCTTTAAACAAAAAAATACCAAAAATTTTATGTAATCCAGCGATTGTCTTTGAACACGCCTGGGAAGCTTATGAAAATTGTTGGGAAGGAGCCTGTCTTGAATGTGGATGTTATGAGGGATTCAATTCTGTTTTTTTAAATTTTGGATTACGGAAGCTTTGTACAAATTTCAAACAGTATGCCGCTGATACTTTTTCAGGGTTTCCGAAAAACTACGGCTGTCAAAAAGTTTATAAGCAAAAAAATTTGTCTGTCAAGGATAAAAAATTTGTGGTTTCTGAGTTGAGAGACCGGGGGATTATACCCCTTCAAGGAGACGTAAAAAAGACTTTATTGACTATCCCAAACAAAGAAAAATTCTTTTTTGTTTTTTTGGACTTGGACGTATATGAACCAACAAATTTCGCTTGGAAGTTCCTAAATAAAAGGGTTCTGAAAGGAGGTCGAGTAGGTTTTCATGACTATCAAACTCCCAGCCTACCTGGTATTACTGAATTATGTAATAAAATCCTTAAGTTAAAGGGCTGGCATGAGGTTTATCGAGTAAGAAAAAAAGAAAGAGATAATAAATTTTTATTTTTAGAAAAAGAATAGAGAAATTTTTGTTTTTAGAAAAGGAGTCAATTATGAAATACCCTTTTATCGTTGCTGAAGCAGGGATTAACGGAAACGGAGACTTTAAGTCTAACGTTGAACTAATAAAACAAGCCAAACTAGCTGGTGCAGATGCTATAAAATTTCAGCTTTTCACAGAGCGTGCCCGACCTAGAGCTAAGCAGTTTATTCTACCAAAAACTCAATGGCAAGAACTTCAAAAAGTAGCTCATTGTGAAGGTATACCGATGTTTTGGTCGGTCTTTGACTTTGAGAGTGTTGATTTGGCTGCTGAATTAGGCGCACCTTATATAAAATTGTCTCTTATTGAACGTCGAAATTCAAGGCTTATCAATAAGTGTAATCTGGCTTTTGAAGGCAAACCTAGATTTGTTTCTGTGGATTTGTGGGGTCAATATCATAAAATTGAATTGGCAGGATGGGATAAGCTGTATTGTCCGAATAATGGCTGGTCTGGCTATTATCCAACTCATGAAGAACATATTGATTTTGGAGAATATTTTTATCAGCTAGACCAAGGAGAGAAGTTGGGATGGAGTGACCATTGTCCTGGTATATTAACTGCGGTAATCATGGCACAACGAGGGGCTACAATAATCGAAAAACATTTTAAGTTGAATGAGGACTGTATGGATGCTAAATGTTCCGCTAATCCGAGGCAGTTTCAATTGATGGTTGATCTAATCCGAGGCAGTTTCAATTGATGGTTGATCTAATTTTAACAAGTTCAATAAATTCAAATGTGAGTTAGATTTGAAATTCAAATAAAGAGGTTAGCATGTTATATGTTTTTGATCTTGATGGAACTTTGAGAATTACTAAATCAGGTAGATCATGTCCAAATCAAAAAGAAGATCAAGAAATTCTTCCTAATGTTTTACCTGTTTTACGTCATTTAAAACTCAAAGGACATACCTTGGCTATTGCAACCAATCAAGGAGGCGTGTCTCTGGGGTATTTTACGTCTTATATGGCCTGGGAGATTATAAAGGAGACGCAAAATTTATTAGATTCACTTATCTCTAGTGTTGAAGTTTCTTTTTATCATCCTAAAGGAGACTTGATAAATTTTTGTAGGAATGACGCTAAGCCTAAACCGGATATGCTTTTACGTCTAATAAATAGATACGAAGAGAAAGCGGTAATGGTTGGGGATGGGTTTGTAGATCAAGAAGCAGCACAAAAAGCAGAGATACCATTTATTTTTGCTCATGATTTTTTTTATTGGCCACTAAATTTTGTAGAAAAGACTGAATACGGATACTCTCCTTGTATTTGGTTAAAAAAATGGAAGAAATTTAAAAAATAAAATTTATTTTTTGCTATTTTTGGATAAAATAGTACACTACCAGTAGATAGATTCATATAGAAAATCTATATAAAAGAAAAAGAAAAAATTAAAGGATGTATTTATGGCTGAGATACAAAGAAATGAGCAAACGCAGCAGCAAATGGCTACAATCCCTCCTCAGTACAGTTATCAGAAAATAGGAGATGTGGGTACAACTGCTGAAACAATTACCTTTCCTAGTCCAACAGAATCTATTTTGATTGAAAACACTCACGCTACTCAAAATCTTTATGTTTACTTTCCTAGTGCTGTTGGAGTTTTTAATTCTCATTATAAAACTATTGCTGCTGGATATGTGTACACAAAGACGATTAGATTAATTAGTTTTAAGATTAAAGGCCAAGCGGTAAACACGGGGTACGAGATAGATGCCACGCTCGAATGAGAAATATTCAATTTTTGATAAACCTATCTCTTCTCTCATAGAGGACTCTATAGAAGAACCTACAGAGGACTTTATAGAGGAACCTACAGAGGACTTTATAAGAGAATCTATAGAAGAACCAAAAAAAATTTTAATTAAAGATTTAGCAGAAAAATTATACCTAAATACTGAGTGTCACGTTGATTTAATGTATCTCGCAGCTTCCTTTACTGGTGAAGTATTAAAAAAATTTATAAGAGGTTCCTTAACAGAAGAAGAAAAAAAGGAAGAGATGCGTAACATTCGAGATGTACAAAAAATGATGAATATCCTAAAAACTACAGCATATATTCAAAAAAATATTGTACCAACAGCGCAAGAGGAAGTTATGAATTTGGCTTGGGAACAGCTAGAGAGATTGACATGATTGAGTTAGTTGCTTATCATATCAAGAGAAAAAGAAGGAAGCCTCAAGGAGTTGAAGATGTTCGTTTTCCTCTTGCATATAAGTCTCTTCATATGTCCATAAAAAAATATTTAGGTTTAGATATTCCCTGTCAGGCTGTTTGTGCAGGACATAACGCCCCTTTTGATGTTTTTTATGATTCTTTTACGGAGAAAACATTAAATTGTATTGTAATCGCTAATCGAGGGGGAGGTAAGACTCTGAATTCAGCAGCCTTAGAATTTGTAGAAGCTTCAGAAAAAGGACTTGAGGAATGCCATCTGGGAGCGATTATGGCGCAGGCTAAGAGGGCCTATAAATATATCTACTCTTGGGCATATAAATATCGAGAAAAGATGGGAATCAATAAAATTACGATAGGGGAAACCTTGTTTAAAAATGGTGGGTCAATTGAAATAATTCCTGGAACGATGAACGGAGTCAACTCACCTCATCCTCATAAAGCTACAATAGACGAATTTGAGCTTCTTCCTTGGGAAATTTTTGAAGAGGCTGGTTCTATGCCTCGTTCTGGGACAAATGGACGGGCGGCGCTTCGTCTTTATACAACACGAAAAAAGGCATCTGGAAACGCTCAATTGATGATCTCGGAAGCAGAGACTCGTGGATTTAGACTTTATAAATGGTGCATTTTTGAAGTCATGACTCCTTGTTTATCTTCTCTTCCTTGTAAAAAATGTCCTTATAAGAAACATGTGACATTTAACAATGAGGGAGATAAAGTAACCTGGCCAAGCGTTTGCCAAGGGAAGGCTAAAAAAAGTCGGGGGTACATCC
>JAYEKM010000003.1:0-51952 GCA_034661035.1 Patescibacteria group bacterium | reverse complement strand
TGTTAGCGCCTAGGATGTTTTGGGTGAAGTCTTGGTCTGAGGCTGAGGGTGCTGTGGTGGGTTCTGTGAAGGCTGCGTTGGTGGTGTCTGACGGCAGACAGGTTGCTGTAATAACCATCATTGTTAACACAATGATGGTTATTAATTTAGTTTTAATTAGATTAATTTTCATTGTTTTAGTTTGCTTGTCCTGTTAGAGGTAAGAAATTGAAAATTTCTGTTAGCTCTAATGGGATTTATTTTTGCTTTACCTGACCATCTTTGATGGTTTAGGGTTTTATATAGTTAAATTTGCTTTACCCTGTTTACCTTTGTTTAGTTAACAGGGTTTACCCTGTTCACAGGTTACTAGTTAACAGGGTTTACCCTGTTCACAGGTTACTAGTTAACAGGGTTTACCCTGTTCACAGTTTATTAGTTAACAGGGTTTACCCTGTTCACAGTTTATTAGTTAACAGGGCTGTTTTTTGACAGACTTAACTATATTATTATAGCTTAAATATCGTTTTAGAGGAGGTGGGTTTGGGGATAAATTATTTGTTAAATAAATCTGTTCCAAATAAAATTTGCATAATTTAAATACATATTGTACAGTTAAAAACTGATGACTAAATTACTAATTGTCGAGTCTCCGGCAAAATCAAAAACAATTTCAAAATATTTAGGTAAAGACTATACAGTCAAAGCATCTGTTGGTCATATTCGTGATATCCCAAAATCAAATTCAAAAAAAGCTAATGCTGTAGAAATTGAAAATAATTTTAAACCAAATTACGAAACCATCGTTGGTAAAGAAAAAGTTATCGCTGATTTAAAAAGTGGAGCAAAAAAAGCCGACGAAGTCCTACTAGCAATGGACCCCGACCGCGAAGGAGAAGCTATTGCTTGGCATATTGCTGAAGTTTTAAAATTACCTAATGCCCAAAGAGTAGTTTTTAATGAAATCACTAAAGAAGCTGTTCAGAAAGCTATCCTCAATCCAAGAGATATTGACCAAAATCTAAGAAAAGCCCAAGAAGCACGAAGAATTTTAGACCGACTCTTCGGTTATGGTCTAAGTGGTCTGATATGGAAAAAGTTAAGATATGGACTTTCTGCTGGACGAGTACAGTCCCCTGCCCTTCGTATTCTAATGGAAAGAGAGCGACTTATTCGCGCCTTCATCCCAGAAGATTTTTGGGTTATTACGGCTAATGTCAAAACAAAAGTAGGAGAAATGTTTTCTCTAACTTGTTCAGAAGAACCAAAAAATAAAGAGAGGGTTGAAAAAATATTGACTACTGGTAAAAAAGAGGATTGGAAAGTTTCCGAAGTAAAAGAAACTGAAACTAAAAGATCAGCCCGAGCTCCCTTTATCACTTCCACTCTCCAGCAAACTGCCAGCTCACGGTTAGGTTTTTCTCCTAGTCAAACCATGATGCATGCTCAAAGACTTTATGAAGCAGGTTTAATTACTTATATGAGAACCGATAGTGTTAATCTAAGCACTAATGCCGAAAAACAAGCTTGGACTGTTATTGAAAAAGAATATGGGAAAGAATATCTAAGTCCGCGAAAATTTAAAGGGCGAAGTAAAAATGCTCAAGAAGCTCACGAAGCTATCCGCCCCAGTAACCTTGCTATTATGTCAGCAGGTACAAACAAAGAGCAACAACGACTCTATCAACTTATTCACAGTAGAACCTTAGCTTCCCAAATGAGTGATGCTAAGTTATTGAAAACAAAAATAATTGTTCGGATTGGAAAAAGAACTAAAGCCGACGATAAAGATTTTCCTTTTTTTTCCATCAATGGTTCACGATTACTTTTTGACGGTTGGTTAAAAGCTGACCCTATTGCCAAAAGCGATGATGTAGAATTACCTGAAGTTAAAGCTGATGATATTTTAGATTTGCTTGAAATCAATACAGAGGCTAAAGAAACTCAACCCCCAGCACGTTATTCAGAAGCTAGCTTAATTAAAGAATTAGAAAAAAGAGGTCTCGGTCGCCCAAGTACCTATGCTACTATCACAAGAACTCTCTATGACAGAGGTTATGTAGAAAAAATTAATAAAGCTCTTCACCCAACAGATACAGGTGATGTGGTTAGTTCATTTTTAGAAAATCATTTTGATAATTATATTAGCGATGATTTTACTGCCACAATGGAAAATAATTTAGATGACATTGCTGAAGGTAAAAATACTTATGAAAAGTTATTAAGTAAATTTTATACACCATTTACAAAAGCCATCAAAGATAAAGAGAGTATTGAAAAGATTTCTAACCTTGGCCCTGCTGAAAATAAATACAAATGTCCAAAATGTAAGGGTAAAATGGTTTACAAATTAGGAAAAATAGGTAAATTTATAAGTTGTGAAAAATTCCCAGATTGTGATGGAGCTCTTACTCTTGAGGGGGTTGAGATAGAAGGACCTAAGGAAACAGGTGAAAAATGTCCTGACTGTAAAGACGGTAAATTAGTTATCCGAGAAGGACGGTTTGGAAAATTTGTCTCCTGCTCTAATTATCCAAAATGTAAATTTATTAAAGAAGATGAGGAGGAGAAGAAAAAGAAAATGACAGGGGTAGAATGCCCTATGTGCGGAAAAGGAGAAATGATGGAGAGAAATGGTCGTTTTGGTGTTTTTTATAGTTGTTCTGATTATCCTAAATGCAAAAATGCTATTAAAGCTAAACCAACTGGCAAAGTTTGTGATTATATTCGTGATGAAAAAGGTGGTCAAATCTGCGGAGCTCTCATGATGGAAGGAACGAAAACTATTCCGGAAAGGTGTAGTGACAAATCTTGTCCTAACCATAATCCCCACAAGTTAGTAAAATAAACAAAAATAAAAAACGATTTTGGTTTTAGCTGATACACACTAAAACCAAAATCGTTTTAAAAAAACTCTATCTTTGAAGAAACTTACTTTGCCCTCCAATTGGAAAAAAGTCCATAAAAGAGACAAATTACTGCGAAAACAAGAAGTCCTCCTATCGTAGAAAAAAACCAAGCATCGAGTTTAGGATTAAATACCCTAACCCACTTACTAACGTTAGCAGCAATATAAAAAAATAAGCCACTAAGAGCAAGGATAAAAATCCCGATCACTGAAACCATGATTGAATAATAAGCTGACACAGGTTATTCTCCCTTCGTGAAAGTAAAAGGTTCCTTCAGTGAGGCCCTAATACTATTGATTAGAAAAAGGGTAATGAAAAACATGGAAATCCCAGCCATAACTTCCCCCACCAAGGCAAAGATAATTTCATCAGGGACAAGGAAATCAGGAGTTTTCAGGTTAAGATGGAGAAGATATAAACAAACCCAAAATAGGAAAATAGCTCCCCCATCAATTACAACTAATGCACAAAAAAACCATCTATTCAATTTCATTTTTTCCTCCTTTGCCCGACCTTTAGGGTTTAGGACTTTCCTAAAAAACAATAATCGTTTAGCTTAGACCTCTCCCGAAATCTTTGTTATAGATGGAGGGAATTTCTCCCCTTTTAACCATCAAAATCAAGGTTAACAATACGTAACCACCAACAAAACCAGTGATAACACCAAAAGCCATTATTGGAATTTCATAAGATAAAGGTACCCAGTCACTGTAAAAACATACAAAAGCGACCACCCAAAGAATAACGTCAGCCAAAAAGATAAAAATAAAACCTGAAAGTCTCATAGTTTTTCCTCCTAAAAAGAATTCAAATGTCTAACTTACTATCAAATAACAACCTATATTTAAAAATAACACGGATTATGATAAATTTCAACAGCCAAGCAAAACCTTGCTTTATTATCAGTTTTTAGTATAATTTAAGAAATTAAAGTTTTACCTACCCAAAAGGTGGTAAACTAACAGACATGGAAAACCTATCTAATTTATTACCTTATATACAGATAATATTATCAATATTATTGATGATTGTTGTTTTAGTACAGAAATCAGATGCTGGTCTAGGTAGTGCTTTTGGAGGAGCTGATGACATGTCAGGTGGTCATACCAGAAGAGGTGCAGAAAAAATGCTATTTAATTTAACTATTGTCCTAGGAATACTCTTTGTTGCTTCAACATTTTTAGCTCTTATTATCTAAATTGAAAAAAAAATTTACAGAAAATCTTTTTTAAAGAT
This sequence comes from Patescibacteria group bacterium, assembly GCA_034661035.1. Lineage (GTDB taxonomy): Bacteria > Patescibacteriota > Minisyncoccia > Phycocordibacterales > UBA12079 > JAGYLJ01. The sequence goes on along the minus strand of JAYEKM010000003.1, from coordinate 47,828 downwards.
TACACTAAAAACTGCAGATACATTTGCTTATGCAAAAAATAAAAGAAGAACTAGAAAAACTAAGGAAGTTTTTTCCTTACGTTTTATCTAAAATATCAAATACAATCAAATCTTTTTCTTTAATTGAGAAAGTTGTTTTCAATACAGTATTAATTATTTTTATAGTTAGCAGCTTTCTTGTTTTACATAAAATCAATCAATCATTTTTAGTTGAGATTCCAACCTACGGTGGATCTGTCACAGAAGGAATTATTGGTCCACCAAGATTTATTAACCCTGTATTAGCAACTTCTAACACAGACAAAGATCTTTGTTCTCTGATTTACTCAGGTCTTTTAAAGGCAGACTCTCATGGAGAATTAATTACTGATTTAGCTGAAAGCTATGAAATATCAGAAGACGGTTTTGTTTATGTATTTAAGATAAAAGATAATTTGTTTTTTCACGATGGACATCCTATAACGACAGAAGACATCGAGTTTACAATCAACACTACCCAGAATGATATTATAAAAAGTCCCAAAAGAGCAAACTGGGACGGTGTGGAAGTTAAAAGATTAAATGACAAAGAAATTCAATTTATCCTAACCCAACCCTACTCTCCTTTTTTGGAAAACTTAACAATAGGTATCTTGCCTAAACATATTTGGGGAGAAATTAGTCCTGAGCAATTTGCTTTCAGCCACTTTAATATTATGCCCATCGGTTCTGGTCCATACAAGGTAGACGAAATAAAGAGAAATTCCTCCGAGGTTTTAGAAAAATACACCCTTAAATCATTCGAGAATTATTCACTAGGAGAACCTTATATCTCAAAAATATATATAAAATTATATTCCGATGAAGAAACACTTTTGTTAAAATACAAAAAAAATGAAGTAGGAAATATTGCTTCTATTAGTCCAGAGAATATACCGACTCTAGAGGAAAAAGATGGTGTACAGATACTTTCAACTCCCCTCCCAAGGATTTTTGGAATTTTTTTTAATCAGGACGAAGCAGCTGTTTTTACTCACAAAGAAGTCCGCTCTGCCCTTAACCAAGCTGTTGATAGAGAACAAATCGTAAAAGATATTTTAAATAATTACGGAGTAGCAATTAATAGCCCCGTCCCATCTAAATCTAAATATTATTTTAACACAGAAGAACCTAACGAAATGGAAGGTTCTGATAGTCGAATAGAATTAGCTAGAGAAATCCTAAGAGGAAACGGCTGGGAAATGAATGAAGAAGAAGGAGTTTGGGAAAAAGTTACTAAAAAAACTACAACTCTTTTAACTTTTTCCATCTCTACAGCTAATACACCCGAATTAAAAGCCATTGCAAATCTCCTTAAAACTAAATGGGAAGAAATGGGAGCTAAAGTTAATTTAAAAATATTTGAAACAGGTGATTTAAATCAAAATGTTATTAGACCAAGAAAGTATGACTCGTTACTTTTTGGTGAAGTTATTGGAAGAGATATGGATTTATTCGCTTTTTGGCATTCTTCCCAGAGAAATGACCCTGGTCTAAACATAGCTATGTATGCAAATATAACAACCGATAGCCTATTGGAGGAAATCAGAGTAACAACAAGCGAAGAAAGTAAAAAGGAAAAGTTTCAGTCTTTCCAAGAAGAAATAGCTAATGACAAACCAGCTGTTTTTCTCTACTCACCTAAATTTATTTATATTGTTCCCAAAGAAATAAAAAATATCTGGATAAACCAAATAACAATACCCTCAGAAAGATTTCTTGATATCAGCGAATGGTATATAAGGACAGATAAAGTCTGGAAATTTTTTCTAAATCAATAAACTCATTTTTAAAATATTATTAATTATCAAAACTCTATAAAAACAACAGAGGTATAAAATGAATCTATAGCTCTCTCGTTAGGATTGTAAAAACATATTATTATAAAAAACGTTTTTATAATTCACCACTTTAAATTATATGACTAAACAAACAACGACAAAAAAAACTAGTCCTGCTAGAAATAAACCACTTAAAACAAAAAGGAAAATCACCCCTATATCAACCAGGGGTTCAAAAAATACATCCCACATAAAACCTAAGCCTTTTCAAAGAAAGAAACCTATTAAGAGAATTCAGCCTGACAAGAAACTCCCTGATTTATCTTCTGAAAATATAAGAATTATTCCCCTAGGTGGAGTTGAAGAAGTTGGTAAAAATATGACGTTAATAGAATATAAGGATAATATTCTAGTCTTTGATGCAGGTGTTCAATTCACCTCCGAAGAAGAAGCTCCTGGGGTGGACTACATCATCCCTAATACTAAATATCTAGAAGAGAGGAAAGGTAAAATAAAAGGATTAATAGTTACCCATGGTCACCTAGACCACATTGGAGGAATTCCCTATATAATAGAAAAAATCGGAAACCCAACTATCTATTCTAGTGAATTAACTTCAATTATGATTCAAAAAAAGATGGAAGACTTCCCTACTCACCCACCCCTCAATTTTAAAAATGTAGAACCCGGAGAAAAAATGAAGATAGGAGAATTAAAGGTTAAATTTTTTCCTGTTACCCACTCTATTCCAGGAGCCCTAGGAACATCCATAGAAACACCTCACGGTAATATAATTGTCACTGGTGATATAAAATTAGAACATGATGATGGAATTCCTTCTGAAAAAGAAGCTAAAACATGGGAGGAACTTAGCAAAGATAATAATTTGCTCTTAATTGCTGATTCTACTAATGTAGAGAAGCCAGGTTTCTCAATGCCAGAAAAAGTTGTTTATGATAATATCGAACAAATTATAAAAAACACTAAAGGTCGTTTAATTATAGGAACCTTTGCTTCCCAATTTGAAAGAATGATAAAAATCATCCAAATCGCTGAAAAATATGGAAAGAAAATAGTAACCGAAGGAAGAAGTATAAAAGTAAACATAGAGATTGCTAAAATAATTAAATTATTTGAGCCTAAAAAAGGAACTGTAATCTCCGCTAAAGAAATAGAAAACTACCCGCCCGATAGAATTGTTGTTCTTGCCACAGGATCCCAAGGTGAAGAATTTGCAGCTCTTATGCGTATGGCAATTAAACAACATAAGCATATTTTTCTAAATGAAAGAGACACTGTTGTTTTATCTTCATCTGTTATCCCAGGAAATGAAATTTCTGTCAGAAGATTAGAAGACAACCTTTATAGACATAATCTAAAAGTTATTCATTATAGAACTTCCGATGTGCACTCAACTGGTCACGGAAATGCTCAAGAGTTAGCGTGGATCAATCAAAAGGTTGGAGCTAAATTTTTTATGCCTTCCTATGGACATCACTCTATGCTCAAAGTTCATGCCGAAATTGTTAAATCTCTTGGATTCCCGTCAGAAAATATCGTAATTCCAGACGATGGGTCAATTATAGAAATCCAAAACACGGGTAAGAAGATAACTATTCTAAAAGAAAAAGCTCCATCTGGTATAGCTATGGTGGACGGCTTTTCAATTGGTAATATCCAAGAAGTGGTTATCAGGGACAGGCAAACTCTTGCTCAAGACGGGATCTTTGTCGTAATTGCCATGGTTGATTTAGGAAAAGGAAAATTAAAAAAGTCACCAGATATAATTTCCCGTGGATTTATTTATTTAAGGGAATCTCAAGACTTACTAAAACAAGCTCGTTACATCACTAAACAAACTATAGAAAAAATGGCTAAAGGTGCAAAACCGATTGATTTTGACATTATAAAAAAAGAAGTCACTGATAATGTCGGTCGCTATCTCTTCCAAAGCACTAATAAGAGACCTGTTGTTATACCTGTTATCCTAAGGGCTTAACGATCCTCCATATCTAACAACTCATTGGACGAGAAGGCATCACTAATAAAATTAAAATAGGGCGATGAATAAAAAGGTAAAAAACTTGAGAATAGAATACTCAAGTTTTTTACTTTTTTATCTGTTAAATTTTTATAAAAAGATGACGAAACCCATTTCCGCAATTATTTATAAATGTCGTGATCTCCAATTACCAAAAAAACTACTTCCTGTTTAGACAAATATCTAAAAACAACTCTTATTTTGTAATTGACTGAAAAACCATACCTATCTTTTTGTGCCCCATGTAATTTATGAACTTTTAAAGATTTGTGATTTTTAAAATCTTTAAAAAATTCTATCTTTTCTTTTATTTCTTTTTTAAGTTCAAAATCAAATTTATTATATTGTTTTACGAATCTAACAGTATAATTTATTTGCATATTTTTTTAGTTAGTTCATCTAAATCTCCACGAAGAATTTTCCCATCTCTAACCTCTTGTTCTGCCTCTAAAAGATCCTTTATCGCTTCTTCCTCTGATAAGCGGATCAAGGCTTTTCGCATAACTTCTGCTTTATTAGGAGCATACCCTTCTTTTACAAAAGAGTTAACTATATTCTCCAATTTAGGAGTTAGGGGAACAGATAAGGTAGTCATAATATTATTTAATTAAATTTTAATATATGATAATATAATATTATATTATATTATATTTTGCAACTAATAAAACTCCTGATCTTTTTTCTTCCTTATGTCACTAAACAAACTATAGAAAAAAATGGTTAAAGGTGCAAAACCGATTGATTTTGACACCATAAAAAAAGAAGTTACTGACAATGTTGAGCGCTATCTCTTCCAAAGCACTAATAAGAGACCTGTTGTTATACCTGCTATCCTAAGGACTTAACGATTTTTCTAATACTTCAATTCTTTTACTTAATTCCTCTAGGATTTTTATTTTTATCTATATGTATGTCTATCATATGACAACACATCACTTCTCTGTGGTCTAAAAGTGATAATATCATCAATTAGTCTATGTCTATCATAAATATTGGAGATAAATTATATAGATATATTTACAGATATCTGATAGCCAAAAATTGTTTCCAGATTTATTGGTTATCGCATAGCTGACAGGTTGTTTCCAAAGATTGAACCTTCCAATTTTAGAGAACTTATAGAGGTTGAACCTCCACACTTGGACGTCCAAGTGGTTGTACATAAACTTCTGCACTGTACATAAATTGTAAATCGTACACAAACTCAACGGTCGCTGAGTTTGTGTACAAAGCTAAGACAATCGATTATTAATAACCATTAGTCTGGCAATGATCCCATCAAAAAGTAACCAGAACTTAATTTAATTTTAATTATGTTATAATTAGAACCATGAGAAAAGACAAACTACGCCCTGTTCTATACATTTTAAGTTTCATTATTGCTTTACAGGCGGCTATTCCTGCTTATATTAACTCAAGTTTTATTGAACAATATCTTTCATCTGAAAAATTAACAGGGTTGTTATATACAATTGCTTCGATTTTAACTGTAGCGGGTTTGTTATTGATTCCAATATTCCTCAAGAAAATTGGCAATTTTACGGCAACTCTTTTTATTTCTCTCCTTAGTGGAATAGCTTTATTGATTTTAACTTTTTCTCATAGTTTACATTTTGTCTTGTCATCATTTATCATCTATCTGATCCTAAGCTCAATTATTTTTTTCAATCTAGATATATTTCTAGAACAACAGTCCGATGATGAACATACTGGAAATATTAGAGGGATACATCTATCTATAATAAATGTCGCTTGGGTAATATCACCATTAATAGCTAGCTTGTTGTTAACAAACGGAGATTATTGGAAAATTTATCTAACAGCTTCTTTCCTTTCTGTCCCTTTTGTTTTCTTACTGATGTTAGGAGGAGTTAGAAAATTTAAAGATCCGTCATATAAAACACCCCCTTTCTTAAGAACATTTAAAAAAATTAAAGAAAGAAAGAATGTCTATAAAATATTTATGGTTAGATTTTTATTGAATTTTTTCTATGCTTGGATGGTCATTTATACTCCACTTTATTTACATAAATATATAGGTTTTGATTGGCAAACAATTGGTATTATTTTTACAATAATGCTTCTTCCTTTCATTTTATTTGAACTACCACTAGGTAATTTAGCTGATAAAAAATACGGGGAAAAGGAAATATTAAATACAGGAATAATAATTATGGCTTTATCAACCATAATGTTATCTTTTTTGAGTACTTCTACTTTCTGGGTTTGGGCAATAATTTTATTTATGACACGAGCAGGGGCTAGCGCTATAGAAATAGCCTCTGAAAGTTATTTCTTTAAACATGTTGATGCTAAGGAAGCTGATATCATTAGTTTTTTTAGAATTACCAGCCCTCTAGCCTATTCTTTAGCTCCTTTAGCCGCTTTTATTATATTATATTTCATAAGCTTCAACCTTATTTTTATTGTTTTAGGAATAACCATTCTTTTTGGATTAAGATACGGACTAACTATTAAAGATACTAAATAAAAAACAAGGACACGTCAGAGACGTGCCCTTTTGCAAAATTTCTAGATCAAGTTTTTAAGAAAAAATAACTTTTTGTTCTAGACCAACAAAAATTAAACCAAAAAACTTTAACAAAAGTAAGAACCCAATAGGAAATTTTATTCCAAGCGAGACAAACCAGATAATACCCTAAAATAAGACAAGTAGTAATCACCACGCTAATCAACATACCTCCACGATACAGAAAATCTCTCATCTCACTTCTCCCTTTAAAGAATTTAACTATCACTAATATTAACGGGAAGGAATCCCTTCCCATACTGTTTTTTTATATAAAAATTAGAAAATAATCCAATTACTAAATAAATTACAGAACCTGCTAAAAAAGAGTCTATGAAAGTCGCTTCATAAACCACAAAATCAACTATTACAACAGTTAGTGGTACGGCAAATCCTAAAACGCACAAGTAAACTCCAATCAATAAATATTCACTTTTTTCCATTATAGCCTCCGAGAAAAGCCAAAAAATCCACAAAAAACCCAAAAGAACCATTAAAGTTAGTTTAACAAAAATAATACAAGCGCCTTTATGGATTGTCATCGTTTCCTCCCTTGCTCTCTAGATTAAAATTTAAATAACAAACTACCTGTAACTAGATTATCATAATATAGTCAGTAAATAAAGAGTCTATTTACCTTTTTTAGAAATATTAATACCTAATTCTTTTAGTTGTTCTCCTCCAATCTTAGCAGGAGAATCCATCATCAAATCTCTTCCCTCACCTGTCTTGGCAAAAGGAATAACCTCACGGATTGAAGATTCATTTAATAAGATTGTAACTAACCGATCTAATCCCCAAGCAATCCCTCCATGAGGAGGTGTTCCATAATCCATAGCTTCTATAAAATAACCAAAATCTTTTTCTATTTGATCTTCTGAATAACCTATGATTTCTAAAACCTTTCTCAATCTATCTGATTTATAATTTCTAATACTTCCACCACCAATCTCAAAACCATTTAAAGCAATGTCATACTGAGTAGCTATAATGTTTCCAATTTCCTTTTTATCCATCAAACTATCCATCCATTCATCTTGTGGAGCAGAAAAAGGGTTATGCGTAAATGTCCACTCACCTTGAGCTTGTGGGTTATCAGAATCACTAACTTTCTCAAAGAAAGGGAAATCAACCACCCAACAAAAAGCTAACAAATTCGGATCTTCTTTATCTTTTCTTAAATCAGGTCTATCTGTTCCATATTTTTCCGTTGCTTCCTTGTAAGAAATAATTGGAAATGGTTTCTCTTGAATGGTTTTCTCTGGAAAATGTTTTTCTACTAAATCAATAAGTAATTTCTCATTAAGGGCCATCACTTCTTCTTTTTTAACAAAGCTCATTTCCATATCAATCTGAGTAAACTCAGGCTGTCTATCACTACGAGTGTCTTCATCTCTAAAACATTTAGCTACTTGAAAATACCTCTCAAAACCAGCCATCATCAAAAGCTGTTTATATTGTTGAGGAGCCTGTGGTAAGGCATAGAATTTTCCGTTATCTACTCTAGAAGGCACTACAAAATCTCTCGCCCCTTCCGGACTTGATTTAGATAAAATTGAAGTCTCTATTTCCGTAAAATCCAACTTTTCTAATTCATCTCTGAGAAATTTGACAATTTTTCCCCTTGTCCTTATATTATTCGTTAAACGGGGTCTTCTTAGGTCTAAATAACGATATTTTAGACGATTTTCTTCCCCAATTTCCTTCCCATCAGTCAGAACGTCAAAAGGTGGAGTCTTAGCTTCATTTAATACATTTATCTCTAAAACCTCAATTTCAAGGTCTCCGTTAAGTTCATCCTCTTTCACCATATTATCTGGTCTTTTGTTGACCTTGCCTTTAACTTCAAGTACCCATTCTGGACGAACCTGACCGGCCAATTCATGAGCTTCTTTGTGATTTGGTAAAACCACCATCTGGACCAAACCTGTTCTATCACGAAAATCTATGAAAATTAATTTACCGTGATCACGCCTGATATTCACCCACCCAGAAATTTGAACTTCTCCATCCATTTTGTCTTTTAAATCTTTTATATATGTTCGCATACAATTAATTTTTATAATTTATAAGTATCATCTTTTTTCTTATCTATAATCAATATCTCAATTTTTCTTCCTATTTTTTGGTATATTATTCTAATTTCACTTTTTCTCACTCTAAAAAGATTTTCAAAACCTTTAAGTTTTCTTAAATCTAGGTCATTTAACTCTCCTATTTCAATTTTTTTTAAAACTGATAAAATTTGTTTCCTCCGTTTTTTACCTAATTTAGATAAAAATTTGTCAATTTTATGCATTTTTTTCTAAACGAACCAAAGAATCAATAACTTCTTTTATATCAACCCCTCCTTTTTTAATTTTAGTAAAATCAACGATAGTTTCCCATTGGTCTTCTTCATCAACAGGAGTTATTCTAAAAACTGGACGAGACCTTTTCACCACAGTAAAAGATTCTCCTTTATCAACGAGAGAGATATAATTATCAAGATTGTTTCTTAATTCTTTAACCCCAATAATTTGCTTTTTATTTAAAATTTTCATCATTTAAAGTTTATCTTAAGGTAAACTTAAAGTCAACTAACTTAACTCTACACCAATTTTCTTACGAACATCTTCCATTTTTTCTTCAGCCCTTTGGCTAGCAACTTCCCCACCCTTCTTTAAAATTTTCAAAACTAATTCTTTATTATCAGCAAATTCTTTTCTCTTTTCTCTCAGTGGAGTAATAAAATTTTTAATATTCTTGACTAAAATGTCTTTTGATTCTTTATAACCTAAGCCACCTTCGACATATCTTTTTCTTATCTCTCCTATTTCATCTTCTGAACTAAATAATTTATGTAAAGCAAAAATATTACATTCTTCTGGATTTTTTGACTCCTCCACACCTTTAGAGTCTGTGGGAATTCCCATAACTGCTTTTTCTATTTCATCATCTTCGGCAAATAAACTAATTATATTACCATAACTTTTACTCATCTTTTGTCCGTCAGTTCCAGGAATAACTTCTACATTTTCCAAAATTTTAGATTGAGGTAATTTAAATGTCTCACCAAAAATACGGTTAAACTTTTCTGCAATATCTCTTGCCATTTCTACATGTTGTCGTTGGTCTTTCCCAACAGGTACTACATCAGTATCTTGAATTAAAATATCCGCTGCCATCAAAATAGGATAGCTAAAAACCCCCACATTGATATCTTTGTTCTTGGCCTCAGCATCTTTGAAGGCGTGAGCTCTCATCAAATAAGGCATTGTTGTGATGCAATTAAAAATCCACATTAACTCTGTCACTTGAGGAACATCAGATTGTTTAAACAAATTAACTTTTTCAGGATCCAAACCAATCGCTAGAAAATCTATTACCACATTAATAATGTCATTCTGCATATCTTCAGCTGATTGAACAGAGGTCAAAGCATGATAATCAGGAATAAAAGGAAAACTTTCATATTCGTCCTGCATATCAACCATTTGTTTCATCATTCCAAAATAATTCCCAATATGTGGACGACCAGTTGGCTTTAATCCAGATAAAAGTATCTTTTTATTTTGTGAATCTCTCATAAATTATTTTATTATTTTTTGTAATAGTGACGATGAATACTTAAACTGGTTGTGGCTGATTCGTCATAATCTTCCTGACTTTCTCTCTTCCCCTGACAGGTATCAATAATCGCCTCTGGAGAAAGAAGCCAGAACTTTGTGAAGGACTTAAACATATCTTTAATATCACCTATCGACATACCTTCACTATTTTCTACTTTATCCCGTTAATTAAAATCTGATTTTTCTGTCAAATTTTAACTTCATTTTTTAAAAAATGAAGTTATTTAATGGGGCTAATTTTAATAATTTTCCGACCAAGCTTTAATATTAATTCTTCTCCCTTCTTTAATTCAAGATTATATTTATAATCTTCAATCTTTACATCGTTTATTTTTACAGCGCCCTCCTCAACACTTCTTCTTGCTTCACTTTTTGAATCACTCAAACCAGTCTCAACTAAAATATCTAAAATTTCTTTCCCCTGAACCTTCTGTACTTTCATATCTTCTGGAACTCCCTTCTTTTGAAATTGCTCTACAAAGGCTTGTTGAGCCTTCTCAGCTTTTTCTTCATCATAAAATGTCCTCACTAATTCAAAAGCTAATTGCATTTTTAAATCGCGAGGATTTACTAAATTATCCTTGATTTGAGCCCTAATTTCTTCTATCTCTTCCAAAGGCTTACTTGTCATTAATTCAAAGGTATTAGCAATAAAACCATCTGGCCATGACATTACTGCTCCATAAATATCTTCAGGAGCCTGATCTAAGAAAATAGCATTACCTTCTGACTTGCCCATCTTCTTACCACCATCATCAGCTAGAAGTTTCAGAGTTAAGACAAATTTTTCTTTATTATTAATTATTTTTTGCAAATCCCTTCCCCTCATCATGTTAAACATTTGATCATTCCCACCAATTTCCAAATCAACATCCATAGTCACTGAGTCATAGGCTTGAGCTAACGGGTACAAAAATTCATGAAGATAAATTGGTTTTTCTTCTTCTATTCTTTTTTGAAACATATCTCTTTGGATCATTTGTTGCACAGTAAAATTAGAAGATAATTCAATCAAATCTCTAAAGTTTAATTTATCACTCCATTCTGAATTGTATTTAATTTCGGCTGGATTCTCTCCTTCAAAATCCAAGAAAATTGAAGCTTGTTGCTGGTAATATTTAGCGTTGTTTTCAATTTCTTCTTTAGTTAATTTAGGACGAACAGCACTTTTATCTGTTGGATCGCCAATTAAAGCAGTAAAATCGCCCACCAAGAAAATCACTTTATGTCCAAGTTTTTGAAATTGAGCTAATTTATTGATTAAAATAGCATTTCCAATATGTAGGGAAGGAGCCGTTGGATCAAAACCACAATATAACTTAATTTGTTTTCCTGACATCAACAACTTTTTTAACTCTTCTTTATCTGAAAAAACTTGCTCCACACCCCGAGTTAACACCTCATCTATTGCTTTTTCATTTGTATTTATCTGCATAATTATTTACCCTATTAAATAAAATTTGGTTTTTACCTTAATTTGATTAAATATTTATAACCATTACCCCCTATTTTGCTATTTTCAGCATTTTTCTACCAAATTTTAACTTTAAATTTTCTTATATTCTACAAAATCTCCTTATATTGCTGACTATATTATATCACATAGATATAGAAGTTTTATCTTAAAATTTAAAGCTATTTAACAGGGTTAATTGTAGCACAAAAATTAATCAAGCAAAATCAAATACCCAAAAACCAATCCATCAAAAAATAACTAAAACTTAATTTATTGTTATCGTAAAGATACAGCTATGCAACAGCTGTATTTTGCAGGTTATTAGAATGTCTATTTTAAAAAGTAACTTGTTTATTCCTTATATTTTCGTTAAAATTAAGGATTATGAACAAAAAACAAAATATATCTAAAGAACCATACAAAGGCACTCGGGATTTCTATCCTGAAGATTTAGCTGTGCAAAATTTTATCTTTGACAAAGCTGGACAAATAACCGAAAAATTTGGCTATGAAGAATATAATACTTCTGTTTTAGAGCCAACTGAATTATATAAAGCTAAATCAGGTGAAGAAATCATCAACGAGCAGACTTATTCCTTCATGGATAGAGGTGAGAGAGACGTAACTTTAAGACCAGAAATGACTCCTAGCATAGCTAGGATGGTGGCCAAGAGAAAAAGAGAATTGGCTTATCCCCTTCGTTGGTATTCTATTCAAAACTTTTTCCGTTACGAAAGACCACAAAAAGGGAGGTTGAGAGAATTTTGGCAACTTAACGCTGATATTTTTGGTGTAGAGGGTATTGAAGCGGAGGTTGAAATTATTTCTTTAGGCTATGAAATTATGAAATCTTTAGGAGCTAAGGATGAAGATTTTGAAATTAAGATAAATTACTCTGGAATGTTAGCTAAAGTTCTTCGTGAGATACTAAACGAAGAAGATGAAGAAAAAATAAATAAAACAATTAAAGTTATTGACCGATTTGGAAAAATCCCTGAAGAAGAATTTAACAAAAGGCTTGATGATGCTTTGGGAGGAGAAAAATCCCAGATATTAAAAAATAAACTAGATGATAAAGACAGTATTAAAGAATTATTTGAAAAAGACCCTAACCTACAAATTTGTAAAGATTTAAAAAATAAACTAGAAACAATTGGGATACAAGCAAAGATAGATGTATATCTAATTAGAGGTTTTGATTATTACACAGGCATCGTCTTTGAGTTTTTTGATACCAACCCAGATAATAACCGTTCTCTCTTTGGAGGAGGTCGTTATGACAAGCTTCTAGACATTTTTGGAGAAGAAAAAATGCCTGCTGTTGGATTTGGAATGGGAGATGTCACCATTAAAGACTTCTTAGAATCAAGAAATCTACTACCTCAATATCAATCTAAAACAGACCTTTACCTTTGTACCTTATCTTCTGATTACTTCGAAAATGCTAACCAACTAGCAGACAATCTGAGAAAACAAGGGCTTAATATAGCGGTAAATTATTCTAACAAAAAAATTGGTGATCAAATTGCAATAGCTGACAAAAAGAGAATACCTTTTGTTATTTGTATTGGAGAAAATGAAGTTAAAAATAATAAATACCAATTAAAAAATCTCCAAACTGGTGAGGAACAAGAAGTTGACGGACAAGAAGTTGTCAAGGAGGTCCGACCTCAGTAGCGGTAAAACAAAATTTAACAACTAAAGATTGTTGTCATCTTAATTAAGAGGTCGGACCTCTTTTTAAAAATTTTATGAGAAAAATTACTTTTGACATTGAAACAAAAAATACTTTTGAAGACATCGGTGAAAATAATCCAGCGCTTTTAGATATCTCTATTGTTTGTATTCATGATTCAGAAACAAATACCTATGATAGTTTCTTAGAAGATGATTTTGATAGACTGTGGCCAATTTTAGAAAAAGCTGACATGTTAATTGGCTATAACTCTGACCACTTTGATATTCCCCTTTTAGACAAACATTACCCGGGTGATTTAACAGCCATAAAAAGTTTGGATATTCTTAAAGAAATTAAGAGCAACTATGGGAAAAGATTCAAATTAGACAGTGTTGCTCAAGCTACTTTAGGTGAAGGAAAAAGTGGTAATGGACTAGAAGCTATTACTTGGTGGAAGAATGGAGAGATAGAAAAAATCCGTAAGTATTGTCTAGATGATGTTCGTGTCACAAAAGGTGTTTATGATTTTGCTCTAAAAAACGGCTACCTAAAATATAAAGATGGTTCTCAAATAAAAAAAATCCCCCTTGATACTTCCCACTGGGAAAAAGAAGATGGCAACTCAATCACTCACACTCTATTTTAAATCCAATTGAATTAATTGATAATAAAATTATTACTTGTTACTCTTATTAAGAGAAGTCAAATTATTTTTCAAAAATATGGAAGAGAAATCAAACAAATTTTTAATACCAACAGCTATTGTCATAGCAGCTGGTTTAATTGTTTGGGGAATCATCTCAACTAACAAAGAACCGAAATTTATAGAAGACCAACTAGTTGTCACTGAGCGCGAGCAATCAACTACCCAGACAACCACAATAAAACCTTATTCTATAAGAAAAACTGACTACATCTTAGGAAACCCTGATGCAAATTTAGTCTTTGTTAACTTCAGTGATTTTGAATGTAGTTTTTGTAAAATATTTCACCAAACCATGCATCGCATCATAGATGAATATGGAAAGGAGGGAAAAGTTGCTTGGATTTTTAGACAATTTCCTCTTCATGGCGTTACTTCAGAAAAAAAATCTGCTGCTGTTAAATGTGCAGGTCAACTAGGAGGAAATACTAAATTTTGGGAAATGTCTGATAAAATTTTCCAAACAGAATTCAGTAATGAAGAAAAATTTGTCGTAGAACAACTAGGAGAATTAGCTAGAGGGATGAATATAGATGAGAAAAAATTCTTAGCTTGCCTAGACAGCAAGGCTATCTTAGAAATACTCCAACAGGAATATCAAACTGGAATAGATGCTGGTGTTTTAGGAACTTCAAATGCACAAGGTGGCACACCCTTTACTTTAATTGCAACCAAACTAGGAAAAACTTATCCTATTAATGGAGCTCAACCCTACAATGTTATCCAACCAATTATTGATCTAATCCTCCAAGGAAATTAAACCAACAACCTCCGATTACCCCTTTCTAGGGGTATTTTTTATTTACCTCAAATCCACCAAGACCCAACTCCTCCAAGTAGACTTAACGGAAAACATTCACCAAAAAACCGCAAGAATACACTGCGATTTTTTAATTTCGGCTTCTGACTTTTTGGACTTTATGGGCTTTTGGCTATTTTTTTTCTTCCAAACGAGCTAAAATTTTTTCAATATTTTCGCCTTCACGTAAAATCTTGATCGTTCCATACTCTATTTCCAATAAAGTTGATGGTAACGATTCTAATTCCCCACCATCTAAATAAAAATCAACTTCCCTCCCAAAATACTCATTAGCCATTTCTATATTACTAGCTGATTCTAATCCCTCAGGATTAGCGCTGGGAGCCACTAAAGGACCAGTTTGTTTTAGAATACTTAATAATCTTTCATCATTAGGAAACCGAAAAGCTAAAGTCTGACCCTCCTTGTTTAAGTAAGTAAATCTTGAATTTGAAAAAGGTAAAATAATACTAACTTTACCAGGCCAGAATTTCTCTAAAAACTTAAACATTTCTTTATCAACAATCACTCCAAATTCTTCTAAATCTTTTAAACAACTAATCAAAACAATCAGAGGTTTCTTTTCATCTCTTTCCTTGATTTGATAAATTCTATCTACAACTTCTCGAGAAAAAACACTTCCAACCAATCCATAAATAGTATCTGTTGGAATAACTCCGACTCCTCCATTTTTCAGAATTTTTATTATATCTGCCTTTGTTTTTACCATTAAACTCAGTTATACCTTAACTCATTACCTCTCGCAAGTCATATCATATTTATTGACTAATTTTGTTTATAGACGTATAGTATCATCGGTTAGAAATAGTTTTAGCCAACCTAGTCGTAGGTTTTACGATATAGTTCGTTGTCAAAAGGAGGAAAAACATGTATGAATTTAAAGCAAGATCCATCAACATGTCAGAAGAAGAAATGGGAGAAATCGCTCTAGCCTATTATAGAATTAAGGGGAGTAAACCTGAAAGAGATTTCTTTCAGAAAATTTCTCCTCTAGATGGAGAAGTGACTGAGACTGTTCTTCAGGATATGGCCCTAACAAACATTCGAATACATATTGAAAAAATAATACCAATCCACAAAGATGTAACTGAAGAAATAAGAAAAATCTCAAAGGAAATTGAGATTAACCCGATCAGAGCAATCATTTTTATCGAGATCCTCACTCGGGAAAGAGTCGATAAAATCTTCCCCTAATAGGTGGAACTGATGAGAATTCTAATTCTCACCACATTACCACTCAAACAGCCACGTCTGTTTGAGTGGCTTTTTTATTCCCCATCACTTAGAGACCCAACCCTGCCTACCGGACAGGCAGGGTTGGGCCTCTGAGTGGTTATTTATCTCTCATTACCTCTCGCAAGTGGCAAAATTCACAGTCTTTATTGTATCTATCCAACAGTAATTTATAGAAAATAAGCTATCTTTTGTAGTCTCCTGTGGCATTCTTCGTTTTTCCTTCTAAATCGTTTCTAGAGCGAATTTTACCCGTTTTATAGTCAATATTTAGTAATAAACACGGCTAGAGGTCATTGATTATTTTAAAAATTTTGACCATTGCCCAAGTATCTAATTTACAATAATCTAAGAGACTTTTACGAAGTTTTTGTCTTTCTTGTCCGTCATCAGTCTCTAGCATTTTTTCCCAAACAGACATCGCCATAGTTCCATCTTGCACCTCTAATTCTTTATATGAAAGCTCTGGTACTAACACTGGTAAAACTTTTTTTATGGAAGCACTTCCTTTGAATTCAGGCATTAAATAATCTTTCTTAAAAATCTTCATTAAATCAAAAACCCTATTATTTATATCATTAAAAAACAATTCATATTCTGGATGTAATTTTCCTAATTCTTTATTTCTAGTTTTTTCAAAAGGCTCATACCAAACCAAAACTGAACCCTTATCACCAATATCTTTTTTTAAAGATTTTACTAATTCGGAGGTAGAGTTTGCCAAATCACTAGCTAAATATTCACGGTGTTCTATTTCGCCATTTTCTTGCATAATATGAAGAGAATACTGAAAAACAATTTGTGAGTTAGGATTATACCCATCTAGCTGAGGAATTGGTTTTAGAAGTGTTTCGTAATCCAAAAAATATAAAGGGTATTGCAATTCCCCCAAAGTCTCTCTGATATTAACAACATCAATCACCGGCTTCCCTATCTTTTGCAAGTCAACTTTTATTTTTTGAGGTTCAGTTAATTTAAAACTACTTGGGATATCTTTAGGGTCAAAAATATCGTCATTCACCAACTCAGCTAATTTCTTACCTCGTAAGATATGAGCTGTAGAGTATTCGGGGACCTGTGGATTAAATTTAGCGAAACAATCGCATCTTTGTCCAGCACTTTTATATAGACAAGAACAAAAATTGATTATTAAATCGTCTTCTTCTAATAATTTTAAAGCCTCACTAATATGAAAAGAGGTTTCGGAGTGAACTTCATTAATTTTTTCTGAAACTTCTTCAAAGACAAAAAGTTTAATTAAATCTAACTCCCCTTTTCTTATATAATCTCTATTAAGATGAACAATATAACACTCCCCAATATCTATTTCACATTCTTCGAGCACTATTTTTTGGAAACAAATATCTTTAATGTGATTATGCATCAAATCAGTCTTAATTCCTGAGCTAGATTTTACTTCATATAAATCCCACTTTGAGGTTTCTTCATTGAATCTAAAAACATCAGCTTTAAGAAATAAATTTCTTTTTGATTTAAAGGTGGCTTGAAAAATCGTTCCCTTCTTCTTTAATTCTTCCTGAGTTTTCTGAATTAAAACTTCATCTTTTTTATCATCTAAAAAAACTCCAGAGGGAAACAACTTCTGAACTTCTTCCTCAACATCATAACCATCTTGGATTAATTTTTGTAAAAAATCAGAAATTTCTGCTTTTTCAAATTCATCAGGAGCTTTTTTCTCCAACCATAAACACTCCGGACAAATTAGATATTTTTTAAAATCTGTTTTGGTTAACTTCATCTTCATATTATATCATTAATCTACCTTCCCCATAATTACCCCTCTTTCTCCATTTAAATATTGAATCAGCTGTAGTAAAAAAGATTTTTAAACAAAAATATACATCTAATATGCTATACTTTTTATATGGAGATTCTACCAATTGTAATAGCTGTTTTCTTTACGATCTTTTTGAATAATAAGAAGAAAAAGAAAGCTCCTTTGGGGGTGAAAGCCAAAACACGTCCTAAAAACCTATTTGAAAATATTGTTGAATACTATAAGAAAGAAATGGAGCGTCAGCAAGAACTTGTTAATCTTAAAAAAAATAAGGTTCAAACATCTGGGCAAGCCCAAACTCCCCACACTCCAGTTATCAAGACTTCACCAACTAACAGGATAACTATCGATCAAATAAATTTAGGAATTGATATCCGGACAATCCTTTTTATTCCTTTCCTTTTAGTCGCTCTTTCCTTATTTATCACCAAAGCCAAAATCGGTGGTACTATTATGAGTACCCTCCACGGTTGGCCTTATCCCCTTTTAAATCACCAAATCAAAGATGTTATAGATAATATCCCTATCAATGAATGGATTGTTAACTTTGGTAGCTTCTACCATTACGTCATCTTTGATTACCTATTTTACCTAGTAATAACAATCATTCTTTATTCTTTTACAAAATTAGTAAATAGAGATTAAATATTTCAACCAACTAGAAGCCAATTAAAAAATCATTCAAAGAGAAACTCACAACCGCGAAATTTACTATACCTTAACTGAGAAATGTTAGAAAAATACTTAATACTTTCTATCTGGAACAAACTAACTCAAAAAAATAAAAAGGCCGAAAGCTAAAAAGCTTTCGACCTTGTCACTCGTTATGAGCAAAGAACAAAATTTAGAAGGTGATTTGGAATTGAACGCCGGCAATCATGTACTTACCAGCATCGTAGTCTTCTTCTTCCGAGCCACGAACTTGAACGATTCCCTCGTCGTAAAACATAACCTCAGGCCGTATACTAAAACCCTTGGCTATTTCTATAGGGCAACTCACCCCATACATTGAAGCTTTGGAATCGAGGTCAATATCCCCGTAAGCATTGCTTGTTTTCATTTCCCCATACATCAGGTGAGGGGTGGCTATACCAACCTTATAAGACAGGTCAAGCCAGAAAGAATGACTGTCGGCATCGTTGATATTTCCATCTTTATACCCAGCGGATGAAAATATTGCCGGATAGGTGTATCCCATAAAACCAGCGGCATTCCCCCAATTCTTACCCCAATTACCTTCTGCTGAAAAAGATAATGGACCATATCCAGTCTTGAAACCCAACGAAGCAACATAGGTGGTCATGGCATCATCAGTAGGATACCCATGTTCCTTCGCATAATCCGATTGCCTGAGGTTGTCCACTGTCCGACGTTGCCACATCAAACTGGGATAAAACTTTATCCAACTTAATGTTATTGGCACACCAATGTCTACTCGAGGGATTTTTGTGGAATATTCAACCCTTGATGACCAAGGTCCTTTATCACCGACTACATCAGCTACGCCGTTCGGATCAACTAAAGCAAGGGCTAATTTTACCGTTTTATTAAACTTATAAGTCCCCCTTACTTGGGCAACCCTGCTGGGATAAATATCGCCAAAGCCAGCCCCAATGACATTATAGCTACCCGATCGGGTACCTAACAATTGTGAGGGGTGCAAGGGAGAAAACGGGGTTGTTGTTTTTCCAGCGGTTAACTTCAAATTTGAATTTACTTCCCACCAGCCGTAGGCGTGACGGAGTTCAACTCCATCATCCCAGCCCCATTCAACATTACCCCATTGTTGACCAACGCCAAGCTCTATGTACATTCCCACGTTATCCTCATTGGTCCACCGGACATTCAATCGAGTGATATTGGGAACTTGGATTGCAGTAGTATTATAGGAGCAGGTACCGTTACCTAATCCCCAATCCTCAGCATTTTTCTTGTCTCTGTCCAAATAATAAAAATCGGTAAAGACAATTCCTCCGATTTTCACTCCTGCCATGGCGGGTATTGCAAATATGGACAACATCAACATCGCGAACGAAATAACAAAAAACTTTTTCATGGAATTTTCTCCTTCAAGTTAAGAGTTGTTGGTTTACTTTCCTCCCTAGCCAGTTTTTTCACCTCCTTTATTATTTTTTTGTCAATAAACAAAAAATCACCCAAAGGGTAATTAATTAAATATTACCTAAAAACAACTACGTTGTCAACAAGTATTCTTGTTATTAAAAATCAAAATCACGAAGGCGATTAATCTTCTCATTCTGTCTAATCTTTTCGTGAGCCTTGGCCTCAATTTGACGAATTCTTTCCCTAGTCACACCAAACTCCTTCCCAACTTCCTCCAGAGTACAGTAAACACCATTTCCTATCCCATTTCTCATTTCCAAAATCTTTTTCTCTTTAAAGGTTAGATCATTCAACACATCCCTAATTTGGTCGGCCAAAATCCTCTGAGAGACTCTCTGTTCGGGGGAATCAATTTTATCATCAGGAGTAAAATCTTCTAAAGTTGATTTTCCATCTCCATCTTCACCTCCAATTGGATTTTCCAAAGAAACAATTTTTCTATCTATTCTTAGGATATTATGGACCTTATCTATGGTTAAATCCATCTCCACAGCAATTTCTTCTGGCAAAGGTTTTCTCCCCAAATCTTGAGACAATCTCCTAACTGTCTGCTTATATTTAGCAATTGTCTCCACCATATGAACAGGAATTCTAATCGTTCTAGATTGATCGGCTAAAGCACGAGTGATAGCTTGTCTAATCCACCAAGTCGCATAGGTAGAAAATTTAAAGCCTTTAGTCCAGTCAAATTTCTCCACAGCCTTGAATAAACCTAAACTTCCCTCTTGAATTAAATCAAGTAGAGTTAAATCAGAACTTCTCCCCATATACTTCTTAGCAATAGATACAACTAAACGAAGGTTTGCCCGAGCTAGTAAATTTTTAGCTTCTTCATCTCCTCTTTCAATCCTTTGTGCCAAAGATTTCTCTTGAGGCTGAGTTAATAATTCATATCTTCCAATTTCTTTTAGATACATTTGAATAGAATCACCAGTATTCCTTCCGTATTTTTCAGGTTTAGGTAATGTTTCTTCAGGCTCTGAATCTAAAATTCCTTTGTTCTCCAAAACATCAATCCCCATCCTCTCAAAGTTCTCATAAACTTCTTCCAATAAAAATAAATCATTTTCAACATAAGGAAATTCCTTAAGAATATTATCAAAAGTAATAAAACCCATTTCCTTTCCTCTTTTCAGGAGATTATTTATTTTTTCTTCTTTTTCAGTATCTTTTTTAGTTAACTTCTTTATTGAAGTCTTATTAACAGTCTTTTTCTTCACTGCTTTTTTTATAGATTTCTTTTTTTTCACCCTTTTCCTCACTACCTTTTTAACAACCTTTTTCTTTTTTACAGGTGTTTTTTTCACTGCCTTTTTTACAGATTTCTTTTTTATTACCTTCTTTACAGATTTTTTAACAATCTTCCTCTTGATTGGCTTTTTCTTTATTATTTTTTTAGTTTTCTTTGGCATATTATATATTGGTCTAAAGCCTGTAAAGTCAAAAGTCTTTTTTGTAAAAAATCGCTTTGCGATCTTTTATTTTATGGACTTTATAGACATTAAAAACTTTTAACTACTTAATAATTTACTCTTCTGTTTTGATAACTTGTCATATATTTCTAAATCCTTCAAGGCCTCTTCTTTGTCACCTGATTTTTCAGCCTTCTTCTGTTCTAAAATAACATCTTTTATCTTTTCATCTATTAACTCAATTTTTAAATTTTTAAATAACTCTTCAATTTTTTTATCTGTATTTTCAAGATTCCCATATAATATCTCTGCCTCAAAAATTATCTCATCTTTTAATTTTTCATTTAAATTTTCAATTTTCTCAAAAATTTCATCACCGATAATCTCCTTAATCTCTTTTTCAAAATTTTCTAAATTAAGAACTGGTTTGTCGAAATTCTTTTGCCACCAGTATATCCCTGATATCTGTCTTAAAATAATCTGCCGTCTATTTTTCTTACCTTTGGCTGACAATTTCTCAGACAAACCCTGTCTTACCTGCGGTATAGTAGATCTCATAAAATCTTCTCTATCTACTTTTCCTAATTCAACCCAGATCACTTTGGCTGTTACACCTAACTTTTCAGCGATATCATCTATAAAATTAGCTTTTTCTATTTCACTTTCAATCAAAGTAACATAGGGTAAAACTTTCTCTTGAACTTCTTTACCTAATTTTCTTTTATCGTCAATTTCATTAATTAATTTATTTAAATAGAAATCAACAATATGTTTAGCCTCTTTTAGAGCTTTCTGCCAGCCTTCTTTATCTTTCAGAATAAAATCAGCTGGATCCTGACCATCAGGAATAGACATTAAGCGAACTTCCATCCCTTCAGCTAAAGCTATTTT
Source organism: Patescibacteria group bacterium (assembly GCA_034661035.1). GTDB lineage: Bacteria > Patescibacteriota > Minisyncoccia > Phycocordibacterales > UBA12079 > JAGYLJ01. The sequence goes on along the minus strand of JAYEKM010000003.1, from coordinate 25,732 downwards.
AGTGGCCTTACCAGCCGAAAGAAATCCCGCATTATCACCATCAAAAGCAATTACTATTCTATTAGATAAACGCTTTAATAGTTTTACGTGACCCTGACTAAAAGCTGTCCCTGAACTAGCCACAGTATTATCATAACCAGCCTGATGGCACATCAATAAATCCATCTGTCCTTCTACTAAAATTGAGAAATCTTTTTTCCTGATTCCATTCTTAGCAAGATTATATCCATACAGAATATTTGATTTGTTAAACAACACTGTTTCAGGACTATTTAAATATTTAGCCGTCACCATTCCATCTTTTTCATCTTTCCCGAAAAATCTTCCTGAAAAAGCTACTGGACGACCCGAATTATCAAATAACGGAAAAATTATTCTTTCTCTAAACCTATCATACAACCGATTACCCTTCTCACTTTTCTTAACCAAACCAGCCTTATCCATATCCAAATCACTAAATTTCTCTTGTTTCAAAAAATTATACAGATTCTGCCAACCTTCCTTCGCAAACCCTAGCCGAAACTGCTCAATAGTTTTTTCCGTTATGCCACGATCTTTTAAGTACTCTTGAGCTTCTTTCTTTTTCTTTAAACCGTCTTCAAAGTAACTAGTGGTTGTCTCTAAAACATCATAAATTCTTTTACCCTCATTCACTTTTTTGAAGTCTTCTCTTTCTAAAGTAACCCCTGCCTTCTCTGCTAAAATTTTCAAAGCTCCTTTAAAATCAACTCCCTCATATTTTTCCACAAAAGAAAAAATATCACCCCCTTCACCACAACCAAAACATTTATAAGTTCCTCTAGTAGGAGATATAAAGAAAGAAGGCGTCTTCTCATTATGAAAAGGACAACATGCTTTCAAATTTAAACCGGCTTTTTCTAGTTTGATGTAGGCTCCAACTACATCAACAATATCCAACCGACCTTTTATTTTCTCAACATTATCCATAATATAAAATTGGTCAAAAGTCCATAAAGTCGAAAGTCGAAAATTTGCTTCACAAATTTTATAACTTTTCAGGCTTTTGACTTAGCAGACTTTATGAACTTTACAGACTCCATACTATTCCCTTTCAGCAGTATCATCCTCTGGTTCTTCAATGGCATCTATCATCTTCCATTTTTCACTCCCCTCAAAACCGGATCCAGCAGGAACTAACCTTCCTATAATAATATTTTCTTTCAAACCAACTAATTCATCCTGAGCTCCTTTAATAGAAGCATCGATAAGCATTTTTGTTGTGTTTTGGAAAGAAACAGAGGACAAGAAACTTTCTCTAGTTAAAGATGTCTCTGTAATCCCCAATACCAAAGGAGTTCCCTTAGCTTCTTCTAAACCAGCTTCTTTAGCCTTTTTGTTTTCTTTATCTAATTCAGAATCTTCTACTACACTACCTACAGCCAAGGTTGTTTCTCCTGATGACTTAACCTTCTTACGTGACATCATTTGTTTAATGACCACCTCAACGTGTTTCCTTGAGGTAGAAGCTCCCTGCAACTCATAAATAGAAATTGTTTCTTTGATAATATACTCTTGGGCTTTTTCCTTGCCAGCATATTTAAATAATTCAGCAATGTCAGCAGAACCATCTGTTAAAATATCACCTTTTTTAACCTTATCCCCAACCTTAACCATAAAGATTCTACTATATGGAACCGAATAAGAGACTTGTTGTTTACCCTTGGCCTTATTTGAACGACTGTCAATATCAGGCATAATCACTATTTTTCTATCATTAAGATCTTGTTCATCCAAATCAGAAACAATACCGTTAACCTTACTTACAATAGCAGCTGATTTTGGTATTCTTCTTTCAAAAATTTCTTCTACTCGAGGCAAACCAGCTGTGATGTCACCTCCGACAGAAGCTGTACCACCAGTATGGAAAGTTCTCATAGTTAACTGTGTCCCTGGTTCACCAATAGCTTGAGCAGCAATTGTTCCAACTGCTTCACCGAGATCAACCAATTCGTTAGTTCCAAAATCAGTTCCGTAACATTTCTGACAAATACCTCTAAAAGTTCCACAGGTCAAAGGTGATCTAACATCAACTGACTCAATACCTAATTCTTCAATATCCTTAGCATCATCTTCAGTGACTAAGTGACCTTTTTTGTACAAAACTTTTCCTTCTTTATTTTCAATCTTTTTAGCCAACACTCTTCCTCTAATATTCTTAGCTAGAGATATTTCAATTCCTGATAATTGTTCTTTCTTAAGAGTGATAAAATTACTTGTCTTACAATCATCTTCAGTGATAACAACATCCTGAGAAACATCAAACAACTTTCTGGTTAAGTAACCAGCTTTGGATGTATTCAGGGCTGTATCAGCCAAACCTTTTCTTGAACCGTGAGTCGTTGTAAAGTATTCAATTGGAGTTAACCCTTCTTTCAAACAAGAAATAACAGGAGTTTCAATAGTCTCCCCAGCTGTGTTTTGAATAAGACCTCTCATTCCTGCCATTTGAGTAAATTGACCTAGAGACCCCCTTGCTCCTGAAATCCACATATTGTAAGCTGAACCACGTTTATCTAAAGTCTCTGGGATAAGACCTTCGATCTCATCCTTAGCAGTATGCCATAATTGGATATTCTTTCTCCTTCTTTCATCCTGAGTCAAAAGACCCTCATTGTATTGAGACCAAACTATACTTGATTTATCTTTAGTTGCATCAATCACATCACTCTTGTTTTCAGGAATAGTGACATTGTCAATTCCCCAAGTAATACCTGATTTAGTTGCATACTTAAATCCGAAATCTTTTATCTTACCTAAAACAGGTGCTATATTTTTCATTCCATATTTCTTAATCAAATCATTGGTGATTATTGAGATTTCCTTCTTTCCAACTTTATCATTTATGAAAGGATAATCTTTAGGCAAAATACTGTTAAACAACAATCTTCCTGCTGTTGTTTCAAAAACTTCCCCTTTAAATTCAGTATAACGAGGGCTGTCTGAAGGCAAAACTTTGATCAAAGTCCCATAATCAATCACTCCGAAGTCACAAGCTGTAATGGCGTCATTAACACTTGAAAAGAATCTATCTGCTTTTTTACCTTCTTCCACAACTTTGGTCATCCAATAACATCCCAAAGCCATATCCATCTTAGGATCAACAATTGGGCTACCAGTTCCTGGTTTTAAGATATTTTTATCAGCTGCCATAATCTCTCTCGCCTCAGCTTGAGCTTTTTTAGTCAGAGGAACATGAACAGCCATCATGTCTCCATCGAAGTCAGCGTTGAAAGCTGAACAAACCAAAGGGTGAACCTGAATAGCCATACCTTCAATCAATAACGGTCGGAAAGCTTGAATACCTAAACGGTGCAAAGTCGGCGCCCTGTTTAGGAGAACATATTTATCTCGGATAACATCTTCCAAAATTGCCCAAACTTCTGGGCCACCTTCTTCAATCAATCTACCTGCCCATTTTATATTGTGAGCTAATTCATCTTTTAGAATTCTAGAAATAACAAACGGTCTAAACAATTCCAAAGCCATATATTTAGGCAAACCGCATTCGTCCAAATTCAAGTCAGGACCAACCACAATCACAGAACGTCCTGAATAATCAACTCTTTTTCCTAGTAGATTTTGTCTAAACAAACCTTGTTTACCTTTCAGGTTATCTGATAAAGATTTCAATGGTCTTCTTTGGGCTTGACTCATCACTGAAGACGATCCTGTGTATTTGATAGAATTATCGATTAAAGAATCAACAGCTTCTTGTAAAATCCTCTTCTCATTTCTTAAAATAACATCCGGAGCGTTTATTTCCTGTAATTTTTTAAGACGGTTATTTCTATTAATTACTCTCCTATACAAATCGTTCACATCTGAAGTAGCATGTCTTCCTCCTCCCAAAACAACCATTGGACGAAGAGCTGGAGGAATAACAGGGACTCTAGTTAAGAACATCCATTCAGGTCTTGTATTAGATCTGATTAGAGATTCAACTAATTTCAAACGTTTATTTATTTTTTCTGTTTTAATAGAACCAGCTTTTACTAAAGAACTAATCAATTCTTCTTTTAATTTTTCTAAATCAATCTTTTTACAAATTTCATAAATAGCTTCTGCCCCGATCGCAGCTTCAAACATTGCCCCATATTTTAGAGAATATTTATTATAAGTAATTTCATCGAAAACTACTCCTGATTGAATATTTTCAATATCCTTTTTGACATTAACAACTAGTTCCTTGATTTTTTCTTTATCTTTAGCACTTTGTAGATTTTTTACTTTCGTTTTATATTCTGTTTCTACTTCACTCAAAATTCTTTTCTTTTCTGATTCGTTAATACCAACAACAATGTAACCAGCAAAGTAAATAACTTTTCTTAAATCGGCAGCAGGAATATCCAAAACCAAACCAATTCTAGAAGGAATTGATTTCAAAAACCAAATATGAGAAACCGGTACCGCTAATTCAATATGACCCATCCTTTCTCTTCTCACTATAGATCTAGTTATTTCTACACCACATTTTTCACAAACGATACCTTTATATCTTATCCCTTTATATTTACCACAGTAACATTCATAATCTTTATCAGGGCCGAAAACTTTCTCGTCAAACAAGCCATCTTTTTCACTTCTTTGTGTCCTATAATTAATAGTTTCTGGTTTTTTAACTTCTCCGTGTGACCACCCTAAAATTTTCTCTGGTGAAGCCAACTTTAAAGTAATCATATCGAAATCTGGTGATTGAAGGTCTTGTGTATTTGATTCTTTATTATTGTTTAATGACATATTATTTTTTATTTTAGAAATTTAATTTTAAATAGATTTTTTTATTTTTTCTTTAAATCTATATCTAAAGCTAAACCACGAAGATTATTTAATAATACGTTAAAAGAAGCCGGAATATTTGGTTCAGGTATTCTTTTATCTTTTACAATTGCATCAAAAGCTGCAGATCGACCTAAAATATCATCTGATTTGATTGTCAAAACTTCTCTTAGGATATGGGCCGTTCCGTGACCTAATAACGCCCAGACTTCCATTTCTCCAAATCTCTGTCCTCCCTTTTGTGCCTTTCCTCCTAATGGTTGTTGGTTAATCAAAGAATATGGACCAACTGATCTCATATGCATCTTATCCTCAACCATGTGATGAAGCTTAAGAATATACATGTAACCAACAGCGATATCTTGATCAAACGGTTCCCCTGTCAAACCATCATAGAGTGTCATTGTTCCATTTCTGTTATAACCAGCCTTTTCTAATTCATCTTTAATTTCTTCTTCTGTTGCTCCAGCGAATGGTGGAACTACTGCTTGATAATTTAGAGACTTAGCTGCCATACCCAGATGCAACTCTAAAATTTGTCCTAAGTTCATACGGGAAGGAACTCCCAAAGGAGTTAAAATAATATCAATTGGTGTCCCGTCCTTCATATAAGGCATATCCTCTTGAGGAAGAATCTTTGAAATAACACCTTTGTTTCCGTGACGTCCAGACAACTTATCTCCAACAGACACATTTCTTAAATGAGCCACTTCAACATAAATTCTTTTTATAACCCCTGGTTCATTTATTTCACCTTTTTCACGAGAGAAGACTTTCACACTTTTAACAAAACCTCTCTTTCCCCCCTTTACTCTCAAAGAAGTATCTTTTACATCCTGAGCTTTTTCACCAAAGATAGACTTAAGTAATCTTTCTTCTGGAGTTAATTGAGTCTCTCCCTTAGGTGTAATTTTACCAATCAAAATATCCCCCTGATTAACTTCAGATCCAATCCTGATGATTCCATCTTCGTCCAAATTTTTCAATTTAGCTTCACCTACATTTGGGATATCATGAGTAGTTACTTCTTCACCCAATTTAGTATCTCTTACATCTTCAACAAACTCTTCTATATAAATAGAAGTAAATTTATCTTTTTTAACTAATCTATCAGAAATAATAATAGCATCCTCATAGTTAGCTCCATACCAAGACATGAAGGCTACTAAAATATTTTGTCCCAAAGCTATCTGGCCATTATCAGTTGACGAAATGTCAGCTAAAATTTCACCTTTCTTAACTTTTTGATTTAAATTAACAGAAGGACGATGACTCAATGCTGAGAAGTTGTTGGTCCTAACAAAACTAACTAACTTATATTCATCTTCCTTCCCATCCTTTTTCTTTATTTTTATTGTTTTTGCATCCACAAAAGAAACTACTCCACCTTCTTTAGCTATAACCAATCTTCCGGAGTCACGAGCTGCTTCTTCTTCAATTCCTGTCGATACCAATGGTGCGTCAGGTACCACACAAGGTACTGACTGCTTTTGCATATTAGAACCCATCAAAGCCCTATTGGCATCATCATGATTTAAGAAAGGAATCATTGAAGTTGCCACTGAGAAAGCTTGCTTAGTTGAAATATCAATAAAATCAACATGTTTCTTTTCGACTATTCCTAGTTTTCCACCAATCCTAACTTCAACCACTTTTTCTTGAATTACATTATTTTTATCTAAACTAATAGTCGCATCAGCAATGTTAAATAATTCTTCATCGGCAGCATTTAAGTACTCTATTTCACCTGTAATTTTACCATTCTTAACCCTAGAGTAAGGTGTCTCAATCATTCCAAATTCATTCACTCTAGCGTAGTTAGCTAAGTGTAATATCAAGCCAATGTTCTGACCTTCTGGTGTTTGAATAGGACAAATCCTTCCATAATGAGAAGGGTGGACGTCACGCACCTCAATTCCAGCTCTTTCTCGAACTAATCCTCCCGGACCTAAAGCAGAGACCGTCCTAAGATGCTCTATTTCTGCTAAAATATTATCCTGAAGCATAAATTGTGAAAGTTGGTTGGTCGCAAAAAATTCTTTAATCCTAGCCTGAAGAGGTCTTGGATTAATCAATTGCACTGGCAAAGTCACATCTACTCCAATAATTGACATTCTGTCTTGAACATTTCTCTTTACTTGATACATCCCTACTCTAAATTTTTGTTGTACCATTTCCCCAAAGTATCTCAACCTTCTTGAACCTAGATGATCAATATCATCTTCCACAGCACCAGGAGTCCTATTCAGTTCAACTACATGTTCAACAGCTGTCGCTAAGTCTTCAATGGAAATAGTCTTTCTCTCTAATTCTTCCTTATCCAATGATTTTCCAAATCTCTTATTGAAATAAAATCTTCCGACTTTGTGTAAGTCATATTTCTCTTCACTTACTACACCATCGACAAATACCTTAGAATGGCTAGCTGTCGTTAATTCTCCATCTCTTAACCTTCTGTGAATTTCAATATATGAAGAATCTATGTCTTTAGCAGGATCAGCTTCTATTGATTTTTGAATAACTTCTTTAGTGTCTTTATCTTTAAAGAAAGATGTTATGTCCGAACCCTCAGGAGCAATTACTCGTAACAATGAACTAATTAAAAACTTTCTCTTTCTATCAATCTTAACGTAAATAAGACCATCTGGTTCTGATTCAATTTCTATCCAAGCTCCTCTATAAGGAATAATTTTAACTCCAAAATATCTTCCTCCTTTCAATTCCTGAACAGTAAAGAACATTCCAAAAGACCTTGATAGTTGAGGCACAACGACTCTTTCTACTCCATTAATTATAAAAGTCCCATGATCAGTCATCATAGGAAAATCAGTTAGAAAAATTTCTTGTTCTTTTTCTATTTTTAATATTTTGTTAGTTAACTTTACGTTTGCTTTAATAGATGCCTGATAAGTTTTTTTATTCTCCTTAGCAAAGAATTCGTCGTAATCAGGTTTTTCAAATTCAAAATTTAGAAATTCCATTTTGAATTTTTTTCCTGAATAATCCTCAATAGGAGTAAATTCTTTAAGAACATCTTCTATTCCACCATCAACAAATTTCTGATAGGAAATTAATTGTGATTCTACTAAGTTTGGGAGTTCTACTAATGATTTTTTAAATTTATTAAAATACTTTTTCTCTCTCTTCTTTTTAGGTGTGCTCATAAAAAATTAATTTTAAATAATGCGAGTAAAAACTAAGTATATAAAAACTCTATTTGAACCAAACTACCCTAATACACAAAAAACAATACCACCAAAAAACGCTATACCGTGTTTTTGAAGGTAAATATTAAACTAAATTAATTTATAATTTATGCTTTAAACCAAAACTCAATAGATCAGATAAACTACTAACTATTAGTCTACTCTATCAGATCTAATATGTCAATCTTAGAATTACTTTAAATAAAAAAACGGTCAATATGACCGTTTTTTTTATTATAAACCTTATTTTTCTTCAAGTTTTTCTGGCTTATCTTCCGTTGGTTCTGGGTCAGCTTCTTTTACGGGATCATCTTCTGTCTTTTCTGGTGTAACTTCTTCTACTTCCTTGTCCTCTGTAACTTCAGCGGAAGAGGGTTCCTCAGTCACTTCTTTAACAATCGGAGTTTTCTTTGGTAAAGCATTTATTTTATTACCTTTAATCACTTTTTCACTCACTAAGATATTATGAACTGTATCAGACACCTGAGCTCCATTCCCAATCCAATAGTTAACTCTTTCCCCTTTCACTTGTTTAATATTAGCTCTTGCATCATAAAATCCAAGATTCTCAATAAAGTTTCCACTCTTAGGACCTTGTCTAGCTTCAGTTAAAACAATCCTGTAAGAAGGATCATGTTTTCTCCCAACTCTTTGTAATCTGATTTTTAACATAACCTGTATATTAACAAAAACCCTCCTTAAAATCAACTATCATTGGATTACCTAACCCTATTTTTTATTTTCTACGTTTTTTTGTCTCATAAGAGGGAAAAGTGTCCCTTCTCTACCAGAAACACCCGACAAAACCCAGAAGAGACGTTCCCCAAAGCCAAAGCCACAAGTAGGGGGCATTCCGTATTCTAGCATTTCTATAAATTCATCGTCTGGCATCATGGCCTCTTGGTCACCAGCTTTTAGTAATTCTTGTTGCTGATTAAATCTTTCTTGCTGATCAACGGGATCATTTAATTCAGAATATCCTCTCCCTATTTCTGAACCAGCAATAATAGGTTGAAACATCTCAACTAAATCTTTATTTTCTGGTTTTGCTTTTGCCAACGGAGCAATCAATTTAGGATGATTAACTAGAAAAGCAGGGCCAGCAATATTTTTTCTACAATATTTCCAAAGTGCATCAATTAGTCTTTCTTTATTTTCACCACCAGAATATTTTACCTTTAATTCTTCTAACTTAGTCTTCATTTCTTCTTCACTGGCTACCAAGACATCAATATTAGCTTGTCTCAAAACTTCCTCTCGATAATCAATCTCTTTCCATTCATCGGCTAAATCAAATTCATATTCTTCTGTTTTAAATTTTGTAGTTTCAAATACTTCTTGAGCTATTTTTCGATACATTTCTTTAACAAACTCCATCCCTTTTTTGTAATCTGCGTAAGCCCAATAAAATTCTAAATTAGTAAATTCTTGTAGGTGCTCTGCACTAGTGCCTTCATTTCTAAAAACTTTTCCTATTTCAAAAGTTTTACTAAAACCAGCACTCATTAATCTTTTCTGCCATAATTCTCCTGCTGAAATCCTTAAATACAAATCAATATCAAAATCATTATGATGAGTTACAAAAGGTCGTGCCTCTGCCCCTCCAGTAGTTATTTCCAAAATAGGTGTCTCAACTTCCACAAATTCTCTACTCTTGAAAAAATCCCTCGCTACATCCCAAAATTTTGCTTTCTTTATAAATAAATCCTTAATCTCTGGGTTCATTAACAAATCTAAGTATCTCTTTCTGTATCTTTCTTCTGAATCTTTAATCCCATGCCACTTTTCTGGGAGAGATCTCAAACTTTTAGTCAACATTTTCCAACCAGATACAGCTACTGTTTGTTGACCCCTTTTAGTTATAAATAATTCCCCTTCAATTAAAATAAAATCTCCAATATCAACAGTCTCATCAAAAAGATTAAATTTCTCCTCTTCTATTTCATCTTTTTTAATTAAACCTTGAATTCTTCCTCCTCCATCAAATAAATCAAAGAAATTCAAAACACCCTGGGAACGAAGAGACATGATCCTTCCTACTACCTTAACCTTCTTACCTTCTTCAAAATTATCGATAACTTCTTTTAGAGATAAATCAAATTCAACTTGAGCAGGATAGGGATTAACACCCTGATCTTCTAATTTTTTCTTTTTGTCTAGTCTTGTTTGTCGAATTTCATCTAGTGAAGCCATAATTTATTTAACACTAATTATTTTATACTCTTGCATCCCTTTAGGTGATTTAAAAGTAAAAGTTTCCCCTTCTTTTTTATCTAGCATAGCATTTACCAAAGGAGATGTTACAGAAATTTTATTCTGATCAATATCTGCTTCTTGAGTTCCTACGATATAAAATTCTTTGCTTTCTTTATCGCCTTTTTTCTTAACAACTACCGTTGCTCCAGCACTAACTGTATTGAATTTACTTTGTTTTACAATAACAGCATTTTTTATAATAACTTCTAGTTCCTTAATTCTCTTTTCAACTCCAGCCTGATCCTCCCGAGCTTGATGGTATTCAGCATTTTCGCTTAAATCACCTAGAGAAGTTGCTTCTCTTAACTCATCAGCTACTTCTTTTCTCCTGCCAGTTTGAAGCCAATCAAGTTCATCAACAAGTTCTCTGTATTTTTCTTTTGTTAAGTATTCTTTATCGCTTTCCATATTATTTATTTATATTTATATTTCCATTACATTCTAATATACCAGAGCAAAAAAAACAAATAAAAAAGGGCGAAGATGATTAAGCTAATCATTTCACCCTTAAGGATTCTGTCTGCACAAAAAAGTCAAAATCCTTTGGTCCACCGCTGGAGATCTTTGTTATCCGAGGAAAAATTCAGATTTCTTTCTATCAGGCAACAATCATTTGAAAGAATTTCTTCTATCTCCTTAATAAACAAATGCAAGGAGACAAAAAACTCCTCGTTACCAATATCTTCTAGAAGCCTTTTCATTGCTTCTTCAGCAAGACGCCGAAGATATTGACAAATCGCAAATTCTTCGACATCGTCTGTTTGAGAGGGGCAAGTTTCCTTAATCTCTTCCATCAAGGTAAAACCTCTCTCAAGAACAAACCTGTTATTAATAAAAGGTTTTTCTTCGCCTGTCACTACTGTGGAAAATCCACCTACTACAATAACCATAACCAACAAGGATACTAACTTTTTCATTTTCTCTCCTCCTAAAAAGATTAATTTTTTCCAGACCATTTCTGATGGAAATCTCTATAAAAAACAACAAATTACTAAAATGAATAATACCAGTAAAACATCAAATATCAAACTTTTTACCCTTTAAGGTCCAAGAAATAATCACACTATTTAATTAAACACTTAGTACCTTTTTTGAACGGTCGTCCAAAAAAGGTTAATTATTTATTTAACCAAACCAAAAGTCTCTTTTAGCCATTTGTCATTCTCTATTTTATCTACTGTCATATATAAGACATCTTTTCCTAAGAAAAGACTTGATTTAAGCATTATCACTAATTCCTCACATTCATAAGGGAAAACCCAAACACTATTTTGTAATTTTATAAAACCTAATCTGTTCAAAAGTGACCTTAATAAATTCCTAACCTCCCTTCTTTTTTCTTTTATATCAAAGATAACTACTCTCCATTTTTTATCCCATTTTTTAGGTTTTTTTATTTCCAAGTCTCCTATTTTATATTTAACTAATTGATCTTCCCCTTTTTTAGTTAAACTAAAAAATTTTTTACCATCATCACTAACTTCAAACTTTAGATAACCTTTTTTTAATAAATTTCCTATTGAATTATTCAAATAATTTTTCTTATTATAATTTTGTTTTCCTGAAAATTGCCTAATGACCTGCAGGGCATTAGGTGCTAATAAAGCAACACTTAAAACACCAGCGGTAGCCACCGTTGTTAAAATTATCTTTTGAACAGGAATTCTTTTCATAATTTTTTAAATTTATTTTTTAATATGTCTTTACCTTTTTGTGACGACCGTCAAAAAAAGGGTAAGAATGTGTTCTACATCTTTTTGTTTTTTATTTTAGTATTTTTTATTTTAGTGTTTTTTATTTTAGTATTTTTTATTTTAGTGTTTTTTATTTTAGTATTTTTTATTTTAGTACTGTTTATTTTAGTGGGGTTTATTTTATTTAGTGCTTTTTATTTTAAGTTTTTTATTTTTGTTTAGGTGTTATTTTTTGTCTTCGATTTCATCTTCGACTTTTTCCGAAAAGTCATCTAAAGATGATTGACCTAAGTCCCCTTTATCTCTACTTTCAACTGTTACTTTCTTATCTTCTAATTCTTTATCCCCAATAATTAATAGGTAGGAGACTTTTTCCAGTGGTTCAATGAAATTGAGTTTTTTGAAAACCTAGTATCTAAACAACTAATTACCAATACCTATTCAAGATATTCTGGGGTATTAACTTGCATCCACTCTAATAATTGTCTCATCACATACAAACCTCCAATTTGATTATCTCTTGGACCCTCTTCCATCATGACGGTAAAAGAGAATCTCGGATTATCAGACGGGAAAAAACCAGTCACCCATGAATTAACTTTTTCTTTGGTAACTCCCCTCTCAGCTGTTCCTGTTTTAGCTGAAACTTTAAGGGAAGGTAGAAACAAACCAGCTCCTGATCCATCAGTGACTGCTTGTCTCATTCCCTCCCTAGCAATTTGAAAATAATCATCACTAATAGAAATCACCTCATAATTTTTGTCATTATTATTTTTCTTAACAACTGTTGGACGATAAAGTTTACCGCTATTGGCAATGGCTCCTACAGCCCTAACAGTTTGTAAGGGTGTTACTTGGAACCCATATTGCCCAATTGAGGTGTGATAGGTATCTCCAATTCTCCAATTTTCACCACCAAACATTTCGGCTTTCCACTGAGGGTTGGGAACAACTCCCCTTTCTTCCAAAAAACCTTCGATGCCTGTCTCCTCACTAAAACCAAATAATTTAATATATTTATTTATATTATCAATCCCCAAACCAACCTGATCCTCATAACCACCACCAACTGCATAAAAGTAAACGTTAGAAGAAACAGCAATAGCATCTCTCATATTTACCCAACCGTGTGCTTTCCAATCCTTGAAAACAGATTCTTCTTCTGGGAAATAAGGATTAGGAATTGAAATCGAACCAGTACTTAAAATCTTCTTATTAGGACTAATAATCTCCTCGTTTAAAGCTGCGATCGCTAAAAAAGGTTTAACTATGGAACCGGGCGTATACAAACCCATAGTTACTCTATTCAAGAAAGGTTCGCCTTCCCCCATAATATATCTAGCAATCTCATTTTGGTCATTACCGTTAGACATAACATCCAAATCATATTCTGGGTAACTGGCCAAGGCTAAAATTTCACCATTATGCACATCCATCAATACCCCAGCTCCACTGTTAAAGCCAATCTTTTTACTCAAATCAGCAATAAAACCATAGAGAGCTTCTTGAACTCGAATATCTATGGAAAGGTAAATACTATCACCCTGTTCTGATAACTGGACAACCGATTCTGATTTAGTGTTCAAGAGAGCATCCTTCTCAACAATTTTTAAACCATTTTTGCCACTTAATTTTTCATTAAAAAATTTCTCTACACCACTCTTTCCAATATATTCATCTTGATAATAATTTCCATTTTTATCTTTTAGAGGATAACTAACATACCCTAACACATGAGCCAATCCAACATAGTCATGGTATTCTCTTTCAAAAAATAACTGCCCTTCTTCTTGATCAGATGAATTACAAACTAATTCAATTCCATTTCTATCATAGACAATTCCTCTCTTAGCGAAAACAATGGAATGTTGAAGATGATTATTTTCACTACTGGACAAAAAACTTTTTCCTTTAACCAATTGTAATCCCCATATTTTATATGAATAAACTAAAACAACCAAAATAAAAAAACAGCCGACCAAAGTGACTACTCTTTTAGAAATAGACTTTTCTACTCTTCCTTCAAATTGATCCTCATCAAATTTAGGTAAATTTTTTGAATCCAGAAAAATATTATCCGGTGTAATCTCCCCACTAGATTTTCTTGGTTTTCCAAACAATTTTGATTTCCTTCTAAAAATCATTTTAATTTCTCCCTCTTAATTGACGACCTAATAAGTTTAACACCAAAAAGAAAGTTAATGATATTATAAAGATAATAGGAAGATTATGAAATAGTTCCCTCGGAGCGGAATAGATTAAGTCAATCGCTAAAGCAAAAAATAGACCTTCATAAAATGGTTTGAAAACATAAAAAGAGAGAATAATTAAAAACAAAGATAACCACCAAGGCAATACAAAAATACTGAGTAATAAAACAACGTCTGTTATTATTCTTGAAGAATTTGAACCCATCTTAATTCGAAAATATTTATTGGTATCCTAAATAAAAGAGTCTGTAAGGGATCTTCAGGGGTAGTCAGAATACTCTCTACGGTCCCTAAAATCAATAAATCCATGTCAGGTAAAACGACCACATCACCTTTTTCAAAAATTACATCCCGAGGAAATTTAATTTCAAAGTTACCACCTCCTTTTCCTTCAGCTGTTCCAATGATTTTATTAAAACCAACTGCCACCTCTAACTTATCGCTGGGGAAAGAATACATACGAACTTTGGAAGTCTTAGAATAAACTTCTTCCAACTCTCCTAAAATAATATTGTCATTAATTAAAACTTTAGCTCCTTTTTTCGCTCCCTCACTTTTTCCAATATCTAGAATTAAAGAATCATATGGAGATAAGTTAGGTTTAGCTAAAATATTTGCCAAAATGAATTCTTGATCTTCATCTTTCCTCCCTAACATAGTTTTTAACTCATAATTTTCTTTTTCTAAAAGTTTCAATAAAAGAAATTTTGAGTTAATTCTACTCAGTTCATCTCTTAAAGATTCATTTTCTTCTGTTAGATTTTTCTTAGTTTTAATAGCAGTAGTAAAACTAGAGATAGCATCCATAGAATAATTTTTTAAAAACCAAACAGGACGTCCAACATAATGTAAAGGTTCTGTAAAAATAAAAAGACCTCCAAAATAAAAAGATAACATCAACAATAAAATTAAGCTAAAAAACAACCATCTTTTTTTACCACTTTTGTTTTTATTATTCTTTAAGAGGTATGCCATCTTCGTCTTGAATGAGAACTTCCCTATAATCTAATAAATCTTCTAGTACAATTCCTGTTCCTCTAGCAACAGAAGTTAATGGATCATCAGCTATATAAACAGGGACCTTGACCACTTCACTTATCAATGTGTCCAATTGCTTTATCATAGCACCTCCCCCCGTAATAAAAATACCTCTGTTTAATATATCAGAAACAATTTCTGGAGGAGTTATCTCTAGAACCTCTTTTATTCCATCCAATAGCAAAACTAAAGACTGAGAAATAGCTTTTCTTATATGTGTATCATTTATTTTTATCTCTCTGGGTAAACCTGTAACTAAATCCCGTCCTCTCATAGTAGCCTCCAGAGGCTCATCCAAAGGTAAAACTGAACCAATATCAATTTTTAATCTTTCCGCAGTTTTCTCTCCAATTAAAATCTTAAATTTATTTCTAACATACTGAATGATGTCTTCATTAAATCTATCACCAGCAATCCTCAAATTTTTTGAATTAACAATCCCTCCCAAGGAAATAACCGCAATGTCAGTAGTTCCTCCACCAATATCAATTACTACACTTCCGATAGCATCTTTAATTGGTAATCTATTCCCGATAGCAGCCACCATTGGTTCCTCTATTAAATGAACTTCCTTAGCACCAGAATTTTTTACAGCATCACGAACAGCCCTAGTTTCTACGTTAGTAATACCAGAAGGGACTCCCACTAAAACTCTTGGTCCGATTAGCTTCTTTACGTTTTCCTGTGATTTATTTATAAGATAAGCAATCATTTCTTCGGTTATCTCAAAATCAGAAATTACTCCATCCACCAACGGCCTAATAGCTGTAATATGAGAAGGGGTTCTTCCAATCATTTTTTGAGCCTGACTCCCAACAGCCACCACTCGACCAGTCTTTTCATTTAAAGCTACCACTGTAGGTTCATTTAAAACAATTCCTCTACCACGGACATACACCAAAGTATTCGCTGTACCTAAATCTATTCCAATATCATTGGAAAATAAATTCTTGAACCTTTTTTTTAAATTACCAGTAATGTTTATTTTTTTCATTTTACCCTGTTAAATAAGATTTGACTCTTATCTAGTTAACGATACTTCCTCAATTATTTTATTTATATTTACTCTCTGTTAAATCTTAATCTTATTTTGAAGAAATAAGCTATTTAACAAAGTAAATCAATCTTATATAAAAATCTCAGAATTTAATTAGATAGTTCATCTATACTAACAATCTTCGAAACTTCTTCGTTCCTTTTCTTTAATTCAACACCTCCCTCTTTCAAACTTTTTTCACTTACCACCACTCTGTTTGGAATACCAATCAAATCTGCATCCGCAAATTTTTGACCAGCGTTCACCTCTCTATCATCATAAAGAACTTCTTTTCCAACTGCTATTAATTTTTCATAAATTTTATCGGCTTCTTCATTTTTACCCAAACTCAATAAATGGATTTGAAAAGGAGCCACAGTTTCTGGCCAAACAATTCCATTTTCATCGGAAAAAATTTCAACAATAGTTCCCATTAACCTAGTTACTCCAATCCCATAAGAACCCATATAAACAAATTTTTCTTCTCCATTTTCATCCTTATAACTTAGACCTAAAGCTTTTGAATACTTTTCCCCTAAAGAATAGATATCCCCTACTTCAATAGATTTTCTTTGCTCCAAATCTTCCTTTTTAACATTTTCTAGATTGAAATCCTTTAGAACCTCATCATTGAAATCATCCTTATTTACAGCAATTTTCTTAACATCATCAATGATGTAAACGATATCTTCTCCTGCTTCTGTTAGAGTCTGGAATTCGTAAGAATACTTAGAAAAACTCCCTCCTGACGATATAGTTGTGTAGGTAACATCACCAAAACCTAATCTCTCAAAAATATTCATATAAACATCTTTCATCTTTTCGTAGAATTCTTCATGTTCTTCCTTATTTTTAGAAAAAGAATATAAGTCCTTCATCAAAAATTCTCTCCCTCTTAAAATACCTGACTTTGCTCTTAATTCATTTCTAAATTTAGTTTGGAATTGATAAACCGAACAAGGTAAATTTTTATATGAAGAAATAAAATTTTTCATTACTTGAGTAAGAGGTTCTTCATGAGTAAAGGCTAAACCCAGTTCTGTTCCTGTCTTTAAATCTGTCTTAAACCAATCATCAACCTTTTCATCATCCCATCTATCTGTCTTTTCCCAAACTTCTTTCCCTTGTAGAGCTGTCATTAAAATTTCCTGACCACCAATTTTACTCATTTCATCTCGTACAATATCTTTTATGTTTTCTAAAACTCTCAAACCTAGAGGCAAAAAAGAATACACTCCCGCCATTTCTTTACTTATATAACCAGCTTGAATAAGCAACTTAGCATTCTTTGAGATTTCATCCCTAGGAGCTTCTTTCCTTGTCTTTGTAAATAAGTTAGTTTGTCGCATTACCCTTATAATAACCTATTCCACAGATTTGGTCAAAAAAGCAAAAGCTAAGATAACCCCACAAACGACACTGGCCACAAACAAGATAATCTCACTTAGAAAAACTTTAGGATATCACTAAAAGTGATAAATAGCATAAAAAGTATTAAAGCTGCAAAACCAATCAAATTAAGCCAGTTAGCTATTCTAGCTTTTATAGGAGAACCTTTAATAGCCTCAATCAAAACAAATAGTAATCTACCTCCATCTAGAGCAGGAATAGGAATCAAGTTTATAACTGCCAAATTTATAGAAATAAGAGCCACAAAACTGAGTAGATAAACGAAACCAAAATTAAAGGCATCACCTACCATGGAAATAATCCCAACTGGACCAGAAACTTGAGACAAATCAGCGGAACCTACAACAAGTCCTGTTATAAAATAATAAAGTCCTACGGCTGTCGCGATGGTCAAAGAAAAAGTTGTTTTTAAACCTTCCCAGCTAGCTCTTAGAAATGGGAACTTAACATTCCCTATCATCCCAAAAGAAACGCCAATAGCTGGTTTACCATCAACAATTCCTTCTTCAGGTGTAACCTCAGCCAAAATACTTTCTGATCCTCTTTTATATAAAATCTCTAATTTATGACCACCATGAGAAAAAATAAAATCTTCTACTATTTTAGAGTCCTCAAAACCTTGGATTGAATCTAAACTCCCTTTCGTTTCTAAATAGAGAAGAACATCACCAGGTTTTAAACCAGCTTGACTGGCAGGTGAATCAGGTAAAACATCCACTAAAACAAGTTTTTGGTCTTCGATAACTTCCCCTTCAAACTGGTCAACTGAAACCGGCAAGCCAGACATAAAACCAATTGAAATAAAGACCCAAGCCAACAAGAAATTAAAAGAAACACCTGCAATTAAAACGATCGCTTGTGCCCATCTAGGTCTATTCGTAAATCTTCTATTGTAATTTTTAGATTTTTTACTTCCATCTTCCCCATATTCTTCTCCGTAAATCTTTACGAAACCACCAATAGGGATAAGTCCAATCGAATACTTTGTTTCTCCCTTTTTAAAACTAAAAGCTCGTGGAGGAAATCCAATCGCAAATTCTTCTACTAGCATCCCTGTTTTCTTGGCAAAAATAAAATGCCCCAATTCATGGACAAAGATAAGTATCCCCAACACTATTATAAAAATTAAAATTGACATAATTGTTTTCTAACTAACCATTAACCCTTTATTTCTTTTTCTTTTTTCTCGAATAAACTTACTAATTCTTGACCTAAATCATCTGTTATCTTTTGCATTAGATCCTTTAATTGAAATTTATCATCTTGACCAATTTCTCCGTTTTTTTCTTTAATTTGAATATCATTCCAAGTCTTATCTCTTTCTCCCCTTAAAGAGACCTTAGCTTGCTCTAACTTATCTTTCGCTATTTTAACAAAAGCTTCTCTCCTCTCGCTAGTTAGTTCTGGAAAAGACAATCTTATCCCTTTATCATCAACTGCCACAGATACTCCTAAATTGGCGTCCACAATGGCTTTCTCAACAGCTTTAACCTGAGATAAGTCCCAAGGCTTAATTCTAATCGTCTTAGCATCTTCTGTTGTTATACTAGCCACCTGATCAATTGGTGTCAAGACACCATAGTTCTCTATTTTTACATTATCTAAAATAGCCGTGGAAGCTAAACCCGTTCTAATATTGGAAAATTCTTTTTTTAGCCAATTTTCTATATTTAAAGTTTCTTCCTTTAATTTTTTAAAATCGTAATCCATAATATTATTCATGCCTAATTAATAAATTTTCAATCTCTTGTAAAACCGCCTCTCTCTTCTCTGGGGAAATCCCTACTAAGTTAAACAACCTTTCCCCTCCCTGTTTAAGCTCTCGACACAAAACAACCCTATTTTTTAAAAATAATTTTTTATCATAATTACTCAAACTCTCAAGACAAGTTAATGGATATAATTTTTCATTATCTATAAATTCATTCAAACTTCCTCCCTCTGGATAATTCCAGCTCATCAATTTTAAACCCGGACAACATTCAGCATATTCAATAGCCTTATTTGTAAACTTTGTATTAGTAATAAGCCAAAAATTCTTTTTCAAACCTTTTTTAACATTGTTCCAAAATTCACCCTTAGTGATATCATCAAATCTCTCTTTTATATAGAGAATTACCTTCAAATCCGATTTCATCCCTTGTTTGTTGTGAAATTTAACCTCTGCCATCAAAAAGTCTTCCTCATTTTCAGCAATCACGTCAATCTCATGAGAAACACACAAGCCCTTTATAGACTGTCTTAATCTTATCCTATAACCAGCGGCCCTAAACATTGCTCCCACAAAATCCTCAAAGGAAAAACCGTCAGGTCCTAACTCCATTACAGCTCTTCTTACAGAATATTTCACTGCTATAGTTGCTCCTTCTATTTCTTTTAACAATCTAAAAGCCTCACGGTATATTTCAGCTGTAGTCATTTCATCTATCAATCTCCCTTTTATAGTCTCAACAACCTCTGTAATTACTTTTGGGGAGGTACCAGCCCTCCTCAAAGAACTCTCAAGCTTCTTACTTTCAAAAATTTCCCTTTCCCCATTAGCCTTTATGACATAGACATCTTTATTCTTGACTTCATTCATTGCTTAATTATAACAAACATTAAAAAATTTAAAAATGAGTTAAACAATTACTCCACCACCCAAACAAACCTGCCCATCATAGACCACAACTGATTGACCACTATCTACATTTTGAAATTTATCAAAAACAACAAAGATTCCTTTCCCTTTTATTATTAATTTACATTTCTGCAAAGTCTGACGATACCTTACCCTTGCCTGATAACTTTTCTTAAGATCTGGTGTCTCACCAGAAATCCAATTTATACTCTTGATTTCAATCTCTAAAGCTTCTGATTTTTCTGATAAGATATTTTGCCTTTTTATGTTAGAAACAATTAGTTCATTTTTTTCCAAATCTTTTTTAACCACATAATAAGGTTTATCATTTGTCCCTTTTTCCCTAATTTCAAACCCATGCCTTTGTCCAATGGTATAGAAAAATATTCCCTCGTGAACACCAATTACCTCCCCTTCCGTATTTAAAACATGACCTGCTTGTTGAGGAATGAATTTTTGTAAAAATTCTTTCATATTGACTTTACCGACAAAGCACAAACCCTGACTATCTTTTTTCTGGGTAGTTACTAAACCAAACTTTTTTGCTAGTCGTCTTACTTTCGTTTTTTCATACTGACCGACAGGAAAAAGACAATGTTTCAATTGATTTTGTTTTAACGCCCACAGAAAATAAGATTGATCTTTTCCTTTGTCAATTCCCACCAAGAGTTTTTTGTCCTGTAAACGAACATAATGACCAGTCGCTATAAAGTCAGCTCCTTTATTTTTGGCAAAATCTAAAAAACCACCGAACTTTATTTTTTTATTACACATCACATCAGGATTAGGAGTTTTTCCTTGTTTATACTCACTTACCATATAATCAAAAACATCTCGTTTATATTCTTCCTCTAAATCTAAATCTAAAAAGGGAATCTCCAAATCGGCACAAACCCTCATGGCGTCCAGACGGTCTTCTTTCCACTGACATTCTATAAAGTCAGGTTGCCAAACTTTTATAAAAACCCCCGTTACATCGTAACCTTGTTTCTTTAAAAGAGCCGCCGAAGTTGAAGAGTCAACCCCTCCTGAAATCCCCACAAATACTTTTTTATTTTTATCTTTTATCACTTTCCAAGTGTAACAAATTTATTAAAAAAATCTACATTGATTAAAGAACTTATTATATTATTATATATAATAATATAATTAATAAATTCAGAAGTATTTAGGAGTTCCGGAGGTTCAACCTCCCGAATTTATTTCTAACACTTCTTCATTAATATTTCTGTCCTTTTTTAACCACCTCTTTATTTCTTTCTCATGTTCTTCCTCATATCCCAAGGTAGTTGATAAAAATTCTTTATTAATTACTGAAGGAAAGTTCTTTTTACCAATATAATCTAACAAGCTACTCCACCTATATTTTTTCAAAAATTCCCAATCTGTGGGGGTTGAACCTCCACAAGTTTTAATCTTTAATGGGTTAAGATGAATATAAAAGGGAAGATATCTCAAATGCTCATCTCTTTCTACTAACACAGCTTTATATCCTCCTTGAAACAAACTCCCCACTCTTTTGTATTTTTTATTAAAACTCATTGTATAACCAGTTCCCAGTTTTTGCATGAACTTTGAAATACCATCATCTTTTTTTTGGATTAACAACAAATGAAAATGGTTAGGCATCAAAACGAAAGCAAGAATATCTACTAATTTTTCTCTTTTATTTTCTTTTCTGGAGTATCTGGCAATTTCTCGAAAACTGTCCGTCTGAGTTTTATTTTTGACTTTATCCATTACAGAAGAAACGTCATTAAATTCGAATAAATCATGTATAAACTGAAGCCTGTCATAATCATCTACAAAAATATCTCTTTTCTCTACACCTCTGTTGTAAGCATGATAAATATAATTATTTAAAAATTGAGGATTTTTCATTATATTATAAGGTATTTTATTCTAATTTCCGGAGGTCGGACCTCCGGAAGTGGTGGGAACTTTACCGTGCCATTTATAGTCATTTTCAAATTCAGGGTAACCTTTACCAGAAATTGTGTGAGCGATAATAGCAATCGGCTTATTCTCTTCAAAAGGTAAATTTATAGTTTTTTTGGCTACTTCAACTGCTCCTATAATCTGTTCAAAATCATGTCCATCTATTTCCAAAACTTGCCAGTTGAAAGCTTCCAACTTATCACGTAAAGGTTCCAACGGCATAACCTTTTCCATTTGACCACTAATCTGAATCTCATTTCTATCAATAAAGACGATTAAGTTAGCTATCTTTTCCTTCCCAGCTAACATTAAAGCTTCCCAAACCTGTCCCTCTTGTATCTCCCCGTCTGACATCAGACAATAAAAAAATTTCCTTTCTTTAAAAGAATTCTTATTAGAAAAATAATTTATACGGTCAGCTAATACCATACCAACAGCCTGAGAAAGTCCTGATCCCAGAGGCCCCGAACTTGTTTCTATACCCTTTAACCACTCTCTATGAGGGTGTCCTTGTAAGGAAGAACCAAATTTTCGTAAGGTCTGTAATTCTGTTTTAGAAAAATACCCCGCTTCCGCCATGGTTGCATAAAGTGCTGGACAAACATGTCCATGAGATAAAATCAATCGGTCTCTTTCTTCCCAGTCTGGATTTTGAGGATCATGTTTTAAAATATTTAAATACAGAGAAACTAAAATTTCTACCATATCTAAAGAACCAGCTGTATGTCCTGTACCCGCTTGAGTAAGCATTTTAACTATTTCTTTTCTAATAGTTAACGCTGATGCTTTTAATTGTTCTATATTATTATCCATTTTCAAACTTCTTTATCTTTTCAGCCACCTCCTCAACACTTTCACTGTTAAAAATAGCTGAACCAGCCACTAAACGGTTAACTCCAACCTCCCTCAACCTATTGCCATTTTCTAAGTTGACCCCACCATCTACTGAGATAATTGCGCTAGGATTATCTTTCCTAAAAGATTTTATTTTTTCTAATACAACTTCATTAAACCGTTCTCCTTGATAGCCAACTTTATTAATCCCCATAAACTGAAAAAAATCAGCTTCTTTCATAAATGGCTTTAATTTATCTACAGAGGTTCCTAGATTAACCGAAAAACCAAACTGAACAGTTTTTTCACTGAAATCCTTAGATAAATTACTAATAGACTTATCGTTAAGACTTTCAACATGTAAGATTATTCTCTTCACCCCTAATTTTTGTAAGTAAGGAACTACATGATCAGGTTTTTCTACAAAAAGGTCTATTTCAAAATCAAAGTCATCAATAAAATTAATTAGGTGATCAACTGCACTAAATTCTGGGTATGGCCAAGTTACAGAAGGTACAAAAACACCATCACAAATATCTATTTGAACGAGAGGTTTTTCTTTTTTTTCTAAGATAGAAAAAGCTTCTTTTAAGACACATAATTTTTTTTCTAATTCCTCAAAATCTTTTGGTAAAATTGCTGGTATTATTTCCATATTTTTCTTGTCCGCCCTGTCTGCCGGCAGGCAGGCTTGGGTGGGATCAAAATTTAATTTTCATCACTCGTTTAAACTAATGATATCATATTAAATGATAAACCCTAAAATTTAAATTTATTGACTTTCCAAAGATTTCAGCTTAACTTCTAGATTTTCTATTCTTCCAATCAAATTATTTATTTTATCATCCCTTTCCTCAATTTTCTTCACCAAATCCTTAATCACCTCATTTTGAGCAGATACAGTAGCTGATAAATCTCTACCTTCTCCTGCTTTAATAAAAGAACTTAACTTAGAGTGATCTAGTTGGTGTTCTTTGTTGTTTTCTTGATATTGTCCTATTGGTAGTCTTTGCATAGACATAACTGCATCATAAGCTGTTTGTAAGTCTTTGGGGTATGGTGTTCTGTCGGTGAAGGAGAGGGCTGAGACGTCAGCTGAGAAATAAGCATCTCCGACAACGTGAAGTTTGTCTGTTGGGTTCGTTGTGCCGATGCCGACGTTGCCGCCGTCAAGAATAGTCATCCTTTCAAGACCACCGCCTTGATCAAAATCAAGTGAATCATCCGAATCAAGAACAATCCTCCAAACATCACTACTTGCCTGCCTAAAATGCATCATTGCATGTTTTGCTGACGCTGTGTCTATTATTAGAGAAGTAGTTCCGGCAGTCGCTATTCCGTCTAACAAAAGACTGCTCCCCTCAACTTCCAACTTCGCCCCCGGCCCCGTCGTGCCGATGCCAACGTCACCATCAGCATTAATAACCATCTGTTGAGTTAATCCTCCATTAGCATCATTCGTATAGAACTGTATTTCTCCAGAATTAGTTCCTGTACCAGAAGATGAGAAGTTCTTAACTGCTATTTTTGCTCCATCATAACTAACTGTATCTGTGTTACTAAAAATAATTTCTCCATAAATATCAGCGCCAACTTTATTCCCTTCTATTTCAATTTTAGGGTAATTACTATCATATAAATGAAGCTTTTCTCCTGGTGTCGTTATACCTATACCAACATTACCGTTTCCTAAAATAGTAAACGCATCTATACTACCAGAATTAGTTTGAAACAATACAGACCTTCCTGTTCCTGAATGGACAGAAACTACTTTCAAAGCATCACCAATTAAGGCACCTCCAATTTCTAATTTATATCCTGGCGCCGTAGTGCCAATGCCAACGTTGCCAGTAGAATGGTCCATCGTCAAAATATTTGCCGCTTGAGAACCTCCAACATCTGTCATTGACTGAAATGAAAAAACACCTGAGTTTGTTTCAGCTCTCATTATTTGTTCGTTTGCATTTGCATCAGTATCAACAAAATATAGAAAGGCTCTATCTCCTGATATAACATGAGATGTCCTAGAAGATACCGAACTCCCGACCGAAGCAACCAACCCCGTTTCAGAAAATCCTCCTACACTTTCCGGCACCGTCGTACCTATGCCGACGTTGCCAGAACTATCTATTCGCATGCGTTCTGTTGGCGTAGCCTGACTATTTGTTTCTTCTGTCAAAAATAGGATATCATTATTTGTTGCTGTAGCATGTCCGTACACTTGTATATACAATCCCATTGCATTACTTGACATATCAGCCTCTTGTGCACTCCCACTTGGGTTTAGAGTAAAAGATGGTTGCGTTCCGTTAACCTCTAAAATTGGACCGGCCCAACCAAATGCATTATTTGGCCCCGTCGTCCCGATGCCGATGTTGCCATCCTGTCCGATAAACATACGTGTTACGTTAGAAGTTTCTGTTGAAAATTTGAGGCCACTATTAGCTACACCTATACTCATTACAGAACTGTCTCCGCCACTCCTTAGAACAATTCCTGAATAGCCTGAAGCTGAATTAATATCTAATACAGTTGGACTTGAAGTATAAAAAGTTGATGTTGGATTCGTCGTCCCCACCCCCACATTACCATCAGCAGTGATAGTTACTTTAGATGTACCATTAGTGATAAGACGAAGGTCTGTATTAGTGTAGGTACCTATTAGTCCTTGGGTAGTGCCTGACCAGATACCT
>JAYEKM010000002.1:0-5944 GCA_034661035.1 Patescibacteria group bacterium | reverse complement strand
GAAAGTTCAGAAGAGGAAGGAGACGATTTCTCAGTCTTATTAGAAATTTTATCTTGCAGAGAACCAGCACCATCAATATCCGCATCTCTAGATTCTGACGCAAAAGTTGGAGAAGAGTTAATAATTGCTGTATCAGTTACAAACAACGGCGACGATAACAACTTTGTAATTTCCGCATCTGGATTTGAAAATTGGGCAGAACTTGTAAGTATTGAACCGCAATCACTTTCAATCGACGAAGATGATACTGCAACTGTTTTAATAAAATTAATTCCAACAAAGGGAGGATTCCAAACACTTAAAGTTAATACTGTCGTTGACGGAGAAAATTATGACCAGGCAGTTTCCGTAAATATCGAGGAAGAGGAATCATTTTTTGCAAACATAGACGACAAATTACTCTACATCGTTTCAGGAATTGCAGTATTATGCATACTCATCTTCTTAGTTTTAATTGTTCGAATTTCACGAAGGTCGAGAAAAGAGGAGTTCTAAAACCTTTTAAACAGTAGATTCCACCAAGTTACATGGAAAAACAATCAAGAAGGATTCTAGATTTGTTTATTAGATATTTTTTACTCCTTCTTGCAGGTATGGGGAATATTTATATATTCTATAAAATTCTAACTCCAATAACTATTCAATCCGTCGGAGCAATAGTATCTCTTTTCACAAGAACAATAACTGCCGGAAATTTAATTCTAATAAAAGGAGCAATCATAGAGATAGTTCCTGCTTGCGTCGCTGGAGCCGCATTTTATTTAATGTTCATTTTAATCTTCTCAACAGCAGAAGTTAAACTAAAAAAACGATTACTCTCTCTAGTAACTGCAATAGTAATACTATTCTCTCTTAACATCCTGAGGATAGTTTTTCTAATCCTAATTGTTGACAAGACCTATTTTCCAACAACCCACTGGATACTCTGGCACTTCACTTCAACAATTTTCGTCGTAGCTATATGGTTTTTTATAGTTAAGATATACAAAATAGAATCTATCCCATTTTATTCAGATATAAAATATATATTTAGTTTAAGAAAATCCGGAAAAAAATCCAAGCGAAAGAAAAAGAATTAGTAACCCTGAGATAATTACTCCTGATGCAATAGCAACAAAACTTTTCCATCTATCCAATCCTAATATCCATGCAACCAAAGTACCTGTCCAAGCTCCAGACCCGGGGACAGGAATAGCGACGAAGCACATTAAAGCGAAATAGCCCCAACTATCCATTCTACGCTGAACTTTCTCAACTTTCTTTTGAATTCTAGTTAAAATAACACCTGTTGCTCGACGGTAAAATCTCCAATTAATAAGTAATTTATGGAGAGAGTCAAAAAACATAAAAATCAAAAAGATAACTAAAATATTCAAAACAAGCACAATCAAAAAATAAGGCCAAATAGAAATCCCATTCCTAACAGTATATTCAACGATAATCGGCAAGCCCCCTCGTAATTCAAAAACTGGTAAAACTGTTAAGAAAAACCCCCACAAAATCTGTGCATCCATTTTAAATTAATTCTCCCTAAATTCCCAGATAACCTCTATCATAAATTTCTCAACAGGTTCAATATCCTCACAGTCTCTAACACGAATCGTATAACAAAAAGGATTAGTCTTAGATTGCACGACGGCAGGTTCACCAATTTCAACCATAATCACGGTTCTATCTCTTGTATTGCAAGTTGCATAAGCCCTTCCAGTTTGATTATGAACTTCAAAACTTGGAGTTGCAGCCCATACTTTCTGAATCCCAAGACCCAATTCAAGGAAACTTCCCAAGTCTAACATCACTCTCGAAACATCTCCCCGACACAAATCTACCTCAGGACTTATAGAAACAAAACCACCAATCTTAAAATCCCTAAAATTTCCATCAGCCGAAACATTATTCTCTCGAGGATCATTTCTTAAAAAAATATTATACTTATAATTCTCCCCATTCAGCGCCGGAAACTCCGAATGATAAACTTCAAACTGGCCGTAATCTTCTCTCATCCAATCAACTCCTGCATACTCAAAAGATTTCAAACTTTGAAGATAAAAATAAGGTATCAGAAACGACGCAAAGACAACAGCCACAACTACAAAAAACCAGATTAGTTGTCGGGTTTCATTTTTCTTAACAGACTTTTTAGGCAATTCTCCCTCAGTATCTAATTCTTCCTTTTCACTTTTACTAAGTTTTCTTTTTCTCTTCTTAACTTTTTTCTTAGCCATATTCTAATCAACATCAGTTTACTTTTAAAAGTTTGTATAAGAAAGCATCGGCAGCCATAATCGAATCACCGACGAGATAAATACAACTTTCATTTCCATAAACTCTCGTTTCATTACCTCCCTTAGATATAATCACATTACTAGAACAATCTTTTATAGGGAAATCTCCTTCACACCCAGAATCATTTAAACAAGCACCCTGATACCTTAAAATATGCTCTTTTAAATTATTTAAGATTTCTATAACTCCTCCCGTTGGAGTCTCGTAATATATTATACTATCAGAATACCTATCTAAATCATAATCGCCTTCAACAGAAACATTTACAATTTCCGACGGCAAATATTGAAAACCAAACGTTTTTCCATTAATAGAAGTCACCCAAATTTCATTCTGCCGATAAAATAGTAAACCGTTTTCTTCAACCTTTGAGGTATCTTCCTTGGTATCTTCCTTGCTACCTCCCTGCATCATCGAATAACCAACTGTAGAAACAACCATCAAAGATATCAAAACAACCCCTACGATAATCTTTTTCATTTTAGCTTTCTGTTCTCTAATTTTTGCAGTTTGGATTTTTTTCATAAATTCAAAACTTTAGTTTTTAATTTTGCAAGGACTCTGTCATTGCATAATCTAAAAAAACCTCCAACCCCAAATTTATATATCATTAGCAAAAATCCGAAGGACTTTTTGATCAGCAAGGACTCTGTCATTGCATAATCTAAAAAAACCTCCAACCCCAAATTTATATATCATAAAGATTTGTTGAAAAAAGAGTTTAAAACAATTTCCATACTTCATTCAAAAAACAAAACGACATAAAAAAAGCCCGACCTTTTTGAGGTCGGGCGAGTAAAAATAAATTTTTTGTTTAACTTTGTATTTAAGCAATAACTAAACTAGCTTCTGTAGCGGATGTACCCTTGTAATTCTTACCAACAGTTGTATCAACATCATTGTTAAGCAAGTAAGTAACAGCCTTCTCAGTGTCAGCAGCATTGTAACCAGCAACTAAAAGAGCAGTATTTCCGGTCCTACTAAAGGACTTTATCATAAACTCTCCAGCAGCCACACCCGTAGCGGATGTAAACGCCCCTTCACTATAAGCTCCACCAAGTAATTCAGCAGCAACGGAGTTGATAGCAGAACCACCAACAACAACTAAGTTCTTTCCAGAAACGGAAGCAACCTCGCTGTCCTTAACAGTCATAACACCAACACTATCTCCATCAGAGATAAGAGTTACTTCTGGAGATGTAATGTATACATCAGCAGCAACTTCATCACCGTGGTAAATTAACTTAACACTTTTCTGTCCTGAAGATGGCTTGTTCCATAAGATTTCAGTTGCAAGAGGAGAATATGCAAATTCTCTCCATACATCTGTCTCTCCAATTTCAACTTCTGTAACATCATCGTTTTCTGTTAAGACAGCACTCACTTCTACTTCTTTAGTAGTAGATGCGTCCCATCCAAGAGTCACATTAATCTGGTCACCATCTGCATGTGCCTTGTTACCATTCTTATCTTCCTCATTCATCACGAGTTTGAAAGTAGTAGCACAAGAAGTAGTATTTGTCTGCCCAGTACCTGTTAGGTTATACCTGAAATTTCCAGTAAATACCTCACCGACATTAGCCGCCATATGGTCTGTAATGTATGCACATGCAAGAGCTGCAGTTGTGTAATTCGTTGCAGCAGTTGTATCAACATAAGTACTATTTTCAATAGGCAAAGCAACTCTCATACCTTCTTTTGACCAAAGCTCATAGAAGTTTGTATTAGCACTGTTATTCTGTATCTTTACAGTCTTAGTGCTACCTGCTTTAGCAACAGTCCAGACCTTAACTTCAGCGTTTCCGATTGAGAATGTATCTCCATCTTTAGCGCCAGTCTTCTTATCAGTCCAAACTCCATCTTTGTAATACTCAAAATCAGTCTTATTGCTAGAACCATCAATTACAAAATTGTTAGCCCTCATTAAGTAAGACTCAGCATCACTACCATCATCGTAAGAAACTACAAAGTAATCGTCTTGATTATCTGCGTTAAATGTCAGATTTTCACCTGAAGCAGCAGTAACTAATCTGTTAGATGTATCCTTACCTAAACCAGTAAATGAAGTAGAATCACCCCATAAGAAGTTAATGTCAGCTTCACCATCTTTCAATGGGAAATTGTCAAGAACTGCATATGTTGTTCCACCTTGCTTAACCTCGATAGTTTCTTCTACAGGATAAGTTAATCCTCCATAGGACATTTTTACCGCATTGAATCCAGGCATTGTTACTTCTGTGTCTTCTGCGATGAATAAATCTTCATCGGCAGCCCACGCAATAGCAATACTTGTCAACTTTGCAGTTGAAGTTCCTAAGGCTGCAGTAGAGTTAGTTAATGTAGCAGTAAGTCCCGAAATTGCGTCATCATTGATTTTAACCTCGGAGCCACTAGTAAGAGTTAACTTACCAGAGCCAATACTAAGTTCTACCTTACTGATACCTGTATCTTTAGCAGTATACATGATATCTTTAATACCAATGTAAGAACCATCACTTAATTTGTAAGTTCCACCTTCAGCTAAACTATTAGTTGTTTCACCATTAACTGTTAACTTTACTTCTGTGCTACTGATAAAGTTTATACTAACTGCATAAGCAGTTCCTTCAACATTCAAAGTAGTAGACTCTCCCTCGGATAAAATTGTATCTGAAGCAGAATCAAGCAAAGTCAAGATAAGGTTAGCACCTGAAGTACTATTAGATAAAACATAGTATGTCTTACCCATAAATGGTAAATCAGTAGTAACTAAATCCATTATTAAAGGCTCATCACTAAATGTAAGTGTGTAAGTCATTAAAGTAGTTCCTGAATTAACTTTAAATCCAACCGTAGGAGAATCGGTAGCATAGTCATCATCATCAAACATTTCTAACTGAGTAGCCTCCATAGTAATCTTCTGAGTGTAATCAAATTCATCATTATCGTTGTCGAGATATTTACCTTCTGCTAAAAGAGTTGGTAATTCATCGTCATCAATACTCGAAGAAATAACACCAGTAATAGTATCACCTAAATTGAACTTAGTAGATGTTTTTTCGAACTTATAAGAATCGCCACCAGTTGTAGTTGTAGTAGTACCTGTTCCAGCAGAACTTGCATCTAAATTAGAAGCAATACTGGAAGCTGCGATATTGTCTGAAGGAGCTGCATTAGCACCAACAACAATTGCAGTGTTACTTGTAAAAGGAGTTGGGTAAGATGCAGCAAATGCTCCACCTACAGTCATTCCAATTAAAGCAGTACTTGCCAAAACCGTCATAGCTTTTCTAAATATTTTTTTCATTATTTTAAACCTCCTTTCAGTACCATTAGTTTAGCCGCCTTTTTCAAGGCCGCGGAAATCCGCGTTCAACATTTCTAATAGTCTGGCAGGTCTTATAACTAGGGAGCGTTATAAGTGTCATCACTAGGGTCCCTATATGAACACTGACTAGTCAGCATTATTGATAAACAACAACGCTAGTAATAATACCTATTTTTCCTTTATAAAGTTTCCCGTCATCGTCTAAAAATCCTCTCAAAACTACCTGTTTTTGGAGGTTTATTTATAAATCTTGTGTTATTATCTCAAAAAATAACAATTTCAATCCAGAAGTTTTCCCAGCTAAATACTCTAAATTGAAATAGGGGGCACAAAATCCCCTCTACGTTTAAA
>JAYEKM010000001.1:0-6585 GCA_034661035.1 Patescibacteria group bacterium | reverse complement strand
GACTTCCAGATGGTCAATATGATGAAAATAATAAAGAAATGCAGTTAGACCACTCCAAATTAGCCCCATTTATCGTATCAGGAGAGGGTAGAGACTTATCAGCTACTGTTTCTGCTCAGAATGAGGTTATTAAGGATTTGATAAGGAAGAACGAGGAATTGAAAAAAGAAAAAGATATTGAAATTAAGGAGTTAAGAAGCTTAATCAAATCATTGTAAGAAGAGGTAAATTCATTGAAAAATCAATAAATTGCTAAAAGAGGTCCGACCTCGGCAGTGGTAAAACAAAATTTGGTAGCTAAAGATTACTGGTTTCTTAGCCAAGAGGTCGGACCTCGCTACCTCTCGAATTTTTGTCAAACCCTCGATTTGTCCAAAATTCGAGAGATATTAAGACAAAGGTGTGAGAGTTATTTCTGTTTTACCCTTTATCTAAGTCATATAATTTTTGAAAAGCTATCCGCACGAGCATTAGAGCCCTGTTAAATGTAAAATCAAAGATTTTATTCTTTTCTTTCAGAAAAGATTTAACAGGGTAAACCCTATTTTGTTTGTTAAAAAAGTGTTTGTTCTCAATGAGAAATCATTGATTTGGAGATTTTTCCAAGAGGTCGCACCCTTTCCGTCGCAAGCTCCTCCTCGCGGAACGACCCCTTTTTCAAATGATTCTTGTCAAAAATGTGAGAGTTTTTTGGCAAAAATTGTCCATTTTTACCCCAAAATTTGTATTATTTTAATACCTGTGGTGTAATCAAGTTTTTTTGAAAAAAATCGAGAGATAGAAAGAGGTCCGACCTCGGCAACAATAACAAAAGAGGTACGACCTCAGTAGTGGTAATACAATACGTAGTGGTTAAAGATCACGATCGTGCTAACCAAGAGGTTGGACCTAGTTAAAAATATGTTTAATAATTATAGACCAAATTTTAAAAATAAATTTAATTCTAATAAAGGAAGAGGAAATTTTAGAGTAAAAGGCCCCATTAAAAGTTTTCGAGATTTGGAAGTATATAACAAAAGTACCTCTTTGTCGGCTGACATTTTTACTTTACAAGCTCCACAAGATTTGGGTTTAGAGGAAGAAGTAGAACTACTTAAAAATATTTCTAAACATATTCCTAAAATGATTGCAGAAAGTTATGGTAATCGTTTTGATAATTTTGGAGTGGCAGAAAGAAAATTAGAAAAAACGGCTGAGATTATTACTTCTGTTATTTCTAAACTTGATTTTATTCTTTCTGTTATTAAGAAAACAAAAGAGCAGAAAATTTCTGATTCCTATATAGATTCTGAAAAAATAGAATCTCAACTTGTAGTTGAAAAAGATAATGAAGAAATCATTGGATTTGAAAAGAAAATTAATAAATTATTAAAAGATTATTCTACTAATAGAGCAAAAGTACTTAATTTAAAAAGGTCTTGGATAAGGCTTAATGAGAAGTTTGGTAAAAAATAGCAGAAATCTTATAAATGGAGAATAAAATTAAAACTCAGAAAATACTTACTCACTGCCCTTTTTGTCAGGGTCCGAAAATTGTAAAAAGTGGTGTTCGTCAGAAAAAACATGAGATAATTCAAATTTATTATTGTAAAAATTGTGATAAAAAATTTACTCCTAGTATTACAAAAAATAGAACATATCCGCTAAGAGTAATCCTAGAGGCAATTAATGGTTATAATAGTTTCCAAACAATGGAAGAAACCGCTAAATTAGTCAATGAAAAATATGGATTATCTATAAGTAAACAAAATATAGGAAGTTGGTTAAAGGGTTTCAAAGAATATCTTCCTATAATACGAATGCGAGATTTTATCTCGCAAAAATATGAGAAAAAAGATATTTTTGTAGAAGCCCATCTTTTTCATGGTCAGATTTATGATTTTATTTATCATCGAGCCAAAACAGATTGTGTGATTGATGAGTTTTTTAAACATCAAAAGTTTAAACCTCTGCAACAATTTTTAGAGATAATAGATACAGAGTGCCCCCATCAGATTTTTAAAGATAGTTCTTGTCGTGCTTCGGAGTATAAGAATATATTTAATTTAGATCAGGTTAAGATTACCTCACGACCTAACTTTGCTTGTAAAACAGCTAAATTTGTTATTCAGACAGTAGTAAATAATAAGTTAAGGCATGAAGTTCTGCAAAAATTTATGTTATTGAATGATTCT
Source organism: Patescibacteria group bacterium (assembly GCA_034661035.1). Lineage (GTDB taxonomy): Bacteria > Patescibacteriota > Minisyncoccia > Phycocordibacterales > UBA12079 > JAGYLJ01. The sequence continues at coordinate 4,411 of JAYEKM010000001.1, read as the reverse complement.
GTGACAGTGGCAACAGAGGTTCCCATATTGCTTGATTTCAAAGATATCCAACACTTTAAAGGAATGAAAAACTTTATTGTGCCTTTGGAACTAAAAGAAGAGGAAGTTATTACTGGACACATTGATATTGTACAAATTAGAAACGGAGCTGTACATATTTTGGATTATAAACCGGGAGCGAAAAGAGTTAAACCAATTGAACAATTAACTATTTATGCTTTGGTCCTGTCCAGATTAACAGGATTGAGGTTATTTCATTTTAAGTGTGCTTGGTTTGATGGAGATAATTATTTTGAATTTTATCCTTTACATGTGGTGATGAAGAAGAAAAAGAAGAAAAAAGAAATTAAAAACAAATAATCTATTTTATTTCAGACACTTTATATTCTTTAGGAGCATTTTTTAAGTATTCTTCTAATTTTTTTTGTGTTAATAGGCCTTTTTGAGCCCCGACATACTGAACCACTGACATTGAGTTTATAGGTCCCCAGAGAAGGGCTTCTTCTAAACTTTTTCCGTAAGCTAAGGCACTGGTTAGAGTGGAGGAAAAAGCATCACCAGCTCCTGTTCTATCCAAAGGTTCCTTTTGGTCTGGGTACATTGGGACAAATAAAATTCTTTCTCCGTCATAAGCATAGGCACCATCAGGGCCATCAGTAATTACTACTATATTAGGACCTAATTTTTTCATCTCTTTTAGGAGTGCAAAAATAGTTTTTTGTTTGTCATCTTTGAGACAATCTTTCAAAATCATTGGGTTAGCTTCACCGAGAATTCTTTTTGCTTCCTGAACATTACAGAAAAAAATTTCAGTGGCTTCATAGATATCTTCTAATTTTTTGTAACCTAACTCCATTTGAAAAGTTCCGGGTTGAAAGGCCAATTTTATTTCAGGATTGTCTTTTAAATATTTTGCAATTTCTCCGTGGAAAGGGAGAGAATTTTCTGCCAAAGAACTTAAGTAAATCCATTTTGGTTTATCCATCTCTGGTAATTCATAATCAAATTCAGTATGTTTAACTAGGATAGTTCGATCGGCTTCATAAAGAAGAACAAAATGATAATTAGTTTTTTCACCAGGATGAATTTTAACAAAATCCATTGCTACTTGTTCATTTCTTAAAACTTCTTGGCATTTTCTACCGTCATCATCATCTCCAACATTAGTAGCTAAAGCAGATTTTAACCCTAAACGGCTAGCAGAAACACTGGCATTAGCGCTATTACCAACAGCAGGAATAACGTCTACTTTTTCATACGGAATTTTATCTGCGAAACTGAGGCATAATTCAGGCCTTCCTTTTTCTTCTCGTACTCTAGCTGCCTTTAGATTTATAAAAGCATCAATAACGATGTCTCCAAAAGCTATAAAATCAAAGTTGTTATTCATTCTGTTAGAGATAGTTTATTTTTAGTAAACTATCTTAAATTAAATTAGTAACTATAATCTCATTAAATTTCTAACGAGATTTATAGTAAAATTATAACATATAAAATTTTTTGTAAAAATAAAAATAGGGGGTTCCGGCAAAACCGAAACCCCCTCATTTAACAACCCTCGCTACAATGAGCAATTCTGGGAACCATGAATTTTTTCATCTGGATCACCTCCCTCGTTGTGAATTTAGGAACAAATACCAAACAAATAATAACACGATCATCTCTTCAATAGCTAGCTTCTATGGTTGCTTTTCTCACAAATTTCGTTATAATACCCGCTATATGTCATTAATTTTAAATATAAAAGAGAGGGATTTAACTAAGAAATTCCCAAAACCCCATAAAGTAGAAAGTCAAACGGAATTACTTCGTGGAGTTTTTTATGGTAAGAAGGAAAAGACTGTGCCCATCTCAATTCCTTATGTAGAATTTAAAAAAGTTTGGAAAAAAGCAGGAAGTTCATCTTTGATAGTCCTTAAAGGAGTCGGAGAAGATAAAGAAGCTGTTATTCAAGACATAGACTTTGATCCAGTTTCTGAAAGAGTTCGTCATGTTGACTTTTATGTAATTGAAAGAGGAAAAGTTATGGAAGCTGATGTTACTTTAGAATTTGTTGGTAATTCTCCTGCCGTGAAAGAATTAGGGGGGACTCTTGTGAAAACTTTACGTGAATTGAAGATTGAAGTTTTACCTAAAGATTTACCTAAGATGATAGAAGTAGATGTTTCAGTTTTGAAAGATTTTGATAGCAGAATTTTAGCAAAAGATTTGATTATTCCTGATTCAGCAACTCTTTCAGGTGACCCAGAAGAAGTAGTAGCGCTTGTTACTAAGATGGAAGAGGAAGTAGAAGAAGAGGTAGTAACTCCTGATATTGCTGACGTAGAAGTTGAACAGAAAGGGAAGAAAGATGAAGAAGATGCTGAAGATAAAGAGGCTTAAAAAAGTATTTATTGAAAAAAAGACCTTGGACTTTTGTCTAAGGTCTTTTTTTTGTTATAATTTGTTACAATTAACTTTATGCCGAAATTATCTAAAATTGGTTTTATATCGTTGCTTGCGATTTTTTTAATTCTTCCCATCTCTGGAGGGGCTGTTTCTACTGAATGCGTGATCGTAAATATCGAGGGTAAAACAGATGCAGAGCTTCAGTTAATTTCAGAACAATGTGAAAGGGAGGTTCAACAACAAAAAGCTTTACTTGATTTAAAACAAAGAGAATCAGTCACTATAGAAAGAGACATTGCCATCATTGGTAATAAAATTCAAAAAACTGATTTAAATATTCGAACCAGTCAGGTTAAGATTTATCAGCTTGGCAAGGAGATAGAACAGAAGGAAGAAGATATCATCTCCCTTGAAAAAAGAATGGATATCGTCGTTGGTCATTTGACAACATTAGTTAAAAAGACTAATGAGTTAGATTCGTTTTCTTTTTTAGAAGCAATTTTAGCTCAGGATTCTATATCTAATTTTTTTGTGGATGTAGATGATTACGGTGTTATAAAGAGAGATTTAAATAAGTCACTTTCAGAATTAAGGCAGGTTAGAGGAGAAACAGAATCGACTAAAGATTTATTGAGAGAAAATGAAATGAACGAGAGAGGTTTAAAAATAACTCAAGAATCTGAGAAACAGAAACAGGTAACTTATAAGAAAGAAAAAGATAATCTACTTAATTTAAATAGAGATCAAGAAGCTGAGTACCAAAAAACTATTGCTGAAAAAGAAAGGGTTAAAACAGCAATTACAAATCGTTTGTTTAGGACTGTCGGAGGGACGGAGCTAACTTTTGGGGAAGCCCTTCAACTGGTGCAACTTTATGAAGAAAGGATTGGAGTAGAAGCAGCTTTGACTTTATCTATTTTGTCACAAGAGTCTGGAATAGATGGTGTCATCGGGAGAAACCAAGGACGATGTACTTATAATCAACCATCTTCTAATAAAGCGGGGACTGTTATGAGTAACTCTCAAAAACCATCTTTCTTGAGAATCTTAGAGGAACTCGGAATGGATCCAGAAACTACTCCAGTGTCTTGTCCAATTACCTCAGATGGAGCTTATGGAGGAGCTATGGGACCTTCTCAATTTATGCCAACTACTTGGTGGGATATCAATCACGGAACGGGTTACAAGAAGAGAGTGGCCAAAGTTCTAGGAACTGATTCACCCTCACCTTTTAATAATCTAGATGCCTTTACTGGGACAGCTCTCTATTTGTGGGATGCTATGGAAAGATGCCAATCAGCTTTTTCTAGCCAATTTGATATTTGGAGCTGTACAGCAGCTAAATATTACTCAGGATTGTATAATAAGACTAGCGGAACTTTATTAAAACATATGAGACCTACTTATAGTTATGGCTACAAAGTAGCTAGTCGAGCTTTAGAGTTTCAAAAAGATATCGATTTGTTATCTAATTAAATATTTCAACTATTCTTTATTTTTTCTATTTTAAATAATCTAAAATAACATTCCAACATTCTGAAGAATGTTGGAATGTTAAATTTATCCCCACACTCATCTCCTCTAAAACAATATTTAAGCTATAATAATATAGTTAAGTCTGTCAAAAACAGCCCTGTTAACTAGTAACCTGTGAACAGGGTAAACCCTATTAACTAAACAAAGGTAAACAGGGTAAAGCAAATTTAACTATATAAAATCCTAAACCATCAAAGATGGTCAGGTAAAGCAAAAACAAATCCCATTAGAGCTAACAGAAATTTTCAATTTCTTACCTCTAACAAGACAAGTAAACTAAAATAAATGAAAGTTAACCTATCAAAAAAAATAACCAAACTACTGATTATCCTAATAATCATAACTTTCACTATAACCACAAACGCAGCCTTCACAGAACCCACCACAGCACCCTCAGCCTCAGACCAAGACTTCACCCAAAACATCCTAGGCGCTAACAATAACAACAATGACTTCGATTCCTCCACAGTAGTAGCCAATAACGATG